>JAFADI010000010.1 GCA_023424965.1 Bacillota bacterium
CAGGATCGAGGATATCATAAACAATCCGGAAATCTCTGTGGTTGCAGAGTTTATGGGTGGGGAAGAACCGGCAAGGCAGTATATTCTTGCAGCCCTGGAGAATAAAAAAACCGTCGTGACCGCCAACAAAGAGGTTGTGGCCCGGCATTGGCAGGAGTTTGAGCAGGCCGCAAGAAAAAATGGGGTGGGTCTTTACTATGAAGCCAGTGTGGCCGGCGGCATTCCCATCATCAAGGTGATGGGGGAATCCCTCCAGGCAAATAAAATAAACAGCATCATCGGGATTATTAACGGAACCACCAATTACATTTTAACCAAAATGTCGGAAGAGGGACAGGATTTTGATGCCGTACTGAAGGAGGCCCAAAGGCTCGGTTATGCAGAACCGGACCCTACGGCGGACATCGAGGCCTTTGACGCCGTATACAAGCTGTCCATCCTGTCCTCTTTGTCCTTCCACACAAGGGTGCACATTGAAAATATCTACAGGGAAGGAATCACGGGGCTGAAAAAGGATGATATCGAATTCGGAAGAGAGCTGGGATATGTCCTTAAACTGCTGGCAATCGGCAAGAGAAAGGGGAGCGTTGTTGAAACACGGGTACACCCCACCTTCATTCCCAAAAACCATCCCCTGGCCTCGGTAAGGGATTCCTTCAACGCGGTGTTTATCAACGGGGATGCGGTAGGCAGCCTGATGCTTTACGGGAGAGGAGCGGGGGACCTGCCCACGGGAAGCGCCGTGGTGTCCGATATCATTACGGCATGCCAGCGGGGCGGCAAGCATAAGTATGCCGTGTTCAACAAGAGCGAAGCGGAGGCACAGGATGTTGTATTCAACGACAACTGGGAAAGCGGCTTCTTTATCCGGCTTACAGTCAAAGACAAACCCGGTGTGCTGGCCAAAATTGCAGGAATTTTCGGGAACCATGAAGTGAGTATTGCTTCCGTTATCCAGAAGGATAAAAACCAGGATGAGGTGCCCCTCATATTCGTGACCCACGCGGCGAAAAAACTGTCGATGAATGCGGCCATGGAGCAGATCGGCAGCATGGGGGACGTAATCAATATAGACAATGTAATTCATGTTGAGAACAGAATATAGTTGTCAAGATAGTATTGAAAATGGGACAGGATTGTGCTACGATAACACAATGTAAATACACTTGTTTTTTTATGACGGACACCGGAGGGGTTATGAATAAGGATTCCAAATACTTTCTTGTGGACAGCTCGGTATTGCCCGAGGTATTTTTAAAAGTGATCAAGGTCAAAAAAATCCTCAGCAAGGGCTCGGTCAAAGCAGTCAATGAGGCTGTGAAGGAAGTAGGCTTAAGCAGGAGTGCATTTTATAAATACAAGGACTATGTGTTTCCCTTTTATGAGATGTCGAGAGGAAAGGTGATTACTCTCTTTTTTGTCGTGGAAGACTTCTCGGGGATTCTGTCCAGCATCATAAACCAGATTGCGGTGGCCAAGGCAAATATCCTGACCATCAATCAGAACATACCCATCAATGGTCTTGCCGATATTACCATATCGGTGGAAACCCAGAGCATGGTGAAGGATATAAAGGACATGATGGATGAAATCGGCAAGATCCAGGGGGTCAGAAGACAGGAGATTCTATCCAGAGAATAGGGGAGGCAGAGGCATGGTGAATGTGGCGGTACTGGGCTACGGCGTGGTTGGCTCGGGAGTGGTTGAGGTCATAAAAAAGAACAGTTCAAGCATAAGCATGAGGGCGGGAGAGACGATCTGCGTGAAGAAGGTGCTGGACATCAGGGATTTCCCCGGCGACCCGGAGAAGGAGCTGTTGACCAAAGATGCAGAAGAGGTTTTCGGCGATGAGACCATAAGCATCATCGTTGAGACCATCGGCGGAGCAGGCATCGCCTATGAATTTACCAGACGGGCCCTGCAGTCCGGAAAGCATGTGGTAACCTCCAACAAGGAACTGGTGGCGTCCCGGGGTCCGGAGCTTCTGAAAATGGCCAGGGACAACGGCGTTTACTATTTCTATGAAGCCAGCGTGGGAGGCGGAATACCCATCATCCGTCCCTTGAACCAATGCCTCGCAGCAAATGAAATCAATGCCGTCACCGGTATTTTGAACGGGACGACCAACTACATTCTTACCCAGATGAAAAGGGAAGGCAAGAGTTTTGAGGAAGCCTTAAAAAACGCCCAGGCAAAGGGCTATGCCGAAGCTGATCCGACAGCGGATGTGGAGGGTCATGACGCCTGCAGGAAGATTGCCATCTTGTCCTCCATCGCTTACCACCAGTATGTGGATTACAAAAAGATACCCACCGAGGGCATATCGGGCATTACCGTCGCGGATATGCAGTATGCCGAGGCAATGGATTCCACAATAAAGCTTGTGGCCCAGAGCAAAAAGATCGGAGATAAGATTTGTGCGAGGATTAGCCCTGCCATTGTGGCCAAGGAGCATCCCCTGGCAAATGTGGAGGATGTGTTCAACGCCATCGTCGTCAGCGGAAATGCGCTGGGAGATGCCATGTTCTATGGCCGGGGTGCGGGTAAGCTGCCCACTGCCAGCGCTGTGGTGGCGGATATCATCGACATTGTAAAGCATATGGGCTTGAACCAGGAGGATGTCTGGGAGGTCAGAGAGGAAGAAAATATGATGGATCCCGGCACCGTGGAAGGCAAATACTTTATAAGAGCAGGAACAAGCAGGCCGGAGGAGGCTTCAAGGAGAATCGGAGAGGTTTTCGGAAGCGTGGAATGGGTGAAGCCTTTTCAGTTTAAGATACAGGACGAGCTTGCCTTTGTAACGGAGAAGAAGCGGGAAGATCAGCTCCGCCAGACGGTGAAGGACCTGCAAAACGGAAGCGGTACACTGGAAATACGGAACATAATCAGGGTGCTGGAATAGCTTCCATTTAAGAAGTATATACATAATTTTAAATATAGAGGTTTTGAGTCCCCATTAATGAACAAACGGAGGTTGTATGAATGAAGGTAGCAAAATTCGGAGGAACTTCACTTGCGAATGCGGAGCAGATTGAGAAGGTTTGTGAAATTGTCACGGCAGACCCTGGGCGCCGGCTGGTAGTGGTATCGGCACCGGGCAAAAGGTATAAGGAAGATATCAAAGTAACCGACCTCCTCATTCAGCTTGCAAATAAATTCATGGCAGAAGGAAAGGCCGAAGAAGAACTGGAGGCCGTTGTAGCCAGGTACAGGGAAATCGCAGGTGATTTCAAATTGTCACCCGCCATTGTAGATACCATTGAAGTGGACCTTAAGAAAAGGCTGGCTGCGTGGCCTGTGGATAAAGACAAGTTTATGGACTCCCTGAAAGCCGCAGGAGAAGACAATACCGCAAAAATTGTGGCTGAATACCTGCGGAGCAAAGGCCATAACGCCTGTTACGTCAATCCCGGGGAAGCGGGGATGATCCTCAGCGATGAGTTCGGCAACGCGCGCATACTTCCCGAATCCTATGACCGCCTGGCGGCACTGGGGAACAGGGAAGGCATCATGATCTTTCCGGGATTTTTCGGATATACGGCGGCAGGAGATGTGGTAACCTTCCCCAGGGGAGGCTCGGACATCACGGGTTCCATCCTGGCTGCCGCGGTGGGGGCGGAGGTATACGAGAATTTCACCGACGTGGATTCCGTGTATGCGGCCAACCCCAACATCATTGAAAAGCCCAAGGCAATTCCCGTATTTACATACAGGGAGATGAGGGAGCTTTCCTATGCGGGCTTTTCGGTGCTGCATGAGGAGACTCTTGAGCCGGTATACCGCAAAGGAATACCTGTAAACATAAAAAATACCAACAACCCTTCGGCGCCCGGGACGATGATCGTCACAAAGCGTGAGACCTGTAACGGGCCTGTGGTGGGAATCGCCTGCGACACCGGCTTCTGTTCCATTTCCATAAGCAAGTACATGATGAACAGGGAGATCGGCTTCGGGCGGAAGCTGCTCCAGATACTGGAGGATGAGGCCATTTCCTATGAACACACGCCGTCGGGGATCGACAACATATCGGTCATCATACGTGAAAAGCAGTTCGATAAAGAGACAGAGGCCAAGGTATGCCGGCGCATCATCGACGAACTGCAGGTGGACGACGTGTTTGTAGAAAGGAATAAAGCCATCGCCATGATTGTGGGCGAGGGCATGTCCCATGCCATCGGTGTGGCTGTGAGGGCTACCGGGGCGCTGGCAAAGGCGGGCATCAACATCGAAATGATCAACCAGGGCTCTTCCGAAGTGAGCGTAATGTTCGGCGTGGATTCGGCAGACAGTGAAAAGACGGTAAAAGCCCTGTACGATGAGTTTTTTAAATAAGTCAATAAAGACCGCGGATACTTTTCCAAAAAAAATCTTTCTGAAAAAGAAGGATTTTTTTTTATTTCGGCGAATAATATAAAATGTAATCGTGTGCATAAGAAAATGAGGTTAATATGGCAATTACCGTAAAAGATGTGGCAAAGCTGGCAGGGGTTTCAACGGCAACGGTTTCGAGGGTAATCAATGATGACCCCAGAATAAGTCCGGGAACGAAAGCCAGAGTTCTGGAAAGCATTAAAGAGCTGGATTATAAAATAAATAACATCGCTAGAAGCCTTAAAACCAACAAAACCTACACCATAGGCTTTATATGCCCTGAATTGGCCAACAACTTTTACATGTCGGTGGCAAAGGGAGTAGAGGACGAACTGAGGAAACAGGGCTACAATGTAATCGTCTGTAACTCAAACGAAAGTGTGGAGGAAGAAAAGCAGCGGTTCGAGCTGCTGGTGGAAAAATGTGTGGACGGCATCATCCTCATTCCCACTTCCGACGACGGGGTGCATTTAAACCGGCTGACGGGGCAAAATATTCCCGTAGTGCTGGTAGACAGGCTGGTGGACGGCTTCACGGCGGATGCGGTACTGGTGGACAACATCAATGGCTGCTATTCGGCCATCGAGTATCTGATCAATAACGGCAACCGGAGGATTGGGTTTATCGGCGGGGATATGAGGCTTACTTCCGCAAGGGAGAGGTATGAGGGCTATACCAGGGCGCTGGGAGATTACCGCATTCCTGTGGAGGAGAGCATTGTGAGGTTTGGAGACTTTCATGTACGGAGCGGCTATGAGGCCATGAAGGGCATTATGGAATCCGGGAATCCTCCCAGCTATGTATTTGTATCTAACTATTTCATGCATGTAGGCGCCACAAAATACCTGATGGAGCACGGCAGGGAGCATGAAAACCCCGTATCCATCGCCAGCTTCGACGATATGGAACTGACCTCCGTGCTGGGTTTCTGCAATGTGATTGTGGACCAACCCATTACTGAGATCGGCGGCAGGGCGGCACAGCTTCTGCTGGGAAGGATCAACGGGGAAGAATTGGTTTTTCCCCAGATTATACGGCTAAAGACAGAGCTTAAAGTCACCTGAATATTTAATACCTGCAGCTTTGCAGGTGTAAATATAGATAAAATGTAATCGTGTGCATCAGAGAGAAGGAGGGCACTAGAATGGCAAATGTTAAGGATTTGAAAGTGAATGAACCGGCCAACAGGCTTCTCGGAGGGCTGCCGAAGGTGGGCATACGTCCTACCATCGACGGACGCAGAAGGGGCGTAAGAGAATCCCTTGAAGTTCAGACAATGAATATGGCAAAAGCTGCCGCAAAGTTGATTACCGAGAACCTGAGGCATCCCAATGGAATGCCGGTGGAATGCGTAATCGCGGATACTACCATCGGAGGAGTAGCAGAGGCTGCTTTATGTGCTGAAAAATTTGCAAAGGAAAATATCGGCGTATCTCTCACCGTTACTCCCTGCTGGTGTTACGGCACCGAAACCATGGACATGGACCCCTTTGTGCCCAAGGCAATCTGGGGCTTTAACGGAACCGAGCGTCCCGGAGCGGTTTACCTTGCGGCGGTTCTGGCGGCTCACAATCAGAAGGGCCTGCCCGCCTTTGGCATCTATGGAAGAGACGTACAGGATGCAGGGGACACCAATGTGCCTGAAGATGTAAAGGAAAAGATTTTAAGGTTCGTAAAAGCGGGATTGGCTGCTGCCACCATGCGCGGCAAGTCATACCTTTCCATGGGTTCCGTGTCCATGGGTATCGGCGGTTCCATCGTTACCGAAGAGTTCTTCCAGAAATACCTGGGCATGAGAAATGAATACGTGGATATGTCGGAGTTCATAAGAAGAATCGATGAAGAGATTTATGACAAGGCAGAATATGAGAAGGCTTTAAAATGGGTGAAGGAAAACTGCAAGGAGGGTCCCGACAACAATGATCCTGCAATTCAGAGCACCAGGGAGAAAAAGGACAGTGACTGGGAATTTGTCGTCAAAATGACCCTGATTGCAAGGGATCTGATGGTAGGCAATCCAAGGCTTGCAGAACTGGGCTTCGGAGAAGAGGCCATGGGCCACAATGCAATTGCATCGGGTTTCCAGGGCCAGAGGCAGTGGACCGACCATTTCCCCAACGGCGATTTTATGGAAGCAATACTGAATTCATCCTTTGACTGGAATGGCATCAGGCAGGCTTATGTCGTGGCAACGGAAAATGACAGCCTCAATGGAATCACAATGCTCCTCGGACACCTGCTCACCAATACGGCTCAGGTTTTTGCCGACGTGAGGACCTTCTGGAGTGCCGATGCGGTAAAACGTGTTACCGGTACCGAACTGACGGGACGGGCTGCAAACGGAATCATCCACCTGATCAATTCAGGTTCCGCTGCGCTGGACGGCTCCGGACAGCAGAGCATCGACGGCCAGCCCGCAATGAAGCCCTTCTGGGAAATCACTCCCCAGGAAGCAGCAGACTGCCTGGATGCAACAACCTGGCATCCTGCAAATGTAGGCTATTTCAGAGGAGGCGGTTATTCCTCCACCTTCCTGACAAAAGGCGGCATGCCTGTGACCCTGTCCAGGATCAACCTGATCGAGGGACTGGGACCTGTGCTGCAGATTGCGGAAGGTTACACGGTGGAACTGCCCAATGAGGTGAACAGGGCCCTTGACAAGCGTACCGACCCCACCTGGCCCACCACCTGGTTTGCTCCGGTGCTGACAGGCAAGGGAGCCTTCAAGGACGTGTACTCCGTAATGGCCAACTGGGGCGCAAATCACGGTGCCTTCAGCTATGGACACATTGGGGCTGACCTGATCACCCTGGCTTCCATCCTGAGAATTCCCGTGTGCATGCACAATGTGGATGACAGCAAGGTATACAGGCCCACTGCATGGAGCGCCTTCGGAACCAGTGATCCGGAAGGTTCCGATTACAGGGCTTGTGCAAACTTCGGACCTTTATACGGCAAGAAATAATTAGAGGGTAGGATGAGGGGCATGGGTCAAGCTGATCGGGTTGGATTCATGCCCCTTTTGCCTTTTATTAATCTGTACGGAGGTAAGCAGCATATGAATAAAACCGTAAAGATGTTGGCCTTTGATTTCGGCGCGAGCAGCGGAAGAGCCATACTGGGGATTTATGAGGACGGGAAGCTTACAATCGAGGAGATACACCGCTTTTCCAATGACCCTGTGGAAATCAACGGCAGCCTGTACTGGGATGTATTAAGGCTTTTTTATGAAGTGAAGCAGGGCATCCTGAAGTGTGTCCAGAAAGGGCACAGGGACATTTCATCCATCGGGGTGGACACCTGGGGGGTGGACTTCGGACTTCTGGACGAACAGGGAAATCTTCTGGGCAATCCCTACCACTACAGGGATAAGAGAACAACGGGCATGATGGATAAAATCTTCGAAGTGATCCCCAGGGAGGAGCTTTACAGTAAGACGGGCCTGGAGTTTATGTGGTTTAACACCATCCTGCAGATTTTTTCCATGAAGTATCACAATTCCCCCTTGCTGCAACAGGCGAAAAGTTTCCTGCTGATGCCCGACCTGTTCAACTATTTCCTCACGGGTGTCAAAGCGGCTGAGTACAGTATCGCCAGCACCACCCAGCTTCTGGACGCCCATGCGGGCTCCTGGTCCGGCGATATTTTGAACAAGCTGGGGATTCCCGGAGAGCTGTTTGCGGACATCGTAAAGTCAGGAACAATCATCGGAAGGCTGACACCGGACATTTCCCAGGAACTTGGGGTGCCCCAGGTGAATGTGATCGCCACGGCCGGGCATGACACCCAGGCTGCCATCGCTTCCGTCCCTGCGCAGGAGGAAAATTTCGTCTATATCAGCTGCGGTACCTGGTCCCTGATGGGGGTCGAATCCGACAGACCCGTAATAAATGAGAAGAGCAGCGCTCTGGAAGTTACCAATGAAGGCGGTGTAGGCGGAAAAATAACGCTGCTGAAAAATATCATGGGGCTGTGGCTGGTGCAGGAATGCAAACGGCAGTGGGAGAAGGAAGGGGACTATGTCAGCTTTGCGGAGCTGGAGGAGCTGGCCGGCAGGGCGGAGGCTTTCGTTTCCTTCGTGGACCCGGGCCATGCCTCGTTCATTTCTCCCGGGAATATGCCGGAAAGAATCCGTGAATACTGCCGGAAGACCAACCAGCCCGTTCCTGAGGGCAAGGGAGAAATCGTACGGTGCATTGCCCAGAGCCTTGCTATGAAATACAGGGATACAGTGGAAAGCCTTGAAGAATTGCTTGGAAAACCGCTTTCTGTAATCCATATGGTAGGGGGAGGGATCAAGGACAGGATGCTGTGCCAGTTTACGGCAAACGCAACGGGCAGGAATGTAATTGCCGGTCCGGTAGAGGCCACCTCCATAGGGAATCTTATGGTCCAGGCCCTGGCCCTCGGCGAGGTGAAGGACCTGCAGGAAATCAGGCGTGTGGTCAAAGCTTCCTTCCCTACCGCCGATTATGTTCCGCAAAATGTTGACGCATGGGACTCGGTTTATTTGCGCTTTAAAGAAATTATCAAAATGGGGCTGTAATAAAGGCCGGTTTATTGTATCATTAAGAAGAAACCAAAGCTCTAGTTGTAAATTGCAAATTAGAGCTTTTGGTTTCTCCAAATGAAAGATTTTCAGCAAATAAGGCAATATTATCTATTTGAAAACAAGTCCGGTGGTTGATATAATTATTAGTTACATTGCTATGCAGTCTCATTGCACTGCGCGTGTCCGGCGTGACGATCCGCCGGGTGCACCGGGGCAGGGAGAGTAAGAGGTTGAGAGGATACTATGTATACTATACTTATTGTAGATGATGAATCGGTAGTCAGAGAAGGAATAAAAAGAAATATAAACTGGAATGAACACGGGTTTGAACTGGTAGGAGACTGTGAGAACGGGCTTGAAGCGATGGAGGCCGTGGAAAAGCTGTGTCCGGATATCGTATTGACGGATATATGCATGCCTTTTGTCGACGGCCTGGAACTGACGAAATTCATCATGGAAAGGTATCCGCGTACGAGAGTTATCATATTGACGGGATACGATGAATTTGAATACGCCCAGCAGGCGGTAAAGCTCAAGGCCTTTGACTATATGCTAAAGCCCATCACGGCAAATGAGCTGCGCAATGTGCTGGACAAGCTGAAGAACGAGCTGGACGAAGAAACAGAAAAGCTGGAGGATTTCAACAGGCTGAAAAGCCAGCTCAGGGAAAGCCTGCCCCTTTTAAAGGAGCGTTTTCTGAACAGGCTCATCCTGGGGATTAACAAAGATGACAAAATACATGACAAGCTGGCACAGTTCAATATGAAGCTTACCGGGGAAGCTTTTCTGGCCCTTTCGGTAGATATCGACGATTATGGGGATTTCAAGCTGGTACACCCGGAAACGGACGATGAACTGATGCAGTTTGCAGTTTTCAATATATGCGAGGAGATCTCCCAGACCCGGGGCAATTGCATCGTATTCCAGAACAGCAGCGACAAGACGGTGATCATTCTTGCAGACAGCGGCAGTGACTCCGCCCGCGAAGCGGCAACAAGCCTTGCGGAAGAAATAAGACAGTCGGTAGAGAAGTATTTGAAATTTACCGTAACCATCGGAATCGGGAAGGTGTGTTCCGGCATTCACGACATAAACCTTTCCTACAAGTACGCACAATCCGCCCTGGACTACCGGTTCCTGCTGGGAAAGAACAGGGTCATCAGCATCAACGACATGGAAGGGAATATTATTGAAAGGCCCGCCTATAATAAGGATTGGGAGAGAAAGCTGGTTTCCGCAATCAAGACGGGTACAATCACCGAGATCGACGAGATTGCAGTCGCTCTGATCCAGAACCTTAAAGAATCCTATGTATCGATGAAAAAGTGCTACTACCAGGTGCAGCAGCTTGTCATGTCGGTGATCGGTGCGTTAAACGAACTGGGCGTGGCGGAGGCGGATGTTTTTGGAGAAGACGGCTCGCTGCTGGCCGAAGTATACAAAATGAAAACGCTGGATGAAACCGAGAGCTGGCTTAAGGACCTCTGCAGAAAGGCCTCCCTTTACCTGACGGGCAGAAGAAATGACTTCTGTGAGGTGCAGGCCAGCAAGGCGGAGGAATATATCCGTGAAAGGTATGCGGACCCGGACATCTCCTTGAATTCCATCTGCAAGCACCTGCTCATGAGCACAAGCTACTTCAGCTCGGTTTTCAAAAGCCAGACGGGACATACGTTTGTGGAATACCTTACAAAGGTAAGGGTGGAAAAAGCCATGGAGATGTTGAAGGCCACGGGCATGAAAACCTATGAGATCGCAGAGAAGGTAGGTTATGGGGACCCCCATTATTTCAGTTTGATTTTCAAAAAGACGGCGGGCTGCACTCCTTCGGAATACAGGGAAAGGCTGTAGGGTGAAAATTATGATCGGAAGAAGGCTTGACGCTCTCAGGCATATGAACTTCAAAAGCATTCAATCCAGCATCGCGGTAGCTTTTTCCTGTCTGATCGTGGCCACGCTCCTTGTAATGGCTTTCCTGTCCTACAGGCTTTCGGCCCAGACCGTGGAAAAAAATTCCCGCGAGTATACCTACCAGCTCATCGACCAGGTCAATACCAACATCGAATCCTATGTCACCCACATGGAAAACATCTCCCAGATGGTGCTGTACAATTCCGATGTGCGGGAGTACCTCACCAGTCCCCCCACCATCGGCTTTGACGCCAAGGAAATGCTGGAGCAGAAGATATCCGGACAGTTCAAGTCAATTATCAGCACCAGGCAGGACATTGCCTCCATCATGGTATTCGGGTATAACGGCAGCTTCATATCAAACAAGCGGAATATAAGGTTGAATGAAAACACCGATCCCAAAGGCCAGAACTGGTACAAAAAGGCCATTGAAGCCGGCGGCAAGGCGGTGGTATCCTCCTCCCACGTCCAAAATATTCTGGAAGACGAATACCGGTGGGTGGTGTCCCTGAGCCGTGAACTTACGGGAGACGACGGCAAAAACAAGCTGGGAGTTTTTCTGGTAGATCTGAACTACAGTGTCATCAACAACATGTGCAATAAAATAAAACTGGGCAAGAGGGGCTATATTTTCATCATCGACAATGAGGGCAACATTGTCTACCATCCCAAACAGCAGCTGATATACAGCAATATCAAGACGGAAATGATCGACCAGGTGCTGAAGACCAGGACCGGAAGCTTTACCGTCAACGACGCCAGCGGGAAGAAAATGTACACCATAAAGGAATCCGATTATACAGGCTGGAAGATTGTCGGAGTTGCCTATGTGGACGAGCTGGTGTCCAACAAGAGGGAAATCCAGACCTATTATCTGATCGGAGGCGTTGCCTTCCTGGCCATCGCCATCATTCTTTCCATCATGATTTCCTCCAGGATTTCAAGGCCCATCAAACTGCTGGAAGCTTCGATGAAAAAGGTTGAAAAGGGAAACTTCGACATCAAGGTGGACATCCAGAGCACCGATGAAATCGGGGAGCTGAGCAGGGCCTTCAACATCATGATTTCAAAAATCAAGGAACTGATGGACCAGAATGTGAAGGAGCAGGAGCTGAAGCGTAAAAGCGAGCTCAAAGCCCTTCAGGCGCAAATAAACCCTCACTTTTTGTACAATACCCTGGATTCCATTGTATGGATGGCGGAAAGCAAGAATTCGGAAGAGGTGGTCCTCATGGCTTCCTCCCTTGCCAAGCTGTTCAGGCTCAGCATAAGCAAAGGGGAAGAAATCATCTCCATCAACAGTGAGATTGAGCATATAAAAAGCTATCTCACCATACAAAAAATGCGCTACAGGGATAAATTGGACTTTGAAATCGATGTGGAAGAAAATATTCTCCAGTACAAAGTGCTTAAAATCATTCTCCAGCCCCTGGTTGAGAACGCCATCTACCATGGGATAAAGAACAAATCCGAGGTGGGCACCGTCAGGATTAAGGGCCGGAGAACGGGAGACAAAGTGCTGCTGCAGGTCATTGACAACGGTACGGGGATGACGCCCGAGGAAATTGAGGGCATCTTCGTGAAAAAAGAGCGCTCCTCAAGGGGGAGCGGCGTGGGCGTGCGGAATGTGAATGAGAGAATAAAGCTCTATTTTGGCAGCGAATACGGTTTAAGCTTTGAAAGTGAGCTGGATGTGGGAACCACAGCAAACATTTTGCTGCCGGTGCTGGAATAAAAGAGGGTCTGGGCATTTTTGACGGAGGTTTTTATGAGCATCAAAAAGAAGATATTGTTTACCGGCATTATCGCAGCCATCCTGGTGGCAGGCACTTTCCTGATTTACAATGCCTTTACCCACAGGACGGTGGACCAGAATACCAGGATCGTGGTGGTATTCAAATCCCTGAACGAAGGCATGGGCTTCTGGGAGGTGGTAAGGTCGGGCATTGATGAAGCTGCCAAGGAGTTCGGCGTTAAAGCGGAAATCGTGGGACCTGAATACGAAAGGGATATTATAAAACAGATCGACATCGTGGACCAGGTAATCAGCCGGAAGCCGGAAGCCATTATTCTGGCGGCCAATGACTACAATGCCCTTGTGCCGTCGGCGCAGAAGATAAAAAAGGCGGGGATAAAGCTGATCACCATTGATTCCGGCATCAACAGCGACCTCCCTCAGAGCTTCATCGCGACGGACAATGTACAGGCAGGCATGAAAGCAGGGAGGGAACTGGCCAAGCTGGTGGGCGCAAGCTCTCCGGTGGTGATTGTGAGCCATGTGAAAGAGACCGCCACCGCCATTGAAAGGGAAAAGGGAGTAAGAGAAGGCCTGATGGAAAACAACGTAAACAACATCGAAGACACCATTTACTGTGAAAACAACAAGGACATTGCCTACAGGCTTGTAAAGGAATTGTTTTCCTCCGACACGGAGATCAAGGGAATCGCCTGCCTCAATGAGACAACCACCCTGGGAACGGCCAGGGCCATCAAGGAACTGGGGCTGGGAGGCAAAATCAAGCTGGTGGGCTTTGACAACTCCATTGATGAGATCAAGCTCCTGGAGCAGGGCGTAATCCAGGCCACCGTGGTGCAGAACCCTTTCAACATGGGCTATACGGGAATTGAAATGGCTATAAAAGCCATCAAGGGTGAAGCTGTGAGCAAGCGGATCGATACCGGATCCCTGCTGGTCACCAGAAGCAACATGTACAACCGGGAAAATGAAAAGCTCCTCTTTCCCTTTGTGGACCAGCAGTAAACCAATATAATTTTGTGGGGAAAGCAGCTTCTATGCATAAATTATATCGTGCAAAATACAGAGAGACGTGTTGTACTGAATTTGAAAGTAGAATTGCATTTTGAAACATGGGTATAAATTGAAAGTATAAACCTTGAATAGAATTGCAATTTGGGTTATAATATAATTAGCAAATTAGTAATCTGGAGTGGTTGCAATGATTATTTCTGCGACTGAAGCGCAAAACAATTTGAGCAAGTATTATAAAATAGCTGAAACGGAAGCGGTCTATATTGAACGACGGGGAGGAATCCTGCTGAAGCTGGAAAAGGCGGACAAATCCGAATTTATGGAAATGAAGCTGAAAAAGCTGCATGGCTGTTTTGCAAACAGCAAGGAAGCAGATTTTGATAAGGTAAAATATGAAAGGCTGGCAAAAAAGCATGGAACCTCAAAAGCTTCTGATTGACACCAATGTGGTGCTTGATTTCCTGCTGGCACGGGAACCGTTTGATACTGCGGCAAAAAGAATTTTTGAACTTGCCGTCCGTGAGGAGGCAAAGCTCTATATAAGCATCAATAGCTTTACGGACATCATCTATTTTGTATGTAAAGAGTACGATGCAGAACTGGTAAGAACTCAAATGACCGAACTTCTGGATTTTGTTACCATTATCGACGCTGGACATAAAGATGCATTGAAAAGCTTGAAAATGCCTGGCTTTAAAGATATCGAAGACGCTTTTCAGGCCCAGTGTGCAGTGAAAGACGGCATAGATTTTATTATTACCAGGGACAGGAAGGGGTTTCAAAATTCTCCTGTGGGGGCAATGCTGCCGGAAGAGTATCTAAATAGGGCAAAATAAGAGAATATAAGGGGACGGTTAATACCGTTCTTTTTTTTTGTAAGTTTTTAACCTATTCAAAGAAAATAATCTATTAAGTTTTGTTAACCGAAAATGTAATATTTATTATATGAAATGCAAATATTCTTTTATGTTATAAATTCTATTGACGGTAATTTTTCGAAATTAGCGGCATAATAGATTAGAGAGATATACAGGCAGGCAGATATTTGATTTGAGGTGATAATTGATGGGTGAAGTTCTGGTTTCAATGGAAGGCATAGAGAAAACATTTCCCGGTGTTCACGCCCTGAGCAACTGCCGGTTTGAGCTGCGTTCCGGTGAAATACACGCCCTTGTGGGAGAAAACGGAGCAGGAAAGTCAACGCTTATGAAAGTCCTTACGGGTGTATATAAGAAGGATTCCGGCAGCATCCGCTATAAGGGAGAGGAAGTAGATATATTAAGTCCAAGGGCTGCACAGCACCTGGGCATAGGAATTATCCATCAGGAGCTTAATCTGATGCCCCATCTTACGGTGGCGCAAAACATTTTTATCGGCCGTGAGCCGCGCAACAAGGGTGTCAAGTTCCTGCTGAACGAAAAGGAAATCAATGAGAAAACCAAAGAAATGCTCGCAAAAATGAACCTTAACCTGGATCCGCGCACAAAGGTAGCGGACCTCACTGTTGCGAAACAGCAGATGGTTGAAATAGCGAAAGCCCTTTCCTACAATTCCGAGGTCCTCATCATGGATGAGCCTACGGCCGCCCTTACGGAGTCGGAAATCGAGGAATTGTTCAGAATCATAAGGGACCTCCGCGCAAAAGGTGTTGGCATTGTCTATATATCGCACCGTATGGACGAACTGAAACAGATATGCGACCGCGTTACGGTCATGCGTGACGGCTGCTATATAGACACGAGAGACATGCAGGATATCACCATCGACGAGATTATCAGCATGATGGTGGGCAGAACGATATTTGAGTCGGCTCCCGAGGTGCCGGAAAATCCAAGCAAGGAAATCGTGCTGGAAGTGAAAAACCTCAACAGAGGCAAAGTCATAAAAAATGTGAGCTTCAAGCTGAAGAAAGGTGAAATACTGGGTTTTGCAGGTCTGATGGGAGCCGGGCGTACAGAGGTTGCCAGGGCTATCTTCGGTGCGGACAAATTTGACTCCGGAGAGGTGTATGTGGATGGCCGGAAGGTTAACATCAACACGCCCAATGATGCGGTAAATCACGGGATAGGATACCTTTCCGAAGACAGAAAGCGATATGGACTGGCTCTTGGAATGGATGTAGAGGCCAATACGGTGATGGCAAACATGAAAAAATTCCTGGGCTTCGGCGGTTGGATAAACCGTGCCAGGACCCGGGAAATTGCCCAAAACTATGTTGAAGCATTGAAAACAAAGACCCCCGGTATCTACCAGAAGGTGAAGAACCTCTCGGGAGGCAACCAGCAGAAGGTGGTTATCGCCAAATGGCTGACCAGGGATTGTAATATATTGATTTTTGACGAACCGACCCGCGGTATAGACGTAGGCGCCAAAAGTGAAATATACAGGTTGCTGAATGATCTGGCACAGCAAGGGAAGTCCATCATAATGATTTCTTCCGAATTGCCTGAAATACTTCGTATGAGCCACCGTGTAGTCGTAATGTGTGAGGGCAGGATCACAGGAGAACTGGACGCTTCCGAAGCCACACAGGAACACATCATGAAATTTGCTACAAAACGCGGTGCGTAATTTCAGTACCAATTAAATTTGAATTTTGGAGGTAGATCAGAATGGCAATAAAAACTTCTACAAAAGGCTCCCTGCTTCAAGTGAGGTCCGATGCAATGCAGAAGCTGCTGGCTTTTGGCGCACTGATACTGTTGTTTATCGTTTTTTCCATTGCATCGCCGAACTTTTTCCAGTTTGACAATATTGTATCGATTATTCTTGCAACCTGTGTAAACGGCGTATTGGCCCTTGGAATAACCTTTATCATCATTACGGCGGGAATTGACCTTTCCATCGGTACGGTGATGACTTTCTCGGCGGTAATGACGGGAATACTTGTAACCAACCTGAAGCTGCCGATTATCATAGGAGTGATCGGAGGCTTGATTGCCGGTGCTCTCTGCGGATTTGTCAATGGCCTGGCCGTGTCCAAGATGAAGCTGCCGCCCTTTATCGCCACTCTGGGTATGATGCAGATTACAAAAGGTCTTTCCCTGGTGCTTTCAGGTACCAAGCCGATTTATTTCAATGACACACCGGCTTTCAGGCAGATTTCCATGGGAAACATCATCCCGGGCTTCCCCAATGCGGTATTGATCTTTGCGGCTGCCGCAATCATTGCAAGCATCATCCTGACGAAAACGGTTTTCGGAAGGTATACCTTTGCTCTCGGCAGCAATGAAGAAGCCACCAGGCTCTCCGGTGTAAAGGTGGACTCGTGGAAGATCGCCGTATACAGCTTCGGGGGAATTTGTGCAGGTCTGGCCGGAGTCATGATGGCATCCAGGTTGAACTCGGCACAGCCCGCTCTGGGAGCCGGTTATGAGATGGACGCAATATCGGCGGCCGTTATCGGCGGAACCTCTCTCAGCGGTGGTGAAGGTACCATCCTGGGTACCGTCATCGGCGCCTTCATCATCAGTGTACTGACAAACGGACTTAGAATTCTTTCGGTTCCTCAGGAATGGCAGACGGTCGTAACCGGTGTCATCGTCATCGGAGCCGTATACATGGATATTTTACGCCGGCGCAAATAATGTGCCGGTACATAGAAAACTACTAAGGGTATTCGCTCCTGCAGATGGAGCTTGATACTATAAAAAACAAATTAGGAGGAGATTTTACAATGAAGAAAGCCATGAAACTGTTATGCATCCTTTTAAGCCTTTCTCTGGTTATGGTACTGTTAGGCGGATGCGGAGCTTCAAACAAACCGGCCGAAGAGAAACCCACACCGGCAGCACCGGATACAAACAAACCGGCCGAAGAAAAACCTGCAGAGATCTACATTCCTGTAATATCAAAGGGTTTCCAGCACCAGTTCTGGCAGGCTGTTAAAGCAGGCGCAGAAAAAGCTGCTGCTCAGTACAATGTAAAGATTACTTTCGAAGGACCTGAAACCGAAGCAATGGTTGACAAGCAGATTGAAATGTTGGAAGCTGCTCTTGCAAAGAAGCCTGCTGCTATCTGTTTAGCTGCACTTGACAGCAAAGCTGCCGCTCCTCTTCTTGAAAAAGCAAAGGCTGCCAACATTCCTGTCGTAGGTTTTGACTCCGGTGTTGAAAGTGATATCCCTGTAGCAACAGCTGCTACCGACAACGTAGCTGCAGCAGCAATGGCTGCCGACAAAATGGCTGAGCTCATCGGCGGAGAAGGCAAAGTTGGCGTTATCGTTCATGACCAGACCAGCCGTACAGGTATCGACCGTCGTGACGGTTTCTTAAACCGCATGAAGGAAAAATATCCTAAGATTACAGTACTTCCTGTTCAGTATGGCGGCGGCGACCAGCTCAAGTCCACTGACCTTGCAAAGGCTATCATCCAGGCTAACCCTGACATCAAAGGCTTCTTCGGTGCTAACGAAGGTTCCATCATCGGTGTCCTCAACGCTGTAAAAGAAACCGGCAAAGAAGGCAAAATCACTGTTATCGGTTATGACTCCGGTAAACAGCAGCTCGAAGCGATCAAGAGCGGAGTTGAAGCAGGCGCTATGACTCAGGATCCCATCGGTATCGGATTCAAAGCAGTTGAAGCTGCTGTAAAGGCGATCAAAGGCGAAACCGTTGAAAAGAATATCGACACCGGTTTCCACTGGTACGATAAGACAAACATTGATTCAGCCGATATCAAACCCCTTCTTTATGACTAATTTATGTGGTATAATAAACGAGGCTGTCCAATAAGGACAGCCTCGTTTTTATCTACCCATGACAGGCGAAAGGACGAATTATGAAAAATCTTATTCTTACTTATGACATCGGTACAACGGGAAACAAGTGTACGATTTTTGAAAGCAGCGGCAGGGCCCTTTGTGCCAGGACGGTCTCCTACGAGTCCCTGTATCCCAGGCCGGGATGGTCCGAGCAAAGGCCGGGGGATTTCTGGGACAGTGTGGTAGCGGGCACCCGGGCGCTTTTCAAGGAGACGGAGATCGACCCGGCCCATATTGCGGTTATAGGCCTGAGCGGACATATGAACGGCTGCCTGCCCGTTGACAAAAACGGAAATGCACTTTATAACGACATTCTGCATTCCGACAGCAGAAGCCTGGAAGAGTGCAAAACAATAACGGAGGCATACACGGAAAAGGAATACTATGAGATTACGGGCATCAGGCTCGATCCCCATTACACCCTTCCCAAGATCCTGTGGCTCAAAAACAATTATCCCGATATATACCGCGATACAGCCTTCTTCCTGGCCAGCAAGGACTATATTGCCTACAAGCTCACGGGAAATCTGGGGATCACCGATTACTCCGACGCTTCCATGACGGCAATGCTGGACATCAAAAACAGAAGGTGGTCCGGAGAACTGCTGGGAGCCCTGGGGGTGGATACGGCAAAGCTTCCTGTCTTAAAGCGCTCCTATGACCTTGCAGGATACCTGACCGGTGAGGCTGCAGGCTTGCTGGGGCTGGTACAGGGAACGCCCGTGGTGACCGGCGGAGGAGACGGGGCTTGTGCCACAAAAGGGGCCGGTGTCATGCGGAAGCTCCAGGCTTACAACTATATCGGAAGCAGCTCCTGGATCTGCCTGCTGAACGACAAGCCCATCCTGGACAAGGATGCAAGGATATTCAATTTCTATGACCTGGACGGTGAAAACTGCAATATCTGCGGAACCATCCAGTGTGCCACCATCTCCTACGACTGGGTGTTAAACAACATCGGAAAATATGAAATGGAGGAAGCAAAAGCCAACGGAACCAATGTCTTTGACAACATCGATTCCATTGCGGCCCAGGTTCCCGCCGGATCTAACGGGGTGTTCTTTTTGCCCTACCTGATGGGGGAAAGGTCGCCCATATGGGATGAAAATACCAAGGGCGGCTTTGTGGGTTTTACTCTTTTCAACAAGCGGGAAGACTTGTTCCGGGCCACCTATGAGGGGATTGCCTACGCCCTGCGGAGTGTGCTGGAGGTCTATGAGGAAAACGGCCTCACACCCGACCAGCTGACGCTGATCGGAGGCGGTGCGAAAAGCGGGCTGTGGAACAGCATTATGAGCAACATCTACGACAAAAAGCTGATGATTCACAAAAACCCGAGAGAGGCCACTTCCCTGGGAGCCGCTGTCGCTGCGGGAGTGGGAGTGGGCATATTCAAGGACTTCGATGAGGCCGCCGGAATGGTGGAGTTTGAGAGGACCGTCGTGCCGGAGGAAGAAGCCGTAAAACTTTACAAAAAGCATTACAAGATTTATAAAAGCATGTATCCCAGCCTGAAATCGGTATTCGAAAACATTTCCAGGCTATAAAATCTATAAAACAGGAGGTTTCATGACATGCTGTTAGAAGGAAATTTACAAGGGTTGCAGCATCTTGGGCTGCCCACTGCGGACATCAATACCACCAAGACATGGTACCAGGAGGTGCTGGGCTTTGAAACCGTTCATGAGGCGGTCCTCCAGGAGCATGGGGGAGAAACGAAGGTAGCTTTTTTGAAGCTGGACAATCTGATCATCGAGACATACCAGCAGCCGGAGCACGTGAGAAAAGAAGCGGGCATCGACAAGGACGGCTATGTGGAGCACATCGCCCTGAATGTCAGGGATGTGGATGCGGCGTTCAAGGAAATAACGGCGGCGGGAATCGAAGTGCTGGAAGGTGCTCCGAGATTTTTGCCTTTCTGGGACAATGGAGTGCGCTTTTTCACCATCCGGGGGCCCAACAGGGAGAAGATCGAATTCAATCAATACCTGTAAATTGCTATTGACATTCTGCTAAATGCTCTGGTAAAATACAAATAGAGCTAAACGTTTCGTGATGGAAGGTGATGGAAATCGCAGCGACAATAAAAGACGTGGCAAAGCTCACGGGCCTTTCGATTGCTACAATTTCAAAATATATAAACGGCGGCAATGTTCTGGAAAACAACAGGACGTTGATCGAAAAGGCAATCAAAGAACTGGACTTCAAGGTGAATGAGATCGCCAGGGGACTGAAGACAAGCAAGACCATGACCATCGGCGTGCTCATTCCCGATCTTGAAAATATCTTTTGCACCAGCATTGTTTCCAATATAGAGAATATCCTTTTGCAAAGCGGCTACAGCACAATCATCTGTGATTATAAGGAAAACCCGGAGCTTGAAAAGGAAAAGCTGCAGTTCCTGTTGAATAAAATGGTTGACGGTATTTTGATCATGCCCCTGGGGGGCTTTGAAGAGGGCGCCGGGGAGGCCATAAGCAAAAACATTCCGGTGGTATTGATCGACAGGCCCATCAAGGATATCAACTGCGATGTGGTGCTTGTGGACAACCTCAACGCCTCCTATGATGCCGTTGAGCAGTTGATAACAAGGGGACACAAAAGGATCGGAATCATCTGCGGACCGGAAAGCATTTATACCGCCAGGGAGCGCTTGAAAGGCTATATAAGGGTCCATGGGGACTATGCCATGGAAGTTGACAGCACCCTGGTCAAAACAGGAGATTACCAGGTGGAGAGCGGGTATAACCTTTTGAATGAGCTGCTTGACCTGGAAAGTCCGCCTTCTGCGGTTTTTGTCACCAACTACGAGCTGACCCTGGGTGCCATCATGGCCGTCAACGAAAGAAATGTCAAAATCCCGGAGGAGCTTTCCTTTATCGGCTTTGACAACCTCCAGATGGCCAGGATCGTCAAGCCTCCGCTGTCGATTGTGGTGCAGCCCATGCAGCAGATCGGAGAGACTGCCGCCAACCTTCTTTTGAAAAGGCTGAAAGGGGACATGAGCAATTTCCCTTCGCTGTTCAGGCTGAAAGCGGACCTGCTGGTGAGGGAATCCATAAGGCAAGTGTATAGTTAAAAGAACGGAGTATAAAGTTAAATCGGATATGATTTACTGCGTACAAGAGCTAAACGTTTCGCCTTGGCGGACCGGAATAAAATAAAACGTGTTAAAAGTTGATGGGAGGCTTGGATGGTGGAAAAGAATTTATTGCTGGGAATCGACATAGGTACTTCTGCCTGTAAGGTTGCGGTGTTTGACCTGGACGGAGGGGTTATATCCCAGGCCACAAGGGAATATCCGGTGTATTATCCGGGACCGGGCTGTGTGGACCAAAATCCTGTAGAGTGGTGGGACGGTGTTTGCGGTGCGATCAAGGAAGCCATAACTTCAGGAAAGGTTGACGCGGGGCAGATTGCCGGTATCGGCGTAGACGGACAGAGCTGGTCGGCCATCCCGGTGGACAAAGCGGGAAATGTCCTTCACAATACGCCCATCTGGATGGACACAAGGTCTTCGGATATTTCACGGAAAGTCGTTGAGAGAGTGGGCTTTGACAGGATATTTCAAATCAGCGGCAATTCCTTTGAGCCCACCTACTCCACTCCCAAAATTCTCTGGTTCAAGGAAAACAAGCCGGAGGTCTATGCCAAAACCGATAAGTTCCTGCAGAGCAACAGCTATATCGTATATAAATTGACGGGAGTCATGAGCCAGGACGTATCCCAGGGCTATGGCGTCCACTCCTTTAATATGAAAACGGGAAAATGGGAGGATGACTTCTGCGACGAATTGGGAATCTCACGGGAAAAACTGCCCGAAATTTTTGCCTGCCACCAGGTTGTAGGAGAGGTTACGGGGTCCGCTGCAGAGCAAACAGGGCTCAAGGCGGGCATTCCTGTGGTTGCCGGAGGGCTTGATGCCTGCTGCGGCACCCTGGGGGCGGGTGTGGTGGATATCGGCCAGACACAGGAGCAGGGCGGCCAGGCAGGCGGTATGAGCATATGCCTTGATGAGGCCCTGGCCCATCCCAAACTGATTTTGAGCTTTCACGTAATCCCCGATTTGTGGCTTTTACAGGGTGGGACCGTGGGCGGCGGCGGAAGCATCAAATGGTTCAGGCAGGAATTCGGGGCTTTTGAAGACCAGCAGGGAAAGGCCAGCGGTCAGAGCACCTTTAAAATCATGGACGATGAAGCGGCGGCCATAAGGCCCGGGTCCGAGGGAGTGATCTTCCTTCCCTACATGTCCGGTGAAAGGTCTCCTCTGTGGGATAAGGATGCAAAAGGTGTGTTTTTCGGGCTGAACTACAGCAAAACCAGGGCCCATATGATTCGCTCCGTCCTTGAGGGCTGTGCCTATGCGCTGCTCCACAACCTTAAAACCGCCGAAGAGGTGGGGGTCCAGGTGGATGAGCTGGTTGCCATGGGCGGTGCCGCCAACAGCAGGCTGTGGACCCAGATAAAGTCGGATGTCACTGGAAAAAGGATCAAGGTTCCCACCTCCGACACCGCTACCACACTGGGCGCGGCAATACTTGCGGGAGTGGGCACCGGCAAATACGGAAGCTTTAAGGAAGCGGCGGAACGGACCATACAGATAACGCGGGTCCATGAGCCGGATATGAAAAACCATGCGTCATATCAAAAGAGCTATGAGATTTACATTGAAATATATGAAAAGCTCAAGGATACGATGAAGAAAAGCAGTGCACTATAACCTTATAAATATATAAAAATCACAAAATGATTTGAGAGGTGTAGACTATGAAAGCAGCTGTGCTATACGCAAGGGATGATCTGAGGTACGAAGAATATCCTGATCCCAAAATCGGCAGCGGGGAAGTCCTGGTAAAGGTCAAGGCCACAGGCATTTGCGGCTCCGACATTCCCAGGGTGCTTGGGGATGCGGCCCATTATTATCCCATTGTACTGGGGCATGAATTTTCGGGTGAAGTTGTGGAAACCGGTGAGGGAGTGACTTCCGTAAAGCCCGGGGACAGAGTGGCGGGTGTTCCCCTGGTGCCCTGCATGAAATGCGAGGACTGCCAGAGGGGCGATTATTCTCTTTGCAAAAATTATACCTTTATCGGCTCCAGGGTTCAGGGAAGCTTTGGGGACTATGTGAAAATGCCGGAAAGAAATGTGGTAAAATTTGATTCCAGTGTGTCCTATGAACAGGGGGCCTTTTTCGAGCCCTCCACCGTGGCCCTCCACGGCTTGAACCGTGTACCCTATAGGGGCGGAGAGGATGTGGCCATCCTTGGCGGCGGCACCATCGGGCTCTTTACCGCCCAGTGGGCAAAAATTTTCGGCGCCAAAAGGGTATTCGTATTCGACATTGACAATGACAGGCTTGCCCTTGCCAGAAAGTTGGGGGCGGACGTTACCATCAACACGCTGGACAAGGATTTCAGGAATACCGTGGATGAGCTGACAAACAAAAGGGGCTTCGGCTATGTATATGAAACCGCTGGAGTGGACGTTACCATGAAGCTGGCTTTCGAACTGGCGGGAAACAAGGCCGGCGTATGCTTCATCGGCACACCTACCAAAGACCTGGTATTCACTCCCCACCTTTTTGAGAAAATGAACCGCAAGGAATTTATCCTCACCGGCTCATGGATGTCCTACAGTGCGCCCTTCCCCGGCAAGGAGTGGACGCTGACCGCCCATTACTTCTCAACGGGAGAGCTGAAATTTGATGACAGCCTCATCTTTAAAAAGCTTCCCATGAGCAAAATAAAAGAAGGCTTTGACATGTACAAGACGCCGGGAACGGTAAAGGGCAAGATACTGCTTGTAAACGAATGAGAGGGAGTGAGGAACATGGAAAAGAAGCATCCTTTGAAGGAACTTGTGGAACAGCAGAAGAAAGGCGTACCCAGGGGAATATATTCCGCCTGCAGTGCCAATGAATACGTAATTGAAGCGGTCATGGAAAGGGCCATGAAAGATGGAGAGCATGTTTTGATTGAAGCTACGGCAAACCAGGTAAACCAGTACGGCGGTTATACAGGGATGAAGCCTGTAGACTTCAGGGATTTTGTCTATTCCCTTGCTGAAAAAACGGGCTTTTCCAGAGAAAAAATTATTCTTGGCGGGGACCATCTGGGACCGCTGACCTGGAAAAACCTTGAGGCGGACAAAGCCATGAAGGAATCCAGGGAGCTCATCCGGCAGTTCGTATCGGCAGGCTTTACCAAAATTCATCTGGACACCAGCATGCACCTGGGGGATGACGATAAAAACCTCAAACTGGACACCGGGGTCATCGCTGAACGAGGAGCAATCTTGTGCCAGGTGGCGGAACAGGCGTTTAAAGAACTCAAAGAGCGTGAGCCCGGAGCGATGCAGCCGGTATATGTGGTGGGAAGCGAGGTTCCCATCCCGGGAGGAGCCCAGGAAGAGGAAGAAGGAATACAGGTGACGAAAGTCGCTGACTTCGAAGAAACAGTGGAGGTTTTCAAGAAGGCTTTTTACAGCCATGGCCTGGAGTCCGCGTGGGAGAACGTCATTGCCGTGGTGGTGCAGCCCGGTGTGGAATTCGGAGACGAGGCCATCCACGAGTACGACCGCCAGGCGGCAGGAGAGCTGACCAGGGCGCTTACCCGGTATCCCGGCCTGGTATTTGAGGGCCATTCCACAGACTACCAGACACCCAAAGCCTTTAAGGAAATGGTGGAGGACGGGATTGCCATATTGAAGGTGGGACCGGCACTTACCTTTGCCTTGAGGGAGGCGTTGTTTGCTTTGAACCTCATCGAAAATGAACTTTTCAAAGACAGCAGGGAAGTGACGCTCTCGAGATTTATCGAGGTCCTGGAAGAAGAAATGCTCAAAAGCCCCGGCAACTGGAAAAACCATTACCATGGCAGTGAAAGCAAACTGAGGCTGTCCAGAAAGTACAGCTTTTCCGACAGATGCAGGTATTACCTGCCGGTCCATGAAGTGAATGGGGCTTTGAAACGGATGATGGACAACCTGAAGTCGGTATCCATTCCCCTGACCCTTCTCAGCCAGTATATGCCGGTGCAGTATACCAAGGTCAGGGAAGGAATCCTCGCCAATGACCCCGAAGCCCTTGCAAAGGACCGGGTAGTCAATTGCATCGACGAATACCTTTATGGCACCAACCCTTGATGGACATCGGCCGGAACAACAATCCGGATTTGAAAAATCAAATTTACCGAAGGGAGAGATTTAAATGTTAAAAGGAATTCCCAGTATTTTGCCCCCCGAACTGTTAAAGATTTTGATGGAAATGGGACATGGGGATGAAATTGTAATTTCCGACGGCAATTTTCCTGCCGCAAGCTATTCACAAAGACTGGTCAGGTGCGACGGACACGGCGTGCCTGAACTGCTGGAGGCCATATTGAAGTTTTTCCCGCTGGACCCTTATGTGGAGGCACCGGTGGCTTTGATGCAGGTGGTTCCGGGAGACACGGTGGAAACTCCCATATGGGATGTTTACAAGGACATTGTCAAAAAGTACGAGCCGGTGGCGAACAAGGTTGAAAATGTAGAGCGGTTTGCTTTCTATGAAAGGTCCAAACAGGCCTATGCAATCGTCGCCACAGGTGAAAAGGCGCTGTATGCCAACATTATTCTCAAAAAAGGTGTTGTTGTTGAAAAGTAAATTATTCACAAGGGGATATTCCTCAACATAAAAGGAATACCACTTGCTCGAGGGGAGTATCCCCTTATACTTGAGAGGAGAGATTGAAATGAATCTTCAAAAATTTGCCGCCGCCGATGCTGTGGATCCCAGGCTGGTTCCCCAGAGAACCCTTCGCGGCGGGAATAAAATGCCCGGTATAGGAATGGGCACCTTCGGCTCCGACCGTTTCACTGCGGAGCAGATTGCCGATGCGGTAAAGGGCGCGGCAGAAGTAGGCTTCCGGCTTTTTGACTGCGCTTCCGTTTATGGAAACGAGCATCTGATCGGTGAGGTTTTCCAGGACATCCTGGCCACGGGAATCAAGCGTGAAGAGCTGTTCATCACTTCAAAGGTGTGGAACGACATGCACGGAAAGGGTGATGTGCTCCTTTCCTGTGCCAAAACCCTCAAGGATTTGAAATTGGACTATATCGACCTGTATTTTGTACATTGGCCCTTCCCCAATTTCCACCCCAAGGGAGCGCCGCCGGATTATCACAATAAGGATGCGAGGCCATACATCCATGAAGAGTACATGGAGACCTGGTATCAAATGGAAAGGCTTGTGAAGGCTGGCCTGGTAAGGCATATCGGTACCTCCAACATGACCGTTCCAAAACTGAAATTACTGCTGCGGGACGCCACCATCATGCCTGCGGCCACGGAAATGGAACTGCACCCCTGCTTCCAGCAGCCTGAACTCTTCAGCTTTTGCCTGGAGCACGGAATCCAGCCCATCGGTTTTTGCCCCATTGGTTCTCCCACCCGCCCCGACCGTGACAAGACACCGGACGACGTGGTGGATATCCAGGACCCGGTGGTGGTCAAGATCGCCAAGGCCCACAATGTCCATCCCGCCGTCATCTGCATCAAATGGGCGGTACAGCGTGGACAGACACCCATTCCCTTTTCCGTACACCGCAATGAGTATGCAAGCAATATCCGGTGCGCGGTAGAGGACCCGCTGACAGATGCGGAAATGCAGGAGCTTGCCGGGGCCGACAAGAACTGCCGCCTCATCAAGGGACAGGTATTCCTCTGGGACGGTGCAAAAGGCTGGGAAGATCTCTGGGATCTGGATGGAAAGATTACAACCCTGTAATAAAGTGAGTAAAAACAACCCGTATGCGGGCCTTGAGCCTGCATGCGGGTTGTTCTTACGACAGGATGGCATCGATTGCTTCAAGTTCTTCGGGATGAAAGCTCAGCCTGTCAAGGGCAGCCACATTTTCGTCAAGCTGGGAGGGTTTGCTGGCCCCGATGAGTGCGGAAGTGACCCTGCCTTCCCTCAAAACCCAGGCCAGAGACATCTGGGCCAGGCTTTGTCCCCTTTCCAAGGCAATGGCATTGAGCTTCCTCACTTTCTCCAGCATATCCTCCGTAATGTTTTCCGTTTTGAGGAATACACTTGTGCCGGCGGCCCTGGAATCCTGGGGAATGCCTTTGAGGTACCTGTCCGTCAGGAGTCCCTGGGCCAGTGGTGAGAACACGATGGTCCCCACGCCTTCCTTGTGGAGAAGGGGCTGCAGATCTTTTTCGATCCAGCGGTCAAACATTGAATACCGGGGTTGGTGGATAAGGCAGGGAGTACCCAGGCCTTTCAGAATTTCAATGGCTCTCTCTGCCTCTTCCGCTTTATAGTTGGACAGGCCTATGTACAGGGCTTTTCCCTGCCTTACCGTGAGATCAAGAGCCGACATGGTTTCTTCCAGAGGTGTTTCCGGGTCCGGCCTGTGGTGATAGAAGATATCCACATATTCCAGTCCCATACGCTTCAGACTCTGGTCCAGGCTGGATACCAGGTACTTTTTGGAGCCCCGGTCGCCATACGGGCCATCCCACATGGTGTAGCCCGCTTTGGTGGATATCACCATCTCATCCCTGTAGCCGGAAAAGTCCGAGGCGAGAATCCGGCCGAAATTTTCTTCCGCGGACCCGGGCGGGGGACCATAGTTGTTGGCAAGGTCAAAATGGGTGATGCCCAGGTCAAAAGCCCTGTGCAGCAAAGCCCTGGAATTTTCAAGGTTTGTCACTCCGCCGAAGTTGTGCCACAGTCCCAGGGAGAGGGCGGGGAGCTTGAGGCCGCTTTTTCCGCACCGGTTGTATACCATGGTGCCGTATCTGTTCATATCCGGTAAATAGTTCATGGGAACCTCCATTCATTTTGTCGTCAGAGTACAGCTGTATGTAACGTGATATATAAATTATATTCCGTGGAGGAAATGACTTCAAATCAAAATTATTAAATATATGGACAGGCATTTTATGCTATAATTTATTTTGAAATAATTGGTGGAGCAGGAAAGGAGTGAGGGCGGGATGAAAATACCGCGCATCATCATTGCAGGCACAAACAGCGGCTGCGGCAAAACCACCGTAACGACGGGCATTCTTGCGGCCCTTGTCAAAAGGGGATTGAAGGTTCAGCCTTTCAAGGTGGGACCCGATTATATCGACCCCATGTTTCACACCTTTGTGACGGGACGGCATTCCAGAAACCTGGACAGTTGGATGTTAAACAGCGATATCGTCTCCCATCTCTTCGAAAAAAATGCGGCAGACAGTGACATTGCGGTGATCGAAGGGGTTATGGGCTTTTACGACGGCTTCGGCGGCTATTCCTCCGAGGGGAGCACCGCCCATGTGGCCAAAATCACCGGGTCTCCGGTGGTACTTGTTATCAACGGAGCGGGACTGTCCCTGACAATCTGTGCCCTCCTGCAGGGAATTGCGGACTTTGACAGGGAGATAGACCTTAAGGGCGTAATTATAAACAATTTGAAAAGCGAGAGCCACTTTCAACTGTTAAAAGAAATCATTACTGAAAAAACCGGAGTCCGGGTACTGGGCTACATTCCGGCCATGCCTGAAACCGGGTTGTCCAGCCGGCACCTGGGGCTGGTGCAAAGCTCTGAAATCCCCGACCTGAGGGAAAAGGTCAGCCGGGTGGCCCACCAGATCGAGAAGACGGTGGACCTGGACATGCTGCTGGGGATTGCCGGCGAGGCGGGAGATGCGGTCCGGAGTTCCATGGATTTCAACATTGTCAGGAGGAACGCGGGACCCAAAATCGCCGTGGCCATGGACAAGGCCTTCAGCTTTTATTACAGGGACAACCTGGAGCTTCTGGAAGCCATGGGCGCGGAGCTTGCGTATTTCAGCCCCCTGAAGGACACCGGACTGCCCGGGGGGATTGAGGGCCTTTATGTGGGCGGCGGATATCCGGAGGTTTTTGCCGGAGAGCTCCAGGAGAATGGTTCCTTGAAGGAGGATATCAGGAAAAGCATTGAAATGGGGCTGCCGGCCTATGCGGAATGCGGAGGCCTCATGTATCTGTCGGAATCCATAAAGAACCTGGAGGGCCAGGTCTTCCCCATGGTGGGGGTTCTGCCGGGGAAAAGCGAAATGACGGCTTCCCTTCAGCGGTTCGGGTATGTGGAAATAGAAACCACCAATGACAGCGTGGTGTCCAAAAAGGGCTACAGGATCAGGGCCCATGAGTTTCATTATTCTGTAACGGCGGTGGACTGGAGTGTTCCCGCCTGCTTTAAAGTGACCAGGAAGAGACGCGGGGCGGAAGCAAAGAGCTGGCAGTGCGGGTACCGGGTCAACCGGCTTCTGGCCGGTTACCCCCACCTTCATTTCTGGAGCAATACGGGCTTTGCCGAGCGGTTTGTCAACAGCTGCATCCAGTATGGGGCAGCCGCGCAAGGATGAGGACACGGGGAATTTCTCAGAGGAGTTGGAAATGAAGCATCTGGTGCTGTTTTTATATATACTTTCACTCATGGCAAGCATAGGAGCCGTCACGGTAGGAAGCTTTTTCTACTTCAAATTCCGGAACCGGGGATTGGGATACATAATTCTGGCGGGCGTATTCAGCACACTCATGCAGATTCTTGACATCTGCAACTATTACATCCAGGTCATAAGCAGCGATTTTTCCCATGTGGCGAATCTGGTGCTCATGTTCGGGATGATGGCCGTAAATGTAGGTTTGATCTATTATTTTACCCTGGCCGTGCACCACTTTACAGGGAAAGGTTTTTCCGGAGCGAAGAAAGTGGCCTATTTTGCTTCCGCCGTCGGGGCCTTTGCGGTAGTGTGGTCAGCCGCCGTCTATTTGCATCGATATGGTTTGATCTCGGAAAGGGCGGAAAAGCATACCGGATTTTTTATCTCCAACCTTTTTAATTTTGTCGGGTGTGTCTATAATGTGTACTTGCTTGTCGTAAATATAAACAGAGTTCCGGAAATAGTCAGGAAGGCTGTCATTTTCGGTCTGGCAGTCGTCGGAATCATTGCTCCTCTTTCGGTGCTTTCGAATATCATCGGGTACCTGCCCTTTTTCCCCAGATACCCTGTGGCTTTCTCACCCCTGGGCAATTTGCTCTTAAGCGGCATATGCCTTACTTTTGCAGCGCGGTATTTCCTGTCGGAGGAGTATAGAAATCATTCCTCCGTGACTGAAGCCGGCGAACCGGCTCTTCGCCGCACCGTGGAAGACCTGTTAAAAGGCTATGGACTGAGTGAAAGGGAGCAGGAAATAGCCGGACTGGTGGTGGAAGGGTGCAATAACAAGGAAATAGGAGAAAGACTCTTTATCTCGGCCAACACCGTGAGAAACCACGTCTACAGCATCTACCGGAAAATGGGAATCAAAAGCAGGTATGAACTGATCAATGCATCTTCAGCACTTCAGAGCCTTAAAGCCCGCAGGACGGAATAATGCCTGCTTTGAGGCATTTTTCTTGAAATAGTACACTTATACTATTGCAATCCCGGGCAATTGCCCCTATACTGTAAAGCTGACAACGGTGGCCTCGACGGAGGCTCCGGCCATATAGGGGGAAGCAGCATGGGCATCGTATTAAAATTTATTCTCCGGAGTATAAAAGAAAAAAAATTCAGGACCTTTCTGGTTCTATTTTCCATCACCATATCTTCCGCTCTTTTTTTAGCGTCGGTTTCCGCAGCCAGGACCCTGGAGAAAAATGCCATAGAGCAAAGAAGAGCCTATTTCGGCACCGCGGAAATCGTAATCCATGCCGGTGAAAAATCCCCATCCCCTGTTTTGAGCATGACGGGAGCCAAATCCATGGCAGACACCATGAACTATGTTGTGGGAGTAATCCAGGGAAGCGGCATATACAGGAGCGATAAAGGCGGCGAAACCCGGACGGCGAACCTGGAGCTCAACGGCTACAAACTGGAAGAACTCCGGCTCATGGGAAGGCTGAGCATGGAGAGGCAGCAAAAGCTTGAGCCCTTCCAGGGAATGAAGCTCATCGCAGGAGAAAAGACCGCAGAAAAGCTCGGCTGGGCGCTGGGCGATTACATCTCTATTGAAACCGCCGGCACTTCCTATAGATTCCTGATTTCGGGCATCGCCCAATCAAAAGGCCTTTTTGTTGAAGACGGCCTTACGGCAAAGGTCGTGGTCCCCATGGATACCCTGGGGAGCATCTACGGCATAAAAGGAGGGGTGACGGCAATCCTGGCAAAGCCCGGAGATTTGATCAGTACGGGGAGTGCAATTGACCGGCTTTCACAGCTCTATAGAAATTACATTGTGAGGGAAACGGTGGAAAAAGCAGACCTGAAGCGTGCGGCAGATTCCATCACGGTGCCGCTGATGGTTGTGCTGGTTCTGGTGCTTTGCATAAGCGTTTTTATCATCTACACCTCCTTCAAGGTAATGACAGCGGAAAGGCTGCCAATGATCGGTACATTCCGGAGCGTTGGCGCGGCCAGGATAACGACGGACCTGGTTCTGCTTTTTGAAAGCGCCCTTTACGGATTTTGCGGAGGGATGCTGGGATGCGGCCTTGGCGCCGGAGTACTGCGGCTGATGGTAAATTCCTTTGAGAACCCGGCCGAAGGAGCTGCTGTGACCGGCTCTGGCCTTGTGATCCGGCCCTCCTATTTCATTTTTACACTGCTGCTGGCAGTTCTTTTATCCCTTGCAAGCGCATGGCTTCCCATCGCAAAAGCCTCAAGGCTCCCTGTGAAGGACGTGGTTCTCGGCAAGATGGAGGGGCAGGTTAAAATAAGGAAATGGCAGCCGGTACCCGGCGTTGCCGCGTTGATATTCATACTTTTGGTGCCGCCGCTGGCCTCCCCCGATTTTGCGCTCCTTGCCGGCCTGCTTTCCGTGGTTCTTGCTTCCTTTGGCATCGTGATGCTCATCCCAATCCTCACCCGGGCCTTCATCCGGATTTTTGAAAAGCTGTACGGAGGCATCTTCGGCAACATAGGAATCCTGGCGGCAAAAAACCTCCGCCGGAACAAAAGCATGCTGAACAACATTTCTCTTCTGTCCATGGGCATTTCCGCCCTGCTGCTCATCTACACCGTGAATTTCAACATCATAAAAGTGGTGTCCTCCACTTACCGCGATCTCAACTATGACGTAAGGATCACCGACATCGACGATGCCGGCAGGGATACGTTGAACAGGATGAGCAGGGTGGAGGGAGTAAGGGAGGTATACGGCCTTTTTGCCGAAGAAAATGTCGAAGTGCCGGGGACCAATAAACAGGTCAGGGTTGTTATGGGCGTTGATAAGACCAAATTTGGGGATTACTATAACCTGCACATGGAGGGGGACAGGGAGCAACTGTTTTCCCAACTGGAACAGGGCAGAAATATTCTGCTTTCCAACACGCTCAGGTACAAGTTCGGCGTGGAAAAAGGCGGCAGCTTCCGGCTGCAAACCCTCAGAGGGGAGAGGGAGTATACCGTGGCGGGTTTTTTCTCCTCTGCATGGGAAGGCGGCCAGCTGGCACTCCTGTCCGAAAAGTATCTGAAGATGGATTTTGGAACCAGCCGGTATAATGATATCCTGGTAAAAACCGATGAGGAGCCCGAAGTGGTATTAAAGGAATTGAGAGAACGCTTTGAGGCAAAAAATATTTATGCCCTGACCAAAAAGGGCTTCCAGGACATTGATGATACCAACAATGCAAAAACCTTAAACATTCTGAAGGCCTTTTCCGTTATGGCCATGCTCATCGGAATTTTTGGCATCTTCAATAATTTTGCCATCGGATTCATGGAGAGAAAGCGGTCACTGGCCCTTCTAAAGGCCGTGGGACTGGGCAGAAGCCAGTCCGTAAAAATGATTTTTATTGAAGCCCTGAGCGGGGGGATTGTCGGCAGCGCCGCAGGCATCACTGCAGGTGTCCTTATGGTGAGGGTTTTTCCTTGCGTGCTAAAAGCCATCGATATGCCTGCGGTGGAGGTCAGCTATTCAGGCAGCCTTCTGGCATATGGGCTGCTCGCCGGAGTCACCGTGACCCTCGCCGCTTCCATGAGTCCCGCCTTGAAGTCTTCCAGGCTTGGCATCATTGATTCCATAAAGTACGAATAACCAGCATTATTTGCTGCGGTATCCGATGATTACGGCACCCGTTTGAAACATTCGAGGCAGGGAAGGTGTATAGGTAATTGTTAAAAAGTACACATTGTGCTACTTTTTTCAGACAAAACAAACCTGCATTCCGTAAAAATACACAACGACTTATACGGAAACAGAAAGATTTCAGAGGTGCCAGTAGTGGGTATAATTGTAAAATTCTTTATAACGAATATTCGAGAAAAAAAGCTGAGAACCTTCCTGATCATTTTTTCCATCACCATCTCGGCGGCTTTGTTTTTTGCTTCTTCCGCCACGACGGGTTCCATGGTAAAGATGTATGTGGACCAGATAAAGAAATTCTACGGCGATGCGGAAATCCTTGTGGAAGCTTCGGAAAAAGCGCCGTCCAGGTATTTCAATCCTGCGCTGCCCCAGGAATACAGGAGCCATATTCAATACTCCGTCGGGCTGTTTAATGGCATTGGGATCTACAAGCACAGCCGTGAGGGGGCCAAGGATGAGAACATTACCATCAATCTGAGGGGAATTGACTGGGAGGACCAGCAAACGATCAGCAAGCCGACCCTTGCAAGGGAGTATCAGCTGGACCCCTTCAAAGGCAAAAAAATAGTGATAAGCAAGAAAACGGCGGACAATTACGGGCTGCAAATCGGTAAAACTATTGAACTGAGCATCGAGGGAACGAAATACAAGTTCCTGATCGGTGGAATAGCCGAGATGACAGGTCCCTTCACCGATGACGGCCGGTCCCATTTCGCCCTGGTGCCCAGGGAGATTTTAAGTACCATTTACGGACAAAAAGGAAATGTGACCACTCTCTATATCAAAACCGTCAATTCCGCGGAGAAGCTGTGGCTTGTAAAAGGCCTGCAGGAGGACATGAAGCGCAGCTCTGTGAGGGAAACCCTTTCCCAGTCGGACCTGGAGGCCCAGACCGGCGGGGTGACGGTGGCCCTGTTCATGGCCCTGGTACTGGTGCTTTTTATGAGCATATTTATCATCTACACCTCCTTCAAGGTGATAACGACGGAAAGACTCCCGGTGATAGGCACCTTCCGGAGCATCGGGGCGGAAAAAAGCACCACCAATTTCGTCTTGATGGCTGAGAGCGTCGGTTATGGCATCGTGGGAGGAATTCTGGGCTGCGGCCTTGGAGTGTTCATCCTTTACCTCATCGCCAAAGCCACAACTCCCGCATGGGACCCGGGATATAAGACGGCGGTGGAGTTCAGCGTCCTTCAGATGGTCTTTACCTTTATCGCTGCGGTGCTCCTTTCCCTCTTCAGTTCCCTGATCCCCATCCTGAAGGTTTCAAGGATACCGGTAAAGGACATCGTGCTCAATAAGATCGAGAAGCAGGGGAAGAGGAACAGGCTGTGGAAGCCCGTATTGGGACTGGTTTTACTGGTGGTGGTGTTTGTTCTGCCTCCGGTGGTGCAGGGGGATGTGGGCATTATGATCAATACGGTTTGCGTACTTTTGGCCATCGCCTCCGTAATACTGCTTCTGCCCTATATCGTCAACGGTTTTGTAGCTGTTTTCGAGAGGCTGTATGTGTTTGTATTCGGGAATGAAGGGGTTCTGGCGGTAAAGAACCTCAGGAACAACAAAAACCTGCTGAACAATGTATCCCTTCTGGCCATAGGCATATCCAGCCTGTTGATGATCAATACGGTAACTCAGAGCTCGGTCAGGGGAATCATCAATTACTTTGATACGGGCATGAAGTACCAGTTGTTTTTCTGGATGCCGGAGATGGACCGGAGCTACGAACCTATCATAAAGACCGTTGAGGGAGTTGACAGCGCCAAGGGCTTTTACAGCGGGGGTATGATCGATATCAAGGGAACGGACAAAAAGATTGAAAGCATTGAGGGCGTACAGAAGGACTATTATATGGACTTTGTGGACATTACCCTCGGCGGGAGCAAGGAGGCCACCCGGAAAAAGCTTGAAGAGCTTGACAGTGAGAGAAGCATCATCATCACCGGCATGCTGAAGAACAAGCTGGGGGTGAACAAGGGGGACGTACTTACCCTGAAAATGCCGGTGGGGGACAGATCCTATAAAATCATCGACATCTGGGATTCCATGATGTACGGAGGCAATTACGCAGCAATTGCCGAGAAATATTTCAAAGCGGATATGGGAGCGAAATATTATTCCTTTATGGCCATAAAGACCCACGGGGATGCGGATGAACTGATGAAGACCCTTAAGGACAAATTTGCCAGGAGCCAGGCAGGAGGGCAGACCATGAAGGAGATAAAGGACGTCATCGTACAGTCCAACTCCCAGATTTTCAACGTAATGAACGCTTTTTCCATCATCACCATACTCATAGGGATTTTTGGGGTTTTCAACAACCTCATGATCAGTTTCATCGAAAGAAAGCGTTCCCTGGCGGTTCTGCGGTCTGTGGGCATGAGCAAGCCCCAGATTGTCAAAATGATTTTCGTAGAATCCATGACGGGAGGACTCATCGGCGGAATTGTGGGCGTATGTGCCGGAGTGGTCATGATATCCATCATGTCCTATGTGCTTACCATTGTCGTTGCAACCATCCCCATGAATTACTCCGCCGCCCTGCTGATATTATCGGCCAGTATCGGCATATTCATCATGGTTGCCGCATCCCTCGGACCGGCAATGAAATCGTCAAAGCTCAACATCATTGAGGCTGTAAAATACGAGTAATTTTGGAGGACAGAGAAAATGGAAGCGGTAATTGAAGCAATCAATTTGTGCAAAACCTTTAAACTTGGATCGGTAGATGTAGAGGTGCTTAAAAATATCGACCTTACAATAAATACCGGCGAATTTGCATCCATCATGGGCCCTTCGGGTTCGGGAAAGAGCACTTTGCTCTACCTCATCGGCGGGCTTGACAAACCCACCACCGGCAGTATCCGGATCAAGGGCAAGGAGCTGTCGGTAATGAAGGACAAGGAAGAGAGCATCATGCGGAGAAGGGACATTGGCTTTGTGTTCCAGTTTTACAACCTCATCCCCAACCTGAATGTGGAAGAAAATGTCATGCTGCCGGTGCTCCTTGACGGAAAAAAGCTCAAGGAATACAGGGGAAGGCTGGAAGAGATCCTGGAGGATGTGGGCCTTTCGGACAGGAGGCATCATACGCCGAGGGAGCTTTCGGGAGGACAGCAGCAGAGGGTGGCTATCGCCAGAGCGCTGATCAACGACCCGGATATCATCCTGGCAGATGAGCCCATAGGAAATCTTGACAGCAAGACGGGAACGGAGGTCATGCGGCTGCTGCAGAAGATAAACCTGCGGAAGGGCAAAACCATTGTGCAGGTGACCCACTCCAAAGAGGCGGCGGACTATGGGGAAAAAGTAATCAATGTAAGAGACGGGAGGATTGCGTAGGATGGAAAAGAAAAGGGGTATAATCGTGAAGAAGATATTGATAACGGGCTTGACAGTGGCCTTGATGATAACCGGGGCAGCCTGCGGAGGAAAGAAGCCGGCGGACGGCAAGGAGGCTGCGGGGCCGGCCGTGGAAGACAGGCAGACGGTGGAGGCCTTCGGCGTGGCCAGGGCAAAGGATATCAAGAACATAAACCTGAGCTTTCCCGCCACGGTGCAGAAGGTAAACGTCCGGGAGGGGCAGAAGGTAAAGAACGGGGATGTGCTGGTGGAGCTTGATGTCAGTGAATACAGGTCCCAGCTGAAAAACAAGGAATTGGAGCTTAAAGCCACCCAGAATGAAATCAACATCATCGCTGCTTCGACCAACGGGAGCGGCCCGGACATCGCAAAGCTGTACAGTGACCTGAGGAATGCGGAGGACCTTTACAACAAGGCCGTCAAGGAGCTGCAGGACAAGGAGGCCCTCTTTAAGTCGGGCTCCATATCCCAGTATGACCTGGATGAGTACAAGAAGGCCTTTGATGCAAAAAAGAAGGCCGTGGAGGATGCGCGGCTGACCATAAGCAGTACGAAAAACAGCAAATCCGTGGAGCTTGACCAGAAAGTGACCAAGGCCGCTCAACTGGAATCGGAAATAGCCCTCATGAAGGATAAGCTCAGCAAAAGCTATTTAAAGGAAAACAGCATCGTTGCCGATGTAAACAATGGAGTGGTGTATGAGCTGGGCTACAAGCAGGGCGACGATGTATCCAGCGAGAAAAAGATACTCAGCGTGATGGACCTTGACACCCTCATCATTGAGGCCGATGTGGCGGAAGAATTCATCAAGGATGTGAAGACCGGGGCAGAGGTGACCATCATACCCCTTGCCGACAAGTCCAAAAGCTTCAAAGGCAAGGTGGCCAGGATATCCGACAAGGCGGTGCAGAAGAATGGTGAAACCAACATCCTGGTGGACATCTCCATCGATGAAAAGAATGACTTCATCCTCCCGGACTTCAATGTAGACGTAAAAATCAAAATGGAAGAGAAGTAAAACGGCGACCTGGAGGGGAATATGCTTGAACTGGTACTGATAAGGCATGGAGAAACGGACAGCAATATTGAGCGCAGGTTTTTGGGATGGACGGACATGGAATTGAATGACCGGGGGCTATACCAGGCCCGGTGCACCGGGGAGAAGCTGAAGGACGAGAAGTTCGATAGGGCCTACTGCAGCCCTCTGCGAAGGTGTATGAAAACCGCACAAATTATTAATGAGAATCATAAGCTGAAGATAAGTGTTGCGGAGGATTTGAAGGAAAGAAATTTTGGGACCTGGGAAAACCTGACCCATGCAGAGATCAAGGAAAAGTATCCTGAAGAATTTGCGGGACTGGCCAGGGACTGGAAAAATCACAGGGCGGAAGGCGGGGAAAGCGCCTTTCAGACCCATCAAAGGGTCGCAGGGTTTGCAGACTCGCTTTTGACGGCCCACAAGGAAGGAAAGCTGCTGATTGTAAGCCATGTGGGCCCCCTGAAGGCCATCATAACTCACCTGCTTCAAATGGAGATGGAGGCCCTGTGGCGTTTCCGGATCGATAACTGCGGCATAACCAGGATTGAGATCAATAACGACGGATTTGCATACCTCACCATGCTCAACGGATAGACAAAAAAATTTCGAAAGACTCTTGACAATTCTATCCTGCATCACTAAAATATCTCTAACAGTTCGATACGCTTTAAATGTGTATCGATACAGATGCTTCGGGGGGTAGAGTGTATGAACAGATTGTCTACGAAAAAAATTGTCTTGAACGGGCTGCTGATTGCCCTGGTTTTTCTCACCACAATATTCACGCGGGTCCCGGGTCCCATACCGCCGGGGTATATCAATTTCGGCGACACGGTGATCATTGTCGCCGCCGTACTGCTGGGCAGGCACAGCGGACTGCTGGCGGGAGCCATCGGCTCTTTTATTGCGGATATGGCCGTAGGAGCTTACATTTTTGCTCCCATAACACTGGTGGTAAAAGGTATCGAAGGCTATGTCATCGGGGCGGTGGCCAGGCCCAACCAGGAAAGCGAGCCCAAGGAATTTGTAAAAATTGCAGCCATGGTGATCGGTGCAGCCGTGATGGTTTTCGGTTATTTCTTTGCAGAACTTTATCTGCTGAAATTCTTTGACAGCACCTTCGGATACACCGCCGCCATTGCGGAGCTGCCTATGAATCTGGTCCAGGGGGGAGTAAGTGTGGTGCTGGGCTACGTTTTATCCTCGCTGCTGGTAAAGGTGAATATTAAAAGGTACATCGCAAATCATTAACAGAGAATATAAAAGCGGCGGATCAAAAATTACTTTTGGTCCGCCGCTTATTTTGTTCCGTATTATCTGATCTTGTACTTCTTGAGTTTCTTGTCCAGTTCCTGAACCAGCTCATCCAGGCTTTGTGCCGCCGTCTTCATGTCTTCGATGGCTCTTAACTGGTGCTCCGTGGTGGCTGCAACCTCTTCACTGGAAGCCGCCGTCTCTTCCGAAACGGAGGAGATGTTCTCGATGGCTGAGATTACGTCGTTTTTGTCGTTCTGCATGGTGGTGACCGCCAGGTTGACTTCATTGATCTTGCTTACGATGGAAGTGATGGCGTTGGCAATGTTGCTGAAGGCGCTGTCCGTCTCGTTAACGGCCTGGCCCTGTTCCTGGGACACACGTTTCATGATGCTCATGGATTCCGAAGCATTGCCCGATTCTTCCTGGATGCTTTGAACCAGGTTGTTGATTTCCTCGGTGGATTTTCTGCTCTGGTCCGCCAGCTTCCTTATTTCGTCGGCGACCACGGCAAAGCCCCTTCCGGCCTCTCCAGCCCTTGCGGCCTCAATGGAAGCATTCAGGGCCAGCAGGTTGGTCTGTTCTGCGATGGCTTCGATGGATTCCACAAACAAGCCGATGTTTTTGGTGGTGTCGATGAGCTTTTCAATAACGGCGAAAATCTTTTCCGACGTTGAGAAGCTTTCCGCAGACCTGTCGCGCAGAATGCTTACGGACTTGATGCCGATGTTGTTCAATTCGTTGATTCTGCTGGTTTCACCTGTTATTTCGTTGTAGCTCTGGTATACGAAATTAATCTGCTCCGACAGCTTTTCCACCATCTGTACGCCCTGCTGGGCTTCATTGGCCTGATCGGAAGCACCTTTGGCGATTTCATCGATGGTCTTTGATATCTCTTCCACAGAGGTGGCCGCTTCCTGGGCGGTAGAGGACACCTTCCTGGAGGACTGTATGATTGACAGGGACAGGTTGAAGAAGCCTTCGATCAAGGCCCTTATATCGCTTAAAACCACGTTTACATTGGATGCCACACCACTTAATGCTGCATAGTTCTTTGATTCAACCAGATGGGAGAAATCGCCCCGCTTGATGAGTTCCATCTCGTTGGAAAACCGTTCGGCAAGCTTTTTAACGGAATAGTTCAGTGCAAAGTAGATGAGCAAGACGGTTATTGCATTGGAAAGAATGCTGTAAAGCAAGGCAATGGGCGTCTTGTTGACTACCGCCGGTATGATACCGAAGATTGCGCCGTTGAGAATGGAAATTGCCAACGCTATTCCAACGATGTTTACTTGTTTCTTCTTTTGAGCTCCCATACATTTTCCTCCTAATAATCGAAAGTCGTAGAAATACCGCAAAAAGATTCTGATACAGGTCGCCAGGATAAATTTCTAAGTTTTACATAAAATATGCAGATATAAGTTTCGGCATTTAACGATAAAATTCCTTCTTTTTTTCATAAATGTTTATACAAAAAGAATAGAATATGGGGCGGCCTTTTTGTTTAAGTTGCATAATATGCAATAAATCAATATAATAAGGAAAAAAACGCAGAGGGACGAGGAGGCTTAAGAAGATGCACATCATTCCCATTGAAGAGGGCATAAGGCCCATGATAAACAGGTTCATTGCTGAGCACTGGTTTTCCACCCTCATGGTAGTCCGGGGAACCGCCGTGGATATGACGGAGCTGGACGGTTTTGCCGTGCTGGAAGAGGGACAGGTCACAGGCCTGGTTACCTATAAAATAGAAGACGGCGAATGCGAGATCATGTCCCTCGACAGCTTGAAGGAAAACCGCGGCATAGGAACGGGCCTTGTAAATGAAGTGGTGGCTGCGGCAAGAAAGGCGGGCTGTGGGAAAGTGAAGCTGGTGACGACAAATGACAACCTCAGGGCCTTCTCTTTTTATCAAAAAAGAGGGTTTGATATGGCCGCTTTATACAGAAATGCCCTTGATGCGGCAAGGGCCATCAAACCGGAGATACCGCTGATGGGAGAAAACAATATTCCCCTGCGGCATGAAATTGAGTTTGAATTAAGCCTGTAAAAAACAGGACTTGCAAGTTGAAGAACGGCGTTATTCAAAAAAACGGAAATCAGAGCTTCCGGAAAATACAACAGCAACGGCGGACTCATTAAAGATAGGGTGCTGATTCGAAATCACAATTCGATGCATAAAATTCCCCTGGGTGAAATAAATAACTATAAAACTTGCAAAATAGTGTTGCGGGTAAAGAATGCTTGTTGTATAATTGTATACAATTATACAACAATACATAAAATCTTTTGATGCATATCCTGAGTATAATTATACATTTTCACATGAGGGGGAAGGTTATGCTGGAGTTCAACAAAAAAACAAATACCCTTGAGCAGACACAGTACAGGTATTCTTTGCAGGATGTTGCGGAGCCTAATCTTTACAGGGAAATATTCAGTTACGACGAGATACCCAAGTGCGCTTTCAACCACCGGAGAGTGCCCATGTTTCCCGCCGACGAGATATGGATAACGGATACCACCTTCAGGGACGGGCAGCAATCCCGGGCGCCCTACACCGTAGGGCAGGTTTTGACTCTTTTTGATTACCTGCACAGGCTGGGAGGACCCAAAGGCATCATAAGGCAGTGCGAATTTTTCCTCTACAGCGACAGGGATAAGGAAGCCGTCTACAAATGTCTTGAGAGGGGCTATGAATTTCCCGAGGTCACAAGCTGGATAAGGGCCACGAAGGGAGATTTCCAGCTTGCAAAGGATATGGGCATGAAGGAGAGCGGAATTCTTGTAAGCTGCTCCGACTATCATATATTTAAAAAGCTGAACATGACGAGGAAGCAGGCGCTTGACCACTACATGGGCATTATCCGGAGCGCCATCGAAGTGGGCATCAGGCCCAGATGCCATCTGGAGGATATCACGCGGGCGGATTTCTATGGTTTTGTCGTTCCCTTTGCCCTGGAGCTGAGAAAGCTTATGGAGGAATCGGGTATACCCATAAAACTCCGTGCCTGTGATACCCTGGGCTACGGTGTCGCATATCCCGGTGCCGCTCTTCCCAGGAGCGTCCCCGGCATCATCTACGGGTTGAGGCACCACGCAGGCTTCCCCAGCGAGCTTCTGGAATGGCATGGCCACAACGATTTCTATAAAGCGGTCTCAAATTCTGCCGCTGCATGGATGTACGGCGCTTCCAGCGTGAACTGTTCCCTTCTCGGCATCGGCGAAAGGACCGGAAATACCCCTCTTGAAGGCATGGTCATCGAATATGCCCAGCTCAGGGGTACCACCGACGAAATGGATACCACCGTCATAACGGAGATTGCGGAATATTATGAGAGAGAACTGGGCTATTCCATTCCGCCAAGGACGCCCTTTGTAGGGAGGCATTTCAACGTTACGCAGGCGGGCATCCATGCCGACGGACTTTTGAAGGATGAAGAAATATACAATATATTTGATACCAACAAGCTGCTGAAGAGGCCTGTAGGGGTTGCAGTCAACCAGACCTCCGGACTTGCGGGAATTGCCCACTGGATCAATGGCTTTTTCGGATTCGACGGAAGCAACCGGGTGGATAAAAAGGACGCCATGGTGGCAAAGGTGAAGGAATGGGTCGACGCCCAGTACCAGGGAGGGCGCGTGACAGCCATCGGCGACGCGGAGCTTGAGCAGGCCATCAAGGAATTGATACCCGAGATATTTGACCTGGCACTTTGACGGCAGCCGCCGCAGCCGGTTGGTAATGATATCTATGTACAAATGAATTGATTGATTTTATTATGACACTATAGTAATAATGAAGAATTTAACAAGGGGGAATTATGAATGGGACTTAATCTTACACAAAAAATTATTAAAGACCATCTGGTTAGCGGTGACTTGACCGCCGGAAAGGAAATATCCATAAAAATCGACCAGACCCTCACCCAGGATTCCACAGGCACCATGGCCTATCTTCAGTTTGAGGCGATGGGGATTCCGCGGGTGAAGACAAAAAAATCCGTGGCATACATAGACCACAACACACTGCAAGCGGGCTTTGAAAATGCCGACGACCACAAATACATCCAGACCGTTACCTCAAAACACGGCGTATACTTCTCAAGACCCGGCAACGGCATCTGCCACCAGGTACACCTTGAAAGGTTTGGTGTTCCGGGAATGACACTTCTGGGCTCCGACAGCCATACGCCTACGGGCGGAGGCCTGGGAATGCTGGCCATCGGTGCGGGGGGCCTTGACGTGGCGGTGGCCATGGGCGGCGGACCCTACTATCTTATGATGCCCAGGGTTTGTAAGGTCGTCCTTGAAGGAAAGCTCCAGCCATGGGTTTCCGCCAAGGACGTCATCCTTGAAGTATTGAGGCTGCTCACCGTTAAAGGCGGAGTGGGAAAAGTCATTGAATATTCCGGGGAAGGCATAAAGAGCCTGACAGTTCCGGAAAGAGCCACAATTACCAACATGGGCGCGGAGCTTGGAGCCACCACTTCCGTGTTTCCCAGTGACGAGGTCACCAGGGAATTTTTGAAGGCCCAGGGCAGGGAAGCGGATTGGGTTGAATTGAAGCCCGACGCAGACGCGGTATACGACGAAGAAGTGAAAATTGATTTGAGCAGGCTGGAGCCCCTGGCGGCACAGCCTCACAGCCCCGATAAGGTCGCAGGAGTGAGGGAAATAGGAAAGATCAAGGTGGACCAGGTGGCCATCGGAAGCTGCACCAATTCTTCCTTTATGGATATGATGAAGGTGGCAAAGGTGCTGAAGGGCAGGAATGTCAACCCCGATGTGAGTCTTGTCATATCACCGGGTTCCAAACAGGTTTTGAGCATGCTGGCGGAGAACGGCGCCCTTGCGGATATGGTTGCCGCCGGTGCCAGAATTCTTGAATCGGCATGCGGCCCATGCATCGGTATGGGTCAGGCACCTGCCTCCAACGCCGTTTCCTTAAGAACCTTCAACAGGAACTTTGAAGGCAGGAGTGGTACGGCTTCGGCAAAGGTTTACCTGGTAAGCCCTGAAGTTGCGGCCACCAGTGCCATAACCGGCTGCCTGACGGATCCCAGGGATTTTGGAGAGGCTCCGGCAGTAGGAATGCCAGAGGCCTTCATCATCAACGACAACATGATCCTGGCTCCCGCAGCGGAAGGAGAGGCTGTGGAAGTGGTCAGAGGACCCAACATCAAACCCTTCCCGGTCAATACGGAGCTTGCGGAAAGCCTGTCGGGAAAGGCCCTGATCAAGGTTGGAGACAACATAACCACCGACCACATCATGCCCTCCAATGCCAAGCTGCTGCCTTTCCGCTCCAACGTGCCCTATTTGTCGGAATTCTGCCTGACGCCCTGCGATCCTGAGTTCCCCAAAAGGGCCAAAGAGAATGGCGGAGGCTTCATCATCGGCGGTTCCAATTACGGACAGGGCTCAAGCCGCGAGCATGCGGCCCTTGCACCGCTGCAGCTGGGAGTTAAGGGAGTCATCACCAAATCCTTTGCCAGGATTCACATGGCAAACCTCATCAACTCGGGAATCATTCCCATGACCTTCGCCGAGGAAGCCGATTATGATGGCATAGACAACGGGGACGAACTGGTGATGGAAAATGCCAGGGAGCAGGTCAAGGCCGGCGGTGAAATTGTCATAAAGAACAAGACGAAAGGCAAGGATATAAAAGTGAAGGTGGCCCTGTCAGACAGGCAGGTGGAAATGATTCTGGCCGGCGGACTGCTGAACTACACCAGGCTGCAAAACAGCTGAAATATTCTGCGAACCGAATAGGAGCAGAGGACACATATGCGGGGCAATTGGACTTAATTGTCAATTTTAAATTGTAAATTGTCAATTGCTCTTCAATGGGGGAGAGCATATATGGCTAAAATTGAAATGGATGACATCAACAGCGTTAATCATTCCCTGCGTGGAAAAGTTTTTAACCAGCTTCAGAATGATATTTTGAACGGAAAATACCACCCGGGGGAGAGCCTTGTGGAAACCAAGCTTTCAGAGGAGATGGGAGTGAGCAGGACGCCCATAAGGGAAGCCATAAGGCAGCTTGAGCTTGAAGGCCTTGTGCAGTACTATCCCAACAAAGGGGCCGTTGTGACCGGTATATCTTCAAAGGACATTGAAGACATTTATACCATCAGGATGATGATCGAGGGCCTTGCAGCCCGCTGGGCGGCCCAGAACATCACACCCCAGGAGCTTGAAGAGCTCCGGGAGGCCCTCGACCTTGAGGAGTTCTACACGCTGAAGAATGATACGGAGCATTTGCTGAAGCTTGACTCCAGGTTCCATGAGATCATCTTCAGGGCCAGCAAAAGCAAGCCGCTGATGCATACGCTCAGTTCCTTCCACCACTATGTCCAGAGGGCCAGGAATGAGTCCTTGAGCTCACCGGTCAGGGCGAGAAAGGTGCTTGAAGAGCACAAGGCCATATTGCAGGCCATCGCCGACAGGAATCCTGAAATGGCCGAAAAGCTTACCAAGCAGCATGTCAAAAATGCAAGCGTGAATTTTATCCGGCAAAGGTGCAAAAACGGGGACATCTAAGTTCTCCGTGGCTGCCCTGCCGGTATTTCCAAAACTTTTATCCAGGCATATATTTGTTTAAGGAGGATGGTATGATGGTGATGAAGGCAAGTAACAATGAGTCAAGGGACAGCATTTTAAACGAGCTCAGCTATATACTGGAAAAAAACCAGATCACCCCCGAACTGTACGATAGATACAATGTAAAGCGGGGATTAAGGAATAGTGACGGCACAGGGGTACTTGTGGGCCTGACGGAGATTGGAGAAGTGCATTCCTACGTGATCGACGAGGGAGAAAAGGTGCCCGTGGAAGGCAGGCTGTTCTACCGGGGCTATGAGATCAACGACCTCGTAAACGGCTTCCAGAAAAACCGCCGCTTCGGCTTTGAAGAGTGCTGCTACCTTTTGATGTTCGGACATCTGCCGAAGGAAGACCAGCTTGCAGAATTTACAAGGCTCCTGGGAGAAAACAGAAAGCTGCAGGAAGGCTTCATTGAGGACATGGTACTGAAGGCCCCCAGCAGGGATATCATGAACAAGCTGGCAAGGTGTGTTCTGGCATCCTATTCCTATGACCATGAGCCCGACGACATCGGCATCAGCAATACCCTGCGGCAGTGCGTGGAGCTTATCGCCCGTTTTCCCTCCATGGCGGCCTATGCCTACCAGGCGAAGGTCCGCTATCATGGCAATGGGAGTCTCTACATTCATGACCCCAGACCCGAGTTGAACACCGCGGAAAACATCCTCCACATGATCAGGATGGACAGCAAATATACCGCTTCGGAGGCGGAGATACTGGATCTGGCCCTGGTGCTGCACGCGGAGCACGGTGGAGGAAACAATTCCACCTTTGTAACCCATGTGGTTTCTTCCTCAGGCACCGATACCTATTCCGCCATCGCTGCCGCCATAGGCTCCTTAAAAGGGCCCAAACACGGGGGAGCGAACCTGAAGGTCATGGAAATGATGGAGGATATCAAGAACAATGTTTCCAACTGGGAAGATGAAAAAGAGCTGCAGGAGTACCTGGCAAAGATCCTCAGGAAGGAAGCCTATGACCGCACGGGACTGATCTACGGGGTAGGTCATGCCGTATATACCAAGTCCGACCCCAGGGCTATTTTGCTCAAAGAGAAGGCGGAACAACTGGCCCAGGAAAAAGGCATGGATAAGGAATACAGGCTCTATGCCACCATTGAGCGGCTGGCTCCCGAGGTGTTCTACAGTGTGAAGAAGTCCGACAAGGTGGTATGCGCCAATGTAGACTTCTATTCCGGCTTCGTTTACAAAATGCTGAACATACCCATTGAACTGAATACCCCCATCTTTGCCATCGCGCGTATCGCAGGCTGGTGTGCCCACAGGATCGAAGAGCTCATCAACGGTGGGAGGATCATAAGGCCGGCTTACAAAAGCGTTGTAGGCAGGAAGCAGTATAAGGATATCAATGAGAGATAGGGGGACCGGCGCAGCCGTCCCTTGAATAAAATAAAAAAACGTTCCTGCATAAGGAACGTTTTTTATTTGGTGACCCGTAGGGGATTCGAACCCCTGTTACCGCCGTGAGAGGGCGGTGTCTTAGGCCACTTGACCAACGGGCCGTTTCAAGTGAACCGCAAAAAATATTATAGCACGTCTAAATACAAAATACAATATAAAAGTTTGCCGGTTATTCCTTTATTGTCTGAAGGGCAAACTGGACGATATCCTCCTGGGCATAGGCGATGTCCGGGGGAAAGCCCTTGCCGTGAATGTTTACACCCTTGGGCGTGTACCAGAGCATGGTGGTTGCCTTAACCGCAAAGCCTTTCTTGAGGGGCAGCGTGTATTGACCGATGCCTTTGCCGAAGGTGGGCTCACCGATGAGCGTGACGTTGTCCAGGTTGTCTTTAAGGGCTCCGATCAGGCATTCCGAAGCGCTGGCAGAGTTCTTGTTCTGGAGGATGGCAATCTTTTTATAGGAAAGCCTGGGATTTTTCCCTGTCTTTGCGGTCCAGTCGAAAATGCGGAGCTTATCCACCGTTATTGTGCTTCCCTTTGGAAGGAAGAGCTCGGAAATATGGTTCATGGCCTCGATATCCCCTCCCAGGTTGTTGCGGAGGTCAAGGACCAGATAGGGATACTTTTTCAATTGCTCGACATTTTGCTGCACGAAGGCGTCGGTGTATTTTGAAAAATTGGTGATGTGCAGGTAGACGGTATCCTGGTCCAGTACCTTGATTTCCGATTTTTCCGCCTCCGCCTTTTCCTCCTGCTTGTACCTTTCATACTGCTCCGGAATATATAAATAGGTATACCTGTCGTTGTTCAATTCCCTTATGCGCTCTGTGACAACGGAAATTACCACGTCGTCGAAATAGGTAAAATACTTGCCTTTCACATCGCGTTTAAGCTCTTTGAGATACAACTGGTCCAGGGCCTGGGTGTATATGTAATGCTGGGCGATGAAGTGCTTGAAGGCCAGGTAGTCGTAGCTCAGATAAATGTAAAAGCCGGTGCCTGATAAAAATAAAAGGAATACCACAAGAAGGATGGAGAATTTTCTTTTATACTTTTTAACCAGCTCTTCCGGAGTGAGATTTTTGTTTTTTGCCATCAGTGGACCTCTCCTTCTTTCCTAAATGCTCTTTTTCAATGCTCTATGAATAATTTTACCACTAAAAAACATAAATAAAGATAAATAAATTGAAAAATGAAAGAATAAAAACCGGGAGGAGAACAGAAGGTGAAAAAATGCCGGGTATGCGGCAGGATGGGGAATATGCACAAGCATCACATCATACACGGACACGGGAAAAGAAGAGCCTGCGAAACGGCGGAGAGCCTTATCGACATATGCTTTGACTGCCACAAGCTTGTGCATGGCGGCAGTGCTCCCGGTCTGGACCTGAGGCTCAGGCTTCAATTGCAGGCCGATTATTTCAAAAAGGGCTATGAAACGGAAGATGTGTTCAGGCTGCTGGACGGCAAGCTGTATCTGGTGAACGGGTGCGTATGGGGATTGGATGAAAAGTGAATTGGTGCAAAAAAAAAGCCTCAACGCAAGGAGGCAAAACAGTAAAAATTATTGCTCCCTTTAATTATATAATGAGCCTTTAAAGATGTAAAGCACGAAAGCGTGGGGACAGTTCTCAACAAATATAAAAATTGAGGACTGTCCCCCTAAAAAGAGTTTATGGTATAATAACCGCTGAAATGGTTGACGCGGTTATTATGGAATTTATGCCCGTGCGAAATTTTCGGCCTACGCCGAAACGCACATGGGCAATTAAATCATGAATTTTTTAAATTCATAATTTAATAACTGCTGAAATGATTGGCACAGTTATTATAGAATTTATGCGCGTGCAAGATTTTCGGCGGTGCCGAAATGCACTTGCGCAATTATACCATAAACATAAAAGAGTTTATGGTATAATGAATTTCAATTTGACAGTATTTTGTTTTGTTTTACCTATATCGGACAAGTGTGGAGATTGTACCTATGAGACTTCCGTTGGATTTTTTAAATAAAATGAAGGGACTTCTGGGAGAGGAGGAATACGAAAAATTTCTGTCCTCCTATGACATGCAAAGGTACTACGGCCTGAGGGTCAATACCTTGAAGGCGGCGGTGAAGGAATTCCTGGAGATAACACCCTTCGCACTGGAAAGCATCCCCTGGACAAAGGACGGGTTCTATTACCGGGAAGGAGAAGCCCCCGGCAGGCATCCTTACTATTATGCGGGGCTCTACTACATCCAGGAGCCCAGTGCCATGCTTCCGGGAGCTGTCCTGGACGCGAAGCCGGGAGAAAACATCCTGGACCTCTGCGCCGCCCCGGGCGGAAAGACCGTCCAGATTGCCGCAGGGATGAAAGGCGAGGGCCTGCTGGTGGCCAACGATATAAGCTCCGAGAGAGTGAAGGCCCTGGTGAAGAATATAGAGCTCCTGGGCATCAGAAACGCCATGGTCACCAATGACACTCCCGCAAAGCTGGCGGTGAACTTTGCAGGTTTTTTTGACAGGATTCTCATCGATGCGCCCTGTTCAGGGGAAGGAATGTTCAGGAAGGACGAAGAGGCGGCCCGCAGCTGGGAGCGGTTCAAGTGCGAGAAATGCGCCGGCATGCAGGAAAACATTCTGGAGAGCGTGGACACAATGCTCAAGGCGGGAGGTACCATCGTATATTCCACCTGTACCTTCTCGCCGGAAGAAGATGAGCAGATGATCAGCAAATTCCTCCAGAGGCACGGCAACTATGAAATTCTTGAGGTCCCCAAAACGGCAGGGATTGACGACGGAAGACCCATGTGGTCCGACGGCAATCCGGAGCTCTCAAAGACCGCCCGGCTGTGGCCCCATAAAATAAAAGGCGAGGGACATTTTGTGGCCCTGCTCCGTAAAACGGAGGAAGATGGGAAGGGGTATGGGCGGGAAAACGGAAAAACACTCCTGTATGAGGCTCCGGGGACAAGGCGGGGACATAAGTCCTCCAGGACCGTTGCAAAAGAGGTTCCGCCCCATAAAAATATTTTCGGAGCCTTCAAGAGCTTTCAGGAGAATAATCTGAACATCACCATCGACGGCAATTTTATTGAAAAGGGTGACAATTTATACTGCCTGCCTGTGGAAGCCCCGGACCTCTCCGGGATAAAGGTGGCCAAGTTCGGCTGGTACCTTGGCGGACTGGCCGGGAGCAGGTTTGAACCCTCCCACTCGCTGGTGCTTTCCCTCAAAAAAGCCGAAATTAAAAGAACCATGGATTTCCCTTCCGCTTCGAAGGAGGTCTTAAGCTACCTCAAGGGTGAAACCCTCCTGCTGGAAGGCGAAAAGGGGCTTGTAGGCGTGTGTGTGGACGGATACACCCTGGGCTGGGCCAAGCAGACGGGGGACATGCTGAAGAACCTCTACCCCAAAGGCTGGAGGAAGATGGCGTAGAAAAAGAAAGGATAGTGCGATGAGGAATACACAGCGTCTTGACAAGGTTCTTTCAAACGTTGGATACGGGAGCCGCAGGGAAATAAAGCAGGCCGTCAAGGACGGGGCCATAAAAGTGGACGGCGCCGTCGTAAAAGATGGCGGAATCCATGTGGATCCTGAAAAAAGCGTGATTGAAATAAACGGGGCAGTACTGAACTACAGAAAGTTTGTATATATCATGCTGAACAAGCCCGGGGGAGTGGTGTCCGCTACCTATGATCCCAAGCTTCCCACGGTGGTGGACCTTCTGCCCGTGGAATACGCCTGCTTCGAGACTTTTCCTGTGGGGAGGCTGGACATCGACACCGAAGGGCTGCTGCTGTTGACAAATGACGGCCAACTGGCCCATGAGCTGCTTTCCCCAAAAAAGCACGTGCCCAAAAAATATTACGCACTGGTGGAAGGCCGGGTCACCGGGGAGGACGGTGAGCGCTTCAAGGAGGGCGTAGTGCTGGAGGATGGCTACAAAACCCTTCCGGCGGTACTGAACATCATCAAGGCCGGAGACTTCTCGGAAATTGAGCTGGTTATCACCGAAGGAAAGTTCCATCAGGTAAAACGGATGTTTGAAGCGGTGGGGAAAAAGGTAAAATATCTGAAAAGGATTGAAATGGGAGGGCTGAGGCTGGATGAAGGGCTGAAGACGGGGGAGAGCAGGGAATTGACGGAGGAAGAGCTGAAAATCGTCAAAAGGGAAGAACTGCAATAACATAAGAAAGGTCGAACAAGCATGAACAAGCAGAGTACGGGCAAGCTGTCCCTTTTTCTCACGGGACTGGAGCAGCGAATTACGGAAAACAAAGACTTTTTCATAAAGATTACCGCCGTTTTCAAATCGGGGACCAAGAGCTTTACGGCGGGCATCAACCTGCAGGACGGCAGGCTCACGATGAATTTCAACGGCAACAGGGAAGTTCTGGAGATCGGCTGGCTTGCGGCAAGGCTTTCAAAGCATGCCGAAAATTACGACAGCTTGAGTGTCACCTATGAAGAGCGGGGGACAACCATTTTCATTGAGGCGGATAATAAAAACGTAAAAATGAAGACCGGGGAGGGACCTGCAGAAAGTGGGGCCAAACCCCACTCCGAAGCTTCCCACATCGGGAACAGGGACTATCTTATCAAAGTGGGGCAGGCCGACAGGCTGCTGAAGGAAATAGGCATCCTGGGGGACAACGGCAAGGTAAAAAACGATATGATCCGGAAATACAACCAGATCGATCATTTCGTGGAGCTGATCAGCGACATGCTGAAGGACCTGGCCGCAGCCCACGAGTCCATAACGGTGCTGGACTGCGGCTGTGGAAAATCCTATCTCACCTTTGTTTTGAACTACTACATAAAAGAGGTGTTGAAAAAGCCTTGTTATTTTATCGGCCTGGACTATTCGGCAGGTGTGGTGGAGGCATCCAAAAAAATGGCCCAGAATCTGGGCTACGGCAATATGGACTTCCGGGTGACGGACATAAGGGATTACAGGTCCCAGAGGGATATTCAGCTTGTCATAAGCCTTCACGCCTGTGATACCGCCACGGATGAGGCCATTGCCCTTGCCGTCAGGAACAAGGTGGATTCCATGGTGATGGTGCCCTGCTGCCACCGGGAGCTTCTCAGTCAGTATTCCTACCAGCCCTTCGAACACATCCTCAAACACGGAATACTGAAAGCCAGAATGGCCGATGTGCTGACGGACGGAATGCGGGCCCTGTTCCTGGAAGGCCTGGGGTACAAGGTGTCGGTGGTGGAGTACATCTCACCCCTTGAGACACCGAAGAACCTCATGCTGAGGGCCGAAAAGCAGCAGGGGGCCAACAGGGCGGCCCTTGAAAGCTACAGGCAGCTGAAAAAGCTGCTGAACGTGGAGCCTGCCCTGGAAAAGCTGATATATCCAATAAACCTGGATTTAACAATAAAATAACACTTGTGTGTTTATATTCCCAGGTAAATGTGGTATAATATGATAAATTTTGTTTTGCTTTAACTGAAACCATTTCTAATATAATTTTGCGGGTCAAACATTTCTTTTAAAAAGATTGGAGGTAGAAAAATGGCTGTAAAAATTCAGAATTATGACGCAAACGGAGTGGCAATTTCAAAATCCCCCATATATGTCGGTGACGAGGTGACAATAACTTATGACGGCCTGCTGGCGAAAAGCGGAGCCGATAAGGTATTCGCGTACATAGGCTACGGGGAGGCATGGGAGGAAAAGGGTTTCATACCCATGACCTATGAATTTGACGTTTTCAAGGCCACCTTCAAGGTCCTTGCGGAGGGCAACCTTAACATCGCTTTTAAGGACAGTGCGGAAAACTGGGATAACAATTCCACGGAAAATTACATTTACAAGGTTGCAAAAAAACAAAGGGCGGAAAAAGCGGCACCGGGCAAGAAGGCCGGAGCCAAGGCGGAAAGCGGCAAGGCCGCAAAGGCCGAAGTCAAAAAGCAGCCGGCGGAAAAAAAGGCGGCTGCAGAAACCGCAGGAACAAAGAAAAAGACCGTCCGGAAAAAGCAGGAAGCTGAATAAAAGGCTTGACACAGGCCCGGTTTATCTGCTATTATGTAATAGCAAAAATAAAGAAGAAGTCATCCACTTCTCACCTTGCGGATTTATCCAGTAAGGTCAATAGCGAAAGGTTAATTTGTTTTGACTTGGACTATGAGTGGATTGATGATTCTTCAATCCACTTTTTGTATTTGGAAATTAAGTTTAAACAATTAATTTGGAGGTGTCCTGCTATCAGCAAAAATGAATTGATGATTAATGAGGAAATAAGGGATAAGGAAGTCAGACTTATTGACAGTGATGGGTCCATGCTGGGCGTCATGCCCATCATGGATGCACAGAAGCTGGCGAATTCGAAAAACCTGGATCTCGTTAAAATTGCACCGCAGGGAGTTCCGCCTGTATGCAAGATTATGGATTACGGCAAGCACATGTTTGAACTTGCCAAAAAGGAGAAGGAAGCCAGAAAGAACCAGAAGGTCATAAGCATCAAGGAAGTAAGACTTTCGCCTACCATCGAAGACCATGATTTTACCTTTAAGGTAAAGAACGCATACAAATTCCTCCAGGACGGGGATAAGGTAAAAGTCAGCATCAGGTTCAGGGGCAGGGAAATGAACTATACCTCATTAGGACACGAAGTGCTCACCAAATTTGCCGAAGCCGTGAAGGAAGTCGGCAACGTGGAAAAGAAACCCAAGCTTGAAGGTAAGAGTATGATCATGATACTCAACCCAAATCAATAGAAAACAGGAAGTCCAAAGGTTTTCAAGAGATTTGCCAAAGCTAATATAGATTAAGGAGGACAAACGGCTATGCCAAAGATTAAAACCCACAGCGCTTCAAAGAAGAGATTCAGCCTTACTGCGTCTGGCAAGGTAAAGAGATCGAAAGCTTACAAAAGCCACATTTTAACCAAAAAGAGCACAAAGAGAAAAAGAAACTTAAGGAAGTCAACCACTGCTCACGATACAAATGCGGCAACCATTAAAGTGTTGATTCCATATAAGTAAGAAGGAGGATTCTTAATATGTCAAGAGTAAAAGGTGCGGTTAGAACCCGTGCAAGACATAAAAAAATACTTAAGCTCGCCAAGGGTTATTTTGGTGCAAAGAGCAAACTCTTTAGAATTGCCAACCAGGCGGTAATGAAATCACTGGTTTATGCATACAGGGACAGAAAAGCAAAGAAGAGGGATTTCAGGAAGCTGTGGATCGCAAGGATCAACGCTGCTGCAAGAATCAGCGGTTTATCCTACAGCAGGTTTGTGAGCGGTCTTAAAAAGTCAGGCATCACTTTGAACAGAAAGGTTCTGGCCGACATGGCTGTAAATGATGCTGCAGGCTTTGCACAGCTCGTTGAAAAAGTAAAGGCAGCCAAATAAAAAAAGAAAATTAAAGAATTGAGGGACTCCATGGGGGGTCCCTTAAATTTTGGAGTGGTACCATGAACCTGATTACAAGCAGTCAGAATCCTGTAATTAAAGAAGCAAAGGCGCTTAAAGAAAAAAAGAGCAGGGAAGAAAAAAGGCTTTTCTTCATCGAAGGTCTCCGGTTTGTTGAAGAGGCCCTGAAAGAAGACGCCGAGATCAAGAATGTCATTTTGTCGGAGAAATTCCTGCAGATAAAGGGTGCGGACCTGTTGCTGGACAAAATAGAGAAAGCAGGGCTAAACACCAGCTATGTTACCAACAAGCTGTTTGGTGAAATAACCGATACGGAAAATCCCCAGGGCGTCATGGCGGTGGTGGGCATGAGGAATGCCGGCATTGAGGCTGTCATAAAGGAGAAAAGCTTTGTGCTTGTTCTGGATTCCCTCCAGGACCCGGGGAATATGGGCACAATCATCCGGACCGCCGATGCCGCAGGGGTGACGGGAATCATTCTCTCAAAGGGCTGTGTTGATGTGTATAACCCCAAAGTGCTCCGCTCCACCATGGGCTCTATTTTTCATCTCCCCCTGTATTTTGCCGATTCCCTTGTTGAGGCCATAAGCTTCCTTAAGTCCAGGGGCATCCGAGTCCTTGCCTCCCATTTGAAGGGAGAGGCCAACTACTTCCAGTTGGACCTCACGGACAGCCTGGCCGTGGTGGTGGGGAATGAGGCAAAGGGAATCGGCGAGGAGACGGTGCAGCTTGCGGATTCCCTGGTGAAGATACCCATGCCCGGAAGGGCCGAGTCCCTGAATGCATCGGTGGCAGCCGGCCTTCTCCTGTATGAGGTGGTCCGCCAGAGAGTGCTGGCTTGAAAGAGGAGGCTATTTTGCCTCGACGGTCAGGTTTACGGCCTTATCCCAGTCATATCCCCCCGGGATGATGGTAATCTCCATTTTGCCCGTATCCGCAAACTTGAAGCCGCTTCCATGCCTTATGTATTTGATGTTGGGAGAATAGCTGTAAAGCACTCTCTCCGATATGTCGTTCAAATCTGTCCGGATAAGCTGTACGGTGCTGCCCGGCGGCACGGTATAGGAGGTTTTCGGGATTCTCACTTTCCCTTCGGGGCTGATGGAATATTCGATGACAAGGGCGCCCGGAAGGATGGGAATCCGGTAGGGAACAAGTGTAAGCCGCCCGTTCCGCCTTTTCCAGGTGCGGTAGCGGTTGCCGTACTGTTCCACAAGCTGTCCGCCTTGAAACCATACGTCTCCCTGGAATATTTCGCTCCTTTTGATGAGCTCGGTGATTTTCCCGTCTTTCCTTCCCACAACGGTATAGTCGAGAAAAACTCCGCTGCCGACGGTAAAATAGAAAACCACCACATTGAGCCCGGCGGCCTCCAGATATCCGTTAAGTACCTGGAAATAGGGGACACCTTCCGCTTTTGTCTGATATTCGATTTCCCATTTGTTTTCCCTGTCGTTGTATTTCTGGATCTGGGCGATGGTGCTGGGCCCTGTTTGCGAACTGTAGATCACTGCCCTTTCATATCCCGGCAAACCGCCAAGGTAGACGGGAAAAACCCCGTGAATGGTGTAGGCGGAAGAGGCCGCGGCCTGTCTTGAATGGCAGGACTGGCAATACTGTAAGGGTACGGGCATATTGTACATATGACCTGCTCCTCTTGATAATATGGTACTGCTCCATAATATGTAGGAGCAAAAATAATTGCACCTGGCATGAGGCTTTAATTTTGCACATATGATTGATATTGGGCCATAAACCGTTAAAAATAAAATTCGGCGAAAGGAGCACAGTTCACATGAAACAGGCCAGAAGATTGGATAACGCACCACCCTACCTTTTCGTGGAGATTGAGGAAAACATAAGGCAGGCTCAAAAAAAGGGCATCGACGTGATCAACCTGGGGATCGGCGACCCTGACCTGCCCACCCCTGATTTTATAATAAATAAAATGGTGGAAGCAGTCAGGAACCCCGAATACCACAGGTACCCGGAATACGACGGATGCATCGAATTCCGGGAAGCGGTAGCCAGGTTTTACAAGCGCAGATTCGGTGTTGATGCGGACCCTGAAACGGAGATCGTCACACTTTTAGGCTCGAAGGAGGGGATCGCCCACATCTTTTTCGCCCTGGTAAATGACGGCGACTTTACGCTGGTGCCCGACCCCCAGTACCCGGTATATAAAATGGCCACCGCGCTGACGGGAGGCGTGCCCTATCCCATGCCCCTGCTCAAGGCAAACGGGTATCTTCCCGACTTTTCGGTAATTCCGCAGGAAGTGATCAGGAGAAGCAAAATACTGTTCATGAACTATCCCAACAATCCTACCGGAGCCGTGGCGAACCTGGACTTCTACCAGAAAACGGTAGACTTTGCCCTGGAACATGAAATCGTGGTGTGCAACGACAATGCCTATTCGGAATTCACCTTTGACGGAATTACCGCTCCCAGCATACTGCAGGCGGAGGGAGCCATGAAGACCGCAGTGGAATTCCATTCCCTCTCAAAATCCTACAACATGACAGGCTGGAGGCTTGGGTTCGCGGTGGGAAACAGGGAAGCCATCTCAAAACTCAAAAAAATGAAGAACAACATCGACTCCGGAGCCTTCACCGCAGTGCAGATTGCGGGCATTGAGGCGCTGGACAGGGGAGACGTCTTTATACAGTCTATGCGGGAGGTTTACCGGAACCGGAGGGATATGGCTGCAAAGGCATTGGAAAAGCTGGGCTTTGAATTTGAAATGCCCGGAGGGGCCTTTTACATATGGATAAAAGTCCCGGAAGGCTACGATTCCAAAAGCTTTACCGCACTGCTTCTAGACCGGTGCGGAGTGGTGGTAGCGCCCGGCAGCGGCTATGGAGAATACGGGGAAGGGTACATCCGGATTTCTTTGACCATCGAGGAAAGCCGGCTGCAGGAAGCCCTCGAAAGAATAGGGGCCATGAGGCTTTAGAAGATGAAAAAAATATTTGCTTCACGTTGTAAAAAAGCACTCCGTGTGGTAAAATAATTTGGAATTGTATATTTCAAAAGCTGTGAAAGAGAAAAGTAGACGAATAATACCAGACAAGAGAGAAGGTGTCACCGGCTGAAAGCATCTTCATGGAATAACCCGTCGAAGTTCCCTCTGGAGCTGCATCCTGAACCGATAGTAGGAGATGCCGGAGCACAACCGTTATAATGATGAGTGCATACCTTGCACGGGATATCCTGTGAGGTTGTGAACTTGGGTGGTACCGCGGAGAGAATGCCTTCGTCCCTTTTGGGATGGAGGCTTTTGTTTTTGCATCCATACAAAATTTATCGAAAGCTTGTGTAAGAATGAAGGAGGAACGGGCGGAAATGAGAGAGCAGCTAAATGGCATAAAAGCTCAGGCCGAAAAAGAGCTTGAAGGTGTTCAGGCGATACAGGAGCTTGAGAATATCCGGGTGAAATACCTGGGCAAAAAGGGTGAGCTGACCTCCGTGTTAAGAGGCATGGGGGCGCTGACGGCCGAAGAGAGGCCTGTGATCGGCCAGTTGGCAAACGAGGTCAGGTCCTATCTGGAGGCCAGGCTGGATGACATGCTGCAGTCCCTTGCGGCAAAAGAGAGGGGACTCAAGCTGATACAGGAAACCATCGACATCACCATGCCGGGCAGGGTCCGGAAGTTCGGGAAAAAGCATCCCCTGACCCAGGTGGTGGATGAGATCAAAGAGGTTTTCCTGGGGATGGGATACCAGATTGCCGAGGGTCCCGAGATAGAACTGGACTATTACAACTTTGAAGCCATGAACATACCGAAAAACCATCCTTCCAGGGATGTGCAGGACACCTTCTACATTGACGAGAATGTGGTGCTGAGAACCCATACGTCTCCGGTACAGGCGAGGGTGATGAAAACCCAGAAGCCTCCCATCAGGGTCATATGCCCCGGCAGGGTCTACCGCTCCGACGAGGTGGATGCCACCCACTCACCCTGTTTCCATCAGGTGGAGGGTCTGGTGGTGGACAAAGGCGTTACGATGGGAGACCTGGTAGGGACACTGCAGGTGTTTGCAAAGGCCCTCTTCGGTGAGAAGACAAAAATACGCTTGAGACCTCATCATTTCCCCTTCACAGAGCCAAGCGCAGAGGTGGATGTATCCTGTTGGGGTTGCGGCGGCAGCGGCTGCAGGATTTGCAAGGGCGAGGGCTGGGTGGAAATCCTGGGCTCCGGCATGGTCAGTCCCAAGGTCCTCAGGGAATGCGGCATTGACCCCGGGGAGTACAGCGGCTTTGCTTTCGGCCTGGGCGTGGAAAGGGTGGCCCTGGCCAGGTTCAACATTGATGATATGCGGCTTCTGACGGAAAATGACGTGCGCTTCCTGAAGCAGTTTTAATATATTTAAATGGAGGTTTTATTATGAAGGTGCCATTGAAATGGTTGGCCGACTATGTGGATATAAATGTAAGCCCCAAGGAGTTCTCCGATGCCATGACCATGTCGGGCTCCAAGGTAGAGGGGATAGAGAAGCAGGGAGAAGAAATCAGCCGGGTTGTGGTGGGAAAGATCACCACGCTGGAAAAGCATCCGGACGCGGACAAACTCCAGGTGTCCCTGGTGGACATCGGGACGGAGCCGGTCCAGATTGTCACCGGAGCCCAGAACATAAGCCAGGGGGATTATATCCCTGTAGCCCTTGACGGCTCCACCCTCCCGGGAGACAAGAAGATAAAAAAAGGAAAGCTCAGAGGCATCGAGTCCAACGGAATGATGTGCTCCGTCCAGGAGCTGGGCTATACCCGGTATGATTTTCCCGATGCCCATGAGCACGGCATCTATATCCTTTCCAAAGCCCTCCTGACGGAGAAATATCCCGAGGGGGCCGACAGCGATGCGGAACTGGACAAAAAGGTCCTTGGAAGGGATATCCAGGAAGTTCTCGGCATTGACGACCATGTGGTGGAGTTTGAAATAACCCCCAACAGGCCCGACTGCCTCAGCATCGTGGGCCTGGCCAGGGAAGCGGGGGCCACACTGGGAACAGCCTTCCGGAAGCCCCAGGTGACGGTGGAAGAAACGGCTGGAGATGCCCAGGCGCATGCCCAGGTAAAAATCGAAGATCCGGACCTCTGTCCCAGGTATGCGGCCAGGGTGATTAAAAACGTAAAGGTGGCGCCGTCCCCCGAATGGATGAAGGAACGCCTCCGGGCGGCGGGTGTCAGACCCATAAACAACATCGTGGACATAACAAACTATGTAATGCTTGAACTGGGGCAGCCCATGCACGCCTTCGACCTGGACAATATCAAGGGTGCAAAGATCGTGGTGAGAAGGGCAAGGCAGGGCGAGACCATTGAGACCCTCGACGGCAATGAGCGGAAGCTGGAGTCCGGCATGCTGGTGATTGCAGATGGGGAAAAGGCCGTGGCCGTGGCTGGCGTCATGGGCGGCGGAAATTCGGAAGTCTCCGATAGCACCACCAATATACTCTTCGAGTCTGCCAACTTCAACGGAACCTCCATAAGGCTTACCTCCAAAAAGCTGGGAATGAGGACGGAGGCATCCTCCCGGTTTGAAAAGGGGCTGGATGTCAACAGCACCGTATACGCACTGGACCGGGCGGCACAGCTCATCGTCCAGCTTGGGGCGGGAGAAGTGGTGAGCGGGGTGATCGACTGCTATCCCTCCGTACTTGAGCCAAGGTCCATCGGCCTTGACTGTGCGAGCATAAACGCTTTGCTGGGTACCGATATACCAAAGCAGGACATGGTAAAGATTTTGAGGAGCGTAGAGCTTCTGGTGGATGAGGAAGCCGGAAAAGTCACGGTGCCCACCTTCCGGCAGGATATCGAGGAAGAGGCAGACCTGGCGGAAGAGGTGGCCAGGTTCTATGGCTATAACAATATCAAGGCCACACTGCTGCCCGGAAAGGAAATGACCAGAGGAATAAAGAGCTTCAAACAGAAGGTTGAAGATAAAATACGCGACAACATGACGGCGGCAGGGCTGTATGAAATTTATACCTATTCCTTCACCAGCCCCGGGGTGTTCGATATGATTAACCTTCCGGCGGACAGCGAGCTGAGGAATGCCGTGGTCATTTCAAACCCCCTGGGAGTGGACTACAGCATCATGAGGACCACCACCCTACCGGATATGCTGACGGTATTGTCCAGGAACTATAACCGGAGAATTGAAGAGGCCAGGCTGTTCGAGCTTTCCTACACCTATTCCAGGAACAAGCCCAGAAAGACGCAGATCGCGGGAATTGACGAAAGCGGCCTGCCGGAGGAAACAGAGGTTCTGACCCTGGGGATGTACGGAAAGGTGGATTTCTTTGATGTAAAAGGCGCAGTGGAGGGCTTGCTGGGGACCCTGGGCATTAAAAATTATGAGTTTGCCAGGGAAGCCCAGAATCCCACCTTCCATCCCGGCAGGACGGCGGTTCTGCTCATCGGCGGGGAGAAAGCCGGCACCATCGGCGAGGTTCACCCCGATGTGCTGGAGAAGTATGAAATCTCCACCAAAGCTTTTGTCGGAGTGATCGAGGTTCAAAAGCTGCTGGAAAGCTCCGGCCATATCGCCCAGTATAAGGCACTGCCGAAATTCCCGGCGGTTTCAAGGGACATCGCAATGCTTGTGAAGGATGAAGTAACGGTCAAGCAAATCGAAGATGTCATCAGGGAAGGCTCGGGGAAAATGCTGGAGGATATCCAGTTGTTCGATGTATACAAGGGAAAACAGGTGCCGGATGGCTTCAAGAGCATTGCATACGCCATTACCTTCAGGGCGGAGGACAGGACGCTCACGGATGAAGAAGTGGCCAGGGTCATGGCCAAAGTTCTGGAGGGTCTGAAAAACAAGCTGGAAGCCCAGCTGAGAGAATAATAATAAACAAAACAAAAACAGCGGTGCAATCGCATGCCGCTGTTTTTGTTTGTGATTGTCAGCTTATTTCAACTGACCTTCAGCCATCTGAATCATTTTTTTAACCATCTGGCCGCCGATAGGACCGCCTTCAAGTCCGTTCTGCCTGCAAGATACGTCACCCTTGTAGTGGTCGTTGTTTTCTTTTGTGAATTGAGTGAGCCCGATTTCCTGTGCACATTCCATTTTAAACTTTGTCAGTGCCTCTCTGGAACCCGGTACGAGAGGAGTTTTTGGTCTGGACATATATTCACCTTCTTTTTTTATTTTTTTGATTTATGACTACAATTCTATTCTTAGCAGAAAACTAAATTTATTACGTATTAATTCTTTCAACTTTTAGCAGTAAAATGAAGAGCTGGTGACAGTTCTGCCATTTGAAAAAATTTTGGTGTGCGGGGCAGTGGAATACTATTGCGGACGGGGAGGAATTTAGCTGCGAATATTGCGTTGGTATGCAGGTTTTGATAAAATAGTAGCAATGTTTGGAAACCTTTATGAGAATTTACAGGAGGATTGTTTATGCAAGCACTTAAATTTGATTATTCCAAAGCGCTGAGTTTTATAAAGGAAGAAGAAGTGGCGTATTTTGAAAGCGTTGTGAAGTCCGCCCATGAAATGCTCCACAATAAGACCGGTGCAGGCAGCGACTATGTGGGCTGGGTGGACCTGCCGTTAAACTATGACAGGGAAGAATTTGCAAGGATCAAGGCCGCTGCCGAAAAGATCAAATCGGATTCGGAAGTCCTCATCGTAATAGGCATCGGAGGCTCCTATCTCGGTGCCAGAGCCGCCATTGAATTTCTTTCCCATTCCTTCTACAACCTGCTTCCCAGGTCTGAGAGGAAGACCCCGGAAATCTATTTCGTAGGAAACAACATAAGCTCCACGTACATCGCCGACCTGCTTGAGCTTATCAAGGGGAAGGAGATCTCGGTCAATGTCATCTCCAAGTCGGGAACCACCACGGAGCCTGCCATTGCCTTCAGAATTTTCAAGGAATACATGGAAAACAAATACGGCAAGGAAGGCGCAGCCAAGAGAATTTACGCCACCACCGACAAGGCCAGGGGAGCGTTGAAGAAGCTGGCAACGGAAGAAAATTATGAAACCTTTGTCATCCCCGACGACGTGGGCGGAAGATATTCCGTACTTACCCCCGTGGGACTTCTCCCCATTGCCGTCAGCGGCGCGGATATCGACCGCATGATGGAAGGGGCCGCACATGCCCACAAGCTGTATTCCAACCCCGATATCAGGGAGAACGACTGCTACAAATACGCGGCGGTGAGGAACTCCCTGTACAGAAAGAACAAGGCCATTGAAATCATGGTAAATTACGAGCCGGCGCTGCACTTCTTTACCGAGTGGTGGAAACAGCTCTACGGCGAAAGCGAAGGCAAGGACCAGAAGGGTATTTTCCCTGCCGGGGTGGATTTCTCAGCCGACCTCCATTCCATGGGACAGTACATCCAGGACGGACTCCGGAACATCTTTGAAACCGTCATCAATGTGGAAAAACCCAGAAAGGTCATCACCGTCAAGGCAGACAAGGACAATGTGGACGGACTCAATTTCCTGGCGGGAAAAGATATGGACTATGTGAACAAAAAGGCAATGGAGGGGACCATCATTGCCCATACCGACGGAGGCGTGCCCAACCTGGTTCTGAATGTTCCCGAGTTGAACGAATTCTGCTTCGGACAGCTGGTTTACTTCTTCGAGAAGGCCTGCGGCATCAGCGGCTACCTGCTGGCGGTGAATCCCTTCGACCAGCCGGGCGTTGAGGCATACAAGAAAAACATGTTTGCCCTTCTCGGAAAGCCGGGCTATGAAGAAGAAAAGAAGAGGCTGGAGGAAAGGCTCTCAAAATAGAAAGGGAAAATGCAAATGGCCGGTAGAGTATACCGGCCATTTTTGTGACACTCAAATGTGGTAGACGGTGATTTCCGGCCTGGAAAGGAACCGCAGGGGAAACAGCACATTGCCCAGGCCGCGGTTTATGTAAAGGTTGATTCCATTCACCTTGTGCAGCCCGCCCTTGATGCCCTGCTTGCAGAGCTTTTCATCCCTCAGCAGCTTAAATTCCAGGTTGAAGGGGGCCCAGATCTGGCCGCCGTGGAAGTGGCCGCAGAAAAGGTAGTCCAGCTTTCCCCGGGGAATTTCCAGCGCGATGTCGGGATTATGGGAGAAGCCCAGACTGGCAAAGGCCTTCTCACTGCACCGGCTGAAGGCTTCCTCCAGGTTGTGGTGGCCGTATCGTATATCTGCAATTCCAATCAGGTTATATGTTTTGGCATTCTTTTCAATGGTCACACACCGGTTGTGAAGTATGGTTATACCTGCAGCTTCCATTTGGGACATAAAGTCCCCGAGGCCTCTGTCGTCACGGCGGAAAGCCCTGTAGTCATGGTTCCCCAGGCACAGGTACATGTTCGGGTATGTTCCGAGGGTTGCAAGGAACTCCATAAATGCCGGAACCTGGTCCCGGGTTTCCACATAATCGCCTGTCAATAGAATTACATCGGGTGCTTCCTGCGTGATTACCTCTCTGATCCTGCCAGCGGAAACTTTCAGGCGGCCGATATGAATGTCGGACAGCTGAAGCACTTTCAGTCCGTGGACGCTTTTGGTAAACCATATGTGTTTTACTTCCAGAAAGCCCGCCTCAAAACGCATGTAAAGCAGAGCCAATAAAATAACTGCCAGTATATATAGGTATGTCATCAAAGCTTCCTCATTTGCGCAATCAATCTCTATATTACTATACCAGCATGTACAGGAGCTAGCAATAATATTTTTGGATCCATCCAGGATATGGGCAACCATACAGCTTTATCTTGTGGATTTTCATCTGGGAAGTAATGTATAATCGAAACGGGGGTGAGGCCGGTGCTGGAGAAGAGCGATTTTATACAGAGAACCTATTCCGTTAAAAGCTATCGAAAAAGAAAAACGCTGCCTTTTAAAAAAATCCTTATGTATTTTTCGATCATTCTGGGTTTGTTTTTTGTCCTGGGAGTAATTTTTCTTTCTGCAAATGAGTTGATTTAACAAAGCCATAGTATAATTAATATTGTTGAAATAGAAACAAAAGTTAAATATAATATTGTTAATGCACCAACGGGTGGGAGGATAGGCCATGGACAAAGAAGAACAGGTCATCATGGGTTTCAGGGACTTATACAACAAGATGGTTTTTCTTAATAGGAAGATGGAAGACAGTCTTAAGGGTTATAAGTCTTCTGAAGTACATTGCATCGAATACATTGGAAGAAATGCAGATCCCAACGTGACAAAACTTGCGGAGTCCTTTTATATGACCAGGGGCGCTATGAGCAAAATAACTCAGAAGCTCATAAAAAAAGGCATTATCGAAAGCTACCAGAAGCCGGATAACAAGAAAGAAATCTATTTCAGGCTTACTGAACAAGGACAGGTAGTTTATAAAGTCCATGAGGAACTGCACAAAGAGTTTCGAGAGCGGGATAAAGCCGTATTTGAGCAGGTAACCGAGGAACAATTTGACGGTATGCTTAGCTTCGTAGAAAAGTATAGCAGGCATTTGGACGCAGAAATAAAGAAGCAAGGCGCAGATAGTAAGCCGGAATAAATTTGAATAATAAAAATGGAAAACTACAGGCAGCCCAACACTATTGAGGACGGGCTGCATTTTTATTGCTGCAGTTTTGTTGACAAGGAAACAAAATTACGATATGATAAACATGTTTCCAAGGAAGCAAAACCGTAGCTTTTGAGAGGAGAATTTCAGTGTCCGAATTTAGACCACAGGATGAACAGAAGAGAGAACAAACCGTAGATAAAAAGGCTTTAATATTCGGCCTTATGTCTGTGTTTCTTTGCGGAATAGGCTTCAGCATCATAGCACCTGTCGTCCCATTCCTGGTGCAGCCTTATACAAGCAATGCGGGAGAGCAAGCTGTAGTTGTTACACTGCTGACCTCTGTTTATGCATTCTGCGTGTTTTTTGCGGCCCCCGGACTTGGCGCTTTGAGCGACAGATATGGCCGTCGTCCATTACTCCTGGTATGCCTTTTGGGTTCCGCAATCGGGTACCTGGTTTTTGGCATAGGAGGAGCTCTGTGGGTACTATTTGCAGGGCGCATAATAGAAGGTATAGCAGGCGGGGTCATAAGCACCCTCTTCGCATATTTTGCAGACATCACTCCCAGTGGACAGCGCACTAAATACTTTGGGTGGATGAGTGCGGTCGTAGGTGTAGGCTCCGCCATCGGACCTACTCTGGGCGGGTTACTTGCCAGGTTTGGTTATTCTGTACCCATGTATGTTGCAGCAATAATCACTTTATTAAATGTTGTTTTTGGATTCTTTTTTATGTCTGAGAGCCTTGACAGGAAGAATAGACTGAAAAAGATTCCCTTTGTAAGACTGAACCCATTCACACAGCTTGTAAGCGTACTTTCCATGAAAAACTTAAAAAGGCTGCTTGTCTCAGCGTTTTTACTTTGGGTACCCAACGGATCGTTACAGGCAGTTTTTTCACAATTTACAATCGATACGTTCAATTGGGCGCCTGCACTAATCGGACTTATGTTTTCAATTATGGGCGTCCAGGACATCATTTCACAAGGCCTCATCATGCCAAAGCTTTTGAAAAAACTTAGTGATGCACAGATAGCAATTCTTGGAATGGCTTCGGAGATTATGGGCTACAGTCTTATTGCGGCATCGGCTTTGTTCTCATTCTATCCTCTTCTGATCGCTGGAATGTTTATATTTGGTTTTGGTGATTCGATCTTTGGGCCTTCCTTCAATGGGATGCTCTCCAAGTCTGTCGATGCTGGTGAACAAGGAAGGATTCAAGGAGGCAGCCAATCGATTCAGGCTTTAGCAAGAATAATTGGGCCCATCATTGGCGGTCAAATCTATGTATCACTTGGACATGCCGCACCCGCTTTTATGGGTATGATCCTTATAGCGGCGGCAATACCGGTTTTGTATAAGGGTACGCATGCAAATATATAAACGGCCTGCATTTTTTCCAGGAATTTGATTCCAGGAATTTTTCTATTTCTACTCCTTCTCCACCCCTGCCGGAATTTTATATTTATCATGGCTGCAATAAAAAATTTTGAAATTTACAGAACCTTTGGACTGTTTTATCCTCTATATATATGAACAGCATTCCACGACGAAGGGAGATGAAAAATTGAGTCTCGAAGAAACGGTAAGAAGGTGCCAGGAGGGGGATACCGAAGCATTTAGAGAGCTATTCCGCAAGATGGGGTCAAAAGCTTTTGGCACGGCATACTTGATATCCGGGAAAAGGGGACTGGCGGAGGACATCGTCCAGGAAGCTTTTGTATGCTGCCTGGAGAAGATAAAAACCTTGAAAAGTCCGGAGGCCTTTAATGTGTGGTTCTATAGAATGATCGTGCGTATTGGATGGAAAATGGTAAGAAACCAGGCAAAGCTGGTACCGGATGAAAATCTTCCTCAGAATTTTTCTGCACAGGATATGGAGGAAGAGATTCAAACGAAGCTAACAAATAAAAAACTTCACGAGGCAATTTCCGAGCTTCCGGACAATCTTAAAACCGTTGTCATCCTCTTTTATTTCAACGGAATGACGGTGGAGGAAATTGCAAAGGTTACGCGAAACTTCAAAGCCACTGTGAAAACCAGACTTTATTATGCCCGGAATGCGCTGCGGAGAAAGCTGGAGGAGGATATGGCCGTACACGAAGAGAGTTTTGGAGGGAACCCAAGTCTAAAAAAGGCATAGGTTTTAGAATATTTACTGAGATCTGTGGGTGCGAAAGGAGCAGGTAAAATGCAGGAGGATTTTGAAAAAAATATCACCGATGTACTGACAGGCATGGCAGCGGTGAATCCGTCAAAGGACATTGGCGAAGCGGCCATTGAAAGAAGCATGAAAAAGAAAGAGACGGGTGCAGGGATGAAAAATAAAATATCCAAAGGAATACTTGCCATGTCGGTGTGCGTGTTTGTGATGGCTTTCGGGGGAGTGATGGTTTTTTCCGAAGATGCAAGGAATAACGTGTCCAGTATGGTTCAAAGCATATTTACGCTGGAAAAGCAGGGGACTTCCTATGAGGTGGTTCAGAAGGATGCCGCTGCCGAAATGGACTGGTGGAACCTGGGCGGAATTCCTGCCGAGCAGTTCGGCAAGGAGGAATTGACCGATAGACTTGGTTTCGAGCCTTTTGCACCTGAAAAAACAAGCTCTTATTCCAAGATTCATGCGTCGGTAGGTGTTCACCTGCTAGGCCCGGCAAGCGAGTTAAATGCATTGGACAGGAATGAGGTTCTTCAAAGCATAAAAGATGATACCTCGTTCCGCAGCCTGGAAAAGTATGAAGCATCAAGGTTTTTTACAACACTGTTTTCAACGGGCGGTAAGATGACAGACGACGCAAAAATGATTTTGCATATGTCAAAAGCCGCAAATAAAGATGAGGGCAAGACCATAGAAAAAATCGGCGAGTTTTCCTATAAAGGTGTGGAATGTACATACATTGATGATATCAGGCCGGATTATCAAAGGACCCAAGAAGGCGGCTGGACGTACGATGACAATACAAAACCGCCAAAGGGGATCATCAGGCTGAAACATATTGCCTTTGACATCGACGGTGTCCATTATTCTGCAAGCTATATGAAAGGACTGGATTTGGATAAATTCGACGATAAAGAGGTTAAGCAGTTTGTGGAAGAGTATATTGATGCCTATAGGAACAAATAGAATAGCAAAACCCTAACCTGTGTTACCGTGTGTCATTATCTGCCGCAAATCCGCTCAAATAGACTTGTGTGAATTCCCGTGGATTCAAATAAATTCTAATTGACAACAGGCTGCAAATGGCTTAAAATAAGCAAAGTAACCACAATATGCGGATGTGGTGGAATGGCAGACACGATAGATTTAGGATCTATTGCGACGAGCGTGGGGGTTCAAGTCCCTTCATCCGCACCA
>JAFADI010000016.1 GCA_023424965.1 Bacillota bacterium
TTGTAATCCAAGGTTGCATGCGGCCACGGTGAAAAATTGGCCCAGCCTCTGGCTGACGAGTGGAATAAGCTAATTTAAAAGACAAGGTTATTAAACAACTGAATATAGTGCCTGTAGTGAGGCGGAACCTGAAAGAAGGAGGAAGCCTCTTCCCCTGACGAACAGAAACTATATCAGGAGGAAATGGGGGCAGTCAAACTTAATGATGAAATATGCAAGCTGAAAAGCATTATAAAAAATTACCCATTATTTTGTTAATTCAGATTACTGTGTTTAAGATGTTCTATTCCCCATCTGTTCATTTCCTCCAAAATCGGTTTTAAAGATTTTCCAAGCACCGTAAGAGAATATTCGACCTTTGGTGGTACCTCCGGATAGACTTTTCTGCAAATTATCCCATTAGTCTCCATCTGCCGAAGCTGTTGTGTCAGCATCTTCTGACTTATTCCATTGATTCCTTTATAGATTTCACTAAACCTTTGTGTACCTTTATTGAATAGATTTCTCAGTATAAGCACCTTCCATTTGTGACCGATTAAGTTAACTGTATGCTCAATAGGACATAATTTATCACATGGCATTATTATCACTCCTGTCATTATTCCTCAATACTTACCATTTGGTTAGTATAGCACAAAATAGTGCCTTCTTGCAAAAAGTTTGTAACACTATTATAGTGAGTGTACAGCGGTAACTTTTAAATCTGTTAGTTTGGGTTTAAATTGTTAAGGATGGCTGAATACTAACTTTAGATTTCAAATAGATAGGAGTAATAAGCAATGAAAAAAATTAATATTGGCGATATTCTTGATTTTACAACTGAAAAAAGTGCGCGCAAGGCAATCTTCAGAGAAGGCCAGTTGGATACAGGACTTTTGCTTTATGCCCCAGGACAAACAACACCTGACCATAAGCATTCGGATATCGATGAAGTCTTTTATGTAATTTCTGGTGAAGGTACAATCACAATAGACAATGAAAAAATGCTTCTGAAAGAAAATGATATAATTTTCTCACCTAATGGCGAGACACATGGATTTAATAATACCAGTTCTAGCAATTGGGTTGTATTACAGATCAAAATTAATATTTCCAAAAAGGATTAAACGATATTTGTAAAATTCAAGATTGAATACAGGAGGTTTGATAAATGTTTACACGAATAGATCATGTTGCATTTTCTGTGAAAGACAGACAAAAGTCAATTGACTTTTATGAGAAAAACTTTGGGTTCAAAAAATATTTTGAACACGATGTTCCCGGTGTACCGAACCTTGAAAAGGTTGTTTATCTTCAGTTGGGCGACACCGTGTTAGAGTTCGAACATTGGACACCTGAAAAGGAGAACAGAGGATACCATTTCTGTCTTATTAGCGATGATTTTGATTCAGATTATCAAAAGCTTAAAAACGCTGGGGTTCCTGTGGTAACTGAACCACATATTCCCGCCCCCAGAACACCTCGGGAAACGGGCTGGAAAAGAGTTGTTTTTCAAGGTCCTGACGGTGAATTAATTGAGTTCCGGGGATAAAAGAATGTAATAATTTATTTAGATAAATTATTAGCAGTTATATTGGATAATTACTATTTTGTACCTTAATTACAATATATAAAAATTTGAAATATGAACTATTTGTCCCCATTTAGTAGTACTATACTGCAACAATAGAATAGTGAATTTAATGAGACATCAAAAAGACCGTTGATTTAAGTCGATGGTCTTTTATTTTGTCTGTATTCATACGAGTTTGAGGAGGGCAAATCCTATAACGCCGCTCACACCAAAGAAAAAGACAAAGTTTGATGCGAATTGCTTTTAAAAGCTAGCTGAGTGGTATAATAAAAAAATAAGCATTCGCAGAGTGAAGGAGGATTTTTGTGGACGTTCAAACGGTTTTGCAGGAACTTGAATCCCTGGGTACGGAGCGAACGAAAAAAATATACGTGCAGCAGGGAGCACACGAGCCTCTTTTTGGAGCCGCAACAGGGGCCATGAAGCCCATCGTCAAGAAAATCAAGATAAATCAGGCGCTTGCAGAGGAGCTTTACGCTACCGGCAACTATGACGCCATGTATCTCGCCGGTATGGTCGCAGATCCAAAAGCCATGACCGAAGCGGATTTTGACCGATGGATGGAAGGCGCCTATTTTTACATGATTTCAGACTTTATCGTGGCTGTAACCCTTGCGGAAACAGATTTTGGGCAGGCTGTTTCCGACAGATGGATTGCGACGGGCAAAGAATTGTTTGTGTCCGCCGGATACAGCTGTTATTGCTGGCTGCTGGGCAACCGCAAGGATGAGGAGTTTGACAGGGAAAAGCTGAGCAGGATGCTCGAAACGGTGGAGAAAACGATTCACGGCAGCCCGGACCGCTCCAAATACGCCATGAATAATTTTGTCGCAACCGTAGGTGTTTCCTATACTCCTTTGCATGAAAAAGCGGTATCTGTTGCAAAGGCCATCGGAGCGGTGGAAGTGTATAGAGGCAAAACCAAATGCAGTGTCCCCGTGGCGGCAGATGAAATTCAAAAAGCCGTGGACAAGGGACGACTGGGATTCAAACGCAAAAATGTCAGGTGTTAGACTTTGACCCGGGCGTTATGGAGGTGTGTTCTCCATCCACACCTTTGCCTGGGATCCCGTTTCCCCAAAAGCGGCGATTGAATCACGCACAACGTACCGTACCGGTGGCGTTGGCACAAATACAGGGCTGTTTCCCATTCCATCGGTCAGCACAAGGATGCCGAATTCATTGATGGAAACCGTCCCGCTTGCATTTGTCGTATTGGCCGTTGCAATAGTCACGGCCTCTCCCATCGGACATATGGCATGGACGGCCGAGAGGATATCCGTGTCGCATCCCGCAGGCAACGGCGATGGCGGGGTGAGGTAGGTTATGCCTGGATTATATACCGCAGTATCCCCTAAATAAATCGCGGCAATTTTGCTCAAGTCCACATACACATACTGTGCTCCGCTTTCCAGCCTCAGCAAGCCGGGTCCCGCAGCGGCGGGAGCAGTGTAGACCTCCTGGGCGATGCCTGAAAAGGTGGCCAGCCGCTCAGCAAAAACCGTCATCGTTACCCCGGGATATAAAACAATAATCTGTTCAAGCAGGTTTGCCAACTGCGCGATGGCAAAACAAGTCGAAGACCCCGCAAGGCTTCCCTCGGGACCGGTCGCGCCGGTAGGACCGTTTATATTAGGAAAATGCAAAAACTTATTTCATGTAGGATAAGAGAATATCAAAAATAAGGTATGAGCTATCACATTACACAGAATACCGCCCATGAGGACAAAGAGGCGGTATTTTGTTTGGACAGCAGTTACTTCGGGCCATCTTGGCCCGAAATAGCAGGGTTTGGGGACGCTCCCCAACAAGCAATTTTTTATGATTTGACCGCAGGGTAAATTACAAAAAATTCGTGACTGTGGCCACAGTCACATTGCTTGCCGGTTTGCGGTTACCGTTAACAGTAGGCCTATTGCCGTTGTTGCCGTCAAACACTCCGGACAAGAAAAAGTCTCTTGACTTCTGATGTAACCAGATTATAATATTGAATATATAATCAATGAATTTTTATTTAATGAGTGGGGAGTTAATAAAATGGGTGTGCGAATTGAGCAAAAAGAAAAGCGAAAAAATGAAATCCTTGCAGGGGGACTTGATCTATTTATACGCAGAGGCTACACCTCAACAAAAATAAGCGATATTGCAAAGCAGGTAGGAATGAGCACCGGGCTTCTGTTCCACTATTTTGAATCAAAGGAGAAACTGTATGAGGCACTCATACAGGAAGGCGTCTCAGCCCCAATGAATATAATGGCTGATTCCGGTGTGGAGCCCATAGCTTTTTTTGAGACTACAACAAAGCGGATTCTCAATTTTTTTAAATGCAAACCGACTTTTGCCAAGTATTTTGTACTTATGAATCAGGCGTACTACAACGAATCGGCACCCCAGAGCGTGAAAAATATGCTTAAAGATTATGATATTTTTACGCCCACTTCTCGGCTTATAGAAAGAGGTCAGGAGACCGGGACAATCAGAAACGGAAATTCTTATGCACTTGCTATGACGTATTGGTGTGCTATCCAAGGAATCGCTGAACAGATGGCTGTAAATCCTGAAAACCCATACCCTGAGAGCGAATGGATTGTTGATATTTTAAGGGGGAAAAATTTATGAGAAGAGTAATAATTATTGGTGCGGGCATCGCCGGATTGTCGGCAGGTATTTACGCACAACAGAGTGGACTTGATGCAATTATTTATGAGAACCACACCATCCCCGGAGGCGCTTCCACCAGTTGGAGAAGGAAGGGCTATTTGTTTGAAGGTGGGATTCATTGGATGATCGGTGTATCTCCAAAGCATCCCCTTAATAGAGTTTGGAGGGAGTTAGGGGCTCTAAGGGACGATGTTGCGATACATAGCAGGGAGCCTTTTCTGACGGTAGATTTGGGAGGTCAAACAGGCTACCTCTATCGCGATATTGAAAAGCTAAGGCAGCATTTTCTAAAATTATCGCCCGAGGATAAAATCGAGATAGATAAATTATGTAAAGATATAAAACGGTTTATAAAAGTAAAAATGCCTGTCCGTGATATAAAGGGTGTCAATGTGAAGAAAAAGGCATCAGTATCCTCAATTTCCTTAATAAAAATGCTGCCTGCATTTTCGAGAATGTCGTTTTACGGAAAACAGACTGTCTCAGAGTTTGCGCAGAGGTTTAAAAGTCCCGTTATAAGAGCTTTGATTGAGGATACGATTGGGCCTGAATATTCCGCAGTCGCTATGATGATAAACCTTGCAACGCTTGTATCAGGTGATGGCGGCTATCCCGAGGGCGGTTCGCTGGCTATGGCGAATCGGATGGCAAAGTATTTTGAATCATTGGGAGGAAAGATTCATTACAACTGCAAGGTAGCAAAGATTTCGGTCAACAACGGCGTTTGTGACGGCGTAATCATGAATGGTGAGCATTTTCCTGCCGATGCTGTAATAGTAACTTTGGATACCCTCGTGGCAATTGATACCCTCTTTGATGTTCCAATAGAAGAGCCGTGGGCGCAGAGGATGCGCCAAAGCACAAAACCTATGCTAAATACCTTTATATGTTTAGGGATTGAAGCTGATCTCTCAGATTTGCCTGAAGCGATTAATTTTATATCACACAAGCCGCTTTCATGCGGCGGAGTTTTACAGCCGCGAGTTCCCGTATACAACTATGCCGGATACAAGGGCTATGCGCCTGATGGCTGCACCGCTGTGACATCCATCATCCCCGGGGATAGCTATGACTTTTGGAAGGCTCACATGAATAATGGTACTTATGAGGATGAAAAAAAGAGACTGGCTGAGAGTTTTATTGAAATACTTGCGGAAAAATTTCCAAAAACTAAAGGGAAAGTAGCCGTTTGGGATGTTGCGACACCGCTGACATATGAAAGGTATCTCGGGTCTTACAAAGGTTCATGGATGTCCATAATGGGCAAGGGAGAAAAGATAGAAGATTATCCATCAAAGCCTGAGACTATAAAAAATGTATATTTTGCAAGTCAAAGGCTTAGCCCACCGGGCGGTTTGTCGGGAGCTGCCGGAACCGGGAGAAAGGCGATACAAAATCTTTGTAGAGATACTGGTATGACTTTTCAAGGCGATTTATAGGCAGGCGGCATCAGATATTCGTGATCCAAATTTATACAACAAGGAGAAAGATTATGTCAAACATTCAAGATACTAATTCTCGAATACGCGTACTTCTCTCCGAGGGGTCAAGTACAAACGTCCGCGAAATGATTACTGCATTGGGCCCTTTAGGTTACACTATGGATATTTGCGATCCAAACCCGTACTGCATGGGACGTTTTTCATCCTATATCCACAAGGTCTATCGGTGCCCAAGGTCAGGAGACGATCCTATAGGCTATCTGGAATTCGTTATTAAACTCATAAGGGAACAGAACTACGATGTGCTCTTCCCGGCAAATGAGCAGGCGTTCCTTTTTGCCTGGGCAAAAGAATATCTGACGCCCTTGGTTGGGATAGCGGTATCAGATTTTTCAGCCTTTCAACGTCTGCAAACAAAATCGGCATTTATGCGTTACCTTGATGAAGCTGGTCTGCCTCATCCATGCACACGTTATGCAAAGATTTGGAATGAAATTCAAGAGGCTGTAAGCTATTTGGGGAAACCTTGCTACATAAAGATTGATTATGGAACGGCAAGTACCGGAGTATGGTGTATCAAAAGCGATCAAGACTTGAATTTTCTAAAAGAAAGCTTGACTGCGAAAGGCATATTAAACGGTCAAACCGAATTTCTTATTCAGGAAGCGTCAAGCGGCGTTTTTGAACAGTTACACGCTATTTTTGATCAGGGAAGATTGATTGCAATCCACTGTACCCGTCGTCTTAAGGAAGGCCTGGGCGGCGGAGCTATCATAAAAGTGGGGGTAGACCGCCCCATTGTAAGGAAAGATCTTGAGAAAATCGGGGAGTCCCTCAAGTGGCATGGCAGCTTATCTATGGATTATTTTTATCATGAATCAGACGACAGAGCTTATTATATTGATGCAAACCCGCGAATCACGGAGCCGATGAATTCTGTTGTAAATGGTATAAATTTTGCCGAAATGCAAATTCGGCTATCTTTGGGGAAATCCATCCCGACCAATTATACCGATCAAATCACGAATAAGAGCCATTCTACTATTCAGGCTTTACTGGCAGCCGCCGGGCAACGGTATTCACGTTCGGACGTATTGAAAGAAATGTGCCTTGTTGCAACCAAAAAGGGAATATACAAAAACAGCCGCGAAAGTATAACGCCTGTTGCAAAGGATTTCCCCTCAATTATTCCACTGTCCGCAGTCCTTTTTCAACTCCTATATAATCC
>JAFADI010000084.1 GCA_023424965.1 Bacillota bacterium
TTGCCGGTCTATCCACCCAGGTATGCCTTCTTTATTTCCGGGCTCTCCGCCAGTTCGCTGCTCCTGCCGTGATGCTTTATGTTTCCCAGTTCCAAAACGTATGACCTGCTTGAGACATTTAAGGCCATATATGCATTTTGTTCAACCAAAATAATAGGTATCTTTTTCATTTTGTTTATGTTTACGATGACATCAAAAACCTCGTCGACAACAATGGGTGCAAGTCCCAATGACGGCTCGTCAAGCATCAGAAGCTTCGGGTCGCTCAACAGTCCTCTTGCAATTGCAAGCATCTGCTGTTCGCCCCCGCTTAAGGTTCCCCCCATCTGCTGCAGGCGTTCCTTCAGCCTTGGAAATATGGTGACCACCATTTCCAGTTCTTCGTTAAACTGCTTTCTGGACAGCTTTCTGGTGTAGCTGCCCATTTCAATGTTTTCCAGTACCGACATATCATAAAATATTCTTCTTCCCTCGGGTACGTAAATAATTCCTTTTTCGATTATCTTGTGGGTCGGCATGCCACTGATGGTTTCCCCGTTAAATTTTATCTTTCCTCCAACGGATTTGTTGATTCCTACAATAGAATTCATCAGTGTTGTTTTCCCTGCCCCGTTGGAACCAATGATCGATACGATTTCATCCCCTTTTACACTGATAGATACGTCAAATAAGGCCTGCACCTTGCCGTAAAAGACATTAACATTATTAATTTCCAGCATCCTCCGACACCTCCGAATTTCCTTGATTGGCCTGCTGCTTTTTATAACGGTCGCCTAAATAAGCCTTTATTACTTCGTCGTTATTTTGTATCTCATTGGGAGTCCCTTCAGCAATTTTGGCACCGAAATTCAATACAGTGATGCTGTGGCTCATGGTCATAACAACATCCATGTTGTGTTCAATAAGGAAAAGCGTCTTGCCCTGTTTATAAAGTCTGGCCATGATAGATACAAATTCAAGCCTTTCGGAGGGGTTCAATCCTGCTGCAGGTTCATCCAGCAGGATTAATTTGGGATTGGTCATCAGTGTTCTTCCGAGCTCAAGAACTTTTTGGCGTCCGTAGGGCAGATTCTTCACCAGTTCATCTTTTAAACCGTACATGCCGAGAAATTCTAAAATTCCTTCCGCTTTTTCTCTCAGGATTTTTTCTTCCTTCGCTGCTGCAAATGGGTTGTATAATGATTTCAGCATTCCTATCTTTGTGGTAGCATGCCCGCCGATCATCACATTTTCTGCAGCAGTCATGGAACCGAACAGTTTTATATTTTGAAAAGTCCTTCCTATCCCTTTTCTTGCGATCTGATAAGTGGGAAAACCATTGATTGTCTCATCGCCGAAAGTAATTTCCCCCTCATTTGCTTTCAGTGCTCCGAAAATAAGGTTGGTCACCGTTGTTTTTCCCGCTCCGTTGGGACCGATCAATGCATGAACCTGGTTTTCCTTGACCTCCATTGTCAGGTTGTTCACCGCCGTTAATCCGCCAAATTTTTTGGTCACATTTTTCAAATGCAATATTGTAGACATTACATTTTCCTCCTCGCGATGCTTAACTTCTTAAGTCCCGGTATTTCGTGGAATAACGATACAATCCCCTTGGGCAGGACGATTACGATAACCAGCAGAATTACACTGAAGATGAGCCAGTAATAATTCTGCATGAACCGTAGCATTTCCGGGAGAATGGTCACTATTATCGCACCGATGATATTTCCGGGAATTGACCCGATACCGCCAAGCATCAGCATCATCAAATACTTGATTGTAAAGTCGAAAGTAAAATCTGCGGGATTGATATACGCCATCAAATGTGCATACAAGGCACCGGCTATACATCCGTAAACCGTACACAGCAAAAACGCTTTGATTTTTATTTCAGCAATGTTGATTCCACAGCTTTCAACCGCTTGTTCATTGTCGTTGATGGCTTTTAAAGCTCTTCCCCATTTGGACTTTATGATTTTCACAGCAATAATGGTCAATATGATTACAAATACCAGCAAAAGGTAATAACTTGATAACGCATTGTCGAATTTGATTCCGAAGAGAGTGTATGGAGGAATATTCAACACACCCTGCGTCCCTCCCGTCACACCGGCAACGTTGGTCAGCAGCAGGCGTATGATTTCACCGAAGCCCAGGGTAGTCAAGGCCAGATATATACCTTTTATCCTCAAACTTGGCCAGCCTAAAACAACACCGATGATAAGTCCCATTACGATAGCTGCAATTAGCGCAAGCCAGGGGGATATCTGAAGCCGGGTTGTCAAAAGTCCGGACGTATAAGCCCCCAAGGCAAATATGCCGGCCGTACCCAGGTTCATTTGCCCCGTCAGGCCCGTGATGAAATTTAATCCTATAACTACCACAATGTTGATTAATGCCTGGCAAAACAACATCCTGTAAAAAGTGTTTGTCACTACTACAGGCATGAAAATCAATAAAACCATTAGGACCGAGAATAAATAATACAAGTATTTCCGCTCTTTCATTCTATGCACCCCTTAAAAATATTCTGGTTAAGCTCAAGCCCTCGTAAACCTGTAAAATACCAAAGCAATTATCGATGACTTCTTTTGCCAAGGATTCCGTCCGGTTTTATCAACAAAAATAGGATAAACGCGATAAATGCTACAACGTCCTTATAAATTGCAGGCCCCAGCATCAGGTAGAGATTTTCCAGAAGTCCGATGAAAACTCCGCCCACAATTGCACCCGGAATCGTGCCGAAGCCGCCGACAACTCCTGCTGCAAACCCCTTTGTAGCAATCATGTTGGCCATCGCCAGGTCCACATTAAATAAAGGAATAATCATTATTCCTATTACACAGCAGACCATGGAACTGAAGGAAATTGTATACATAATATTCCGGCTGACATTGATTCCCATTAAGGCTGCCGCCGTTTTGTCCTGTGCAACACAGCGCATTGCTTTTCCGATCCTTGTTTTGGTAAAAAGAAGATGCTGAAGAAATAAGAAAAGTAACGATAATAAGATGATATAAACATACGCCTGAGGTATTACAATATTCCCAAGATTAAAATTTCCCGACATAAAATTCTCCACACGGAATGGCGCAGGCCCCCATAAAAGCCGTGCCGACTCACCAATCACCTTTGCCAGCATGATCGTCCCCATCACGGCGAAAATATCCGACGGCATGTTCCTTAAGGGGTTAAAGATTCCCGTTGCCACCAACGCACCGAACAGGCCCATAATGGCAATTGCCAGAATAGCTCCGATAAAGTAATTGCAACCTAAAAGGTTTATAAATGTACCTGCAAATATATATGCTCCCAGCATGATAAACTTATCATGTCCGAAGTTGATCAGGCTGCTTGCGTTCCAAATCAATGTAAACTCAATTGCCACCAGGAAATAAATACACCCTATGGCAATTCCGCTTATAATCAGTTGAAGAGCTGCTTCCATTTGAGTTCTCCCTTCTATCCGGTTCACTGCAAGTAAATCCATTTGTCTTCCCAGAAAAGAATTTCCGGAAAGTATCACAAATAATGTGATACTTTCCGAGATGCTAACCGGTGTCCGATTTTTATTCTTTGACCACGCTGATCATGCTTGCCTTTTTATCCTTTACCTGGGCAATAATGGCCTCATGCACCATCTCTCCCTGTTCACTGGAAGTCAAGGTGCCGATGGTGGATTTGAAATCCTTTGTCGCTAAAAGTGCCTGCCTGATCTTTTCTGGTTCTGTGGAATTCGCTCTTTTTATTGCATCTGCCAATACATATGTCGCATTATAGTATGCGGCCGCATACAATTCAGGGGCAATGTTGTATTTTGCTTTAAAAGCATTGACAAACTTCTGGGTTTGTTCGTCAGGATTGGTAGGTATAAAATCGGTGATGGTATAGATTCCGTCCGAAATGTCCGCATCCATAAGGTCTAAGACCGACGAGGTCGCAAATCCCGGATTTCCCATCACCGGTATATTGAGGTTCAGCTGTTTTACCTGTTTGGCGGAAATCGCTGCTTCAGCGTCATGGGCCCATATGATGAGAGCGTCAACGCCGTTATTTTTCATTTTTATCAGTTGGCCGGTCATGTCTTTATCGCCGGAATTGAAACCCTCCGCAAATACCGGTATATTTACCGATTCCAGATACGCAACAGCGACGTCCTTTGCCCCTGTCCCGTAAGCGTCATTATCAAAGATTATGCCCACTTTTTTTGCTTTGAGATTTTCAACCAGATATTTTGCAGCCAATTTACCCACAATTGCATCCGATGCCCTTATCCTGAAAAACCACGGATTTTTTGCATTCAGCAGTGAGGGACTTGTACCTCCGGATAGCATGGGCTTTTGATTTTTTTGGACAATGGCCTGGACCGCCATCACATTTCCGCTCAGGTGGGGGCCGATTTGGGCTGTAATATCCAGACTCATCAATTTATTAACGGCATTTACGGCACCATTGGGCGTGGCCTGGTCATCCTCAAAAGCAAGTTTTATTTGTTTTCCGAGGATACCTCCGGCCTTGTTGATTTCTTCAACTGCCAGAGTCACACCTTGCTTTGTTCTTTCTCCATTTAGCGGCGCAGCTCCTGTGAGGGCAGTGCAAACACCTATGGTGATTTCACCGCCGGCTTCCCCGGAAGACGGCTTGTTTGTATCAACCTGTCCGGTTCCTTTGCCGTCTGTCTGGGGATTTGACGCTGCACCCTGGCATCCGGTGAATGAGAACAATAACGTGATCGAAAGAATTATGAGTAGCATGCTTTTTAATACATTTTTTTTGCTGTTAAACATTTTTTACCCTCCTAAATATTCGATTATCCTCTTATTTTGATTTTACCTTTTGCTTTGATGCTTCTACCTTCTTGAATATTGAACAATTTATTCATGTAGAATCTTTTATCAGGATGCCAAAACCCACGTACATTTTGTTCAGGTCCAAGTTCATTTTCGTTCCTGGACGAATGTGTTCCTCAATGTTCCGATGCCGTCTATCTCTACCTCACAAACATCGCCTTCCCTTAACCATACGGGCTCCTTCATGCCCAGAATCACTCCTGCGGGAGTACCGGTGCTGATTATATCCCCGGGTTCCAGCGTCATGGTTTTGGAAATAAACGAAATTAAATAGGGAATGTCAAATACCAGCATTTTTGTATTGGATTTTTGACGTACGGTTCCGTTCAACCTGCAGCAAATATTCAGGTTGTGGGGATCCTTTATTTCATCTTTTGTTACCAACGCAGGCCCCATGGGGGCAAACGTATCAATGGCCTTTCCCCTCAACCACTGGCTGGTCTGTGTCTGGATATCCCGGGCACTCACATCGTTGCAGGCAGTGTAACCGAAAACATAGTCCATGGCATCTTCCGGACTGGCGTTCCTGGCTTTTTTCCCTATGATGACGGCCAGTTCCGCCTCATAGTCACATGCCTTTGTTTCATTGGGAATAATGACATTCTGTCCATGCCCCAGAAGTGAATTGCTGTATTTTGCAAACAGCACCGGGCAGACAGGCAATGAATTATCGGTCTCTTCCGCATGATCGCGGTAGTTCAATCCGACAAATATCATTTTCGGCGGGCTTGTCACAGGCGCCGTAAGTCTTAAATCCTTTACCGCAAATATCTTCTCCGGCTGCTGCACACTCTCCAGGATTTTTTCCCTGTCATAATCCCGTATAAGCTCGATCATATCTTTATAGTCCGGTAAAAGCAGCACCTGTTCACCCCTTTGGATGCCGATGCTTTCCCTGCCTTCATCCGTGAAAAACGAACACAGTCGCATACCTTCAACTCCAAACCCTAATGTAATACTTCACTGCCGGCTTTTCCTTCACCATTCCGGGACAGCTTTTTCGGCTTTCTCCATTGCAGCAACCACTTTATCCGCAGTAACTTCAAAGGGCATGTACTTCATCGTGTCCCCTAACAAAGATTTCTCAGCAACGGCTTTTAGGATTTGCGGTGAGAAAGGAAGCTTCATGCCTTTAAAGGATGGTTCGAGGTCCATCAGCCTGAAGAAATTTACAACACGCCCGATTTCATTTACAGGCGTCTCCTCCATAAACAACTGCACGATGATTCCATACCCAACCTTGAACCCATGCGGGATGCTGTGGCTTTCTTCGAGAACCGACAGTCCCGAATGAATACAGTGCGCCGCAGCTCCTCTTGTTCTTTTGCCGAAGCCTTGAATGACTGCCGCCAGATATATATTGAGATCGATAATTGTGATTACAGCGGAAGTCACCTGCCTGTTTTTTACGGCTTTTACCGCACTTTCTGCTTCTTTCTCCATGATTTCATTAAGAAGCAATGACAATCTGATTGCGGAAGACGTGCTGACATCAGGATCCTTGATCCCCTTAAAAGCAGCCCTCCCCTCATACCATTTTGAAAGCGAATCCAGGATTCCGGACTCAAGGTATTCGATAGGCGCATTTGCAATAATAGCAGGATCAACTAAAACCAGGTTCGGGTTTTTTTCCAGGTAGTAGTCCCGTTGGTGGACACCGCCGGAGGTGTAAATCACGCTTAATGCCGATGAAGCTGCACAAGTGGCTGCAATGGTCGGTATGCATACAATGGGGACACCGCAGCTTTCTGCCGCAGCTTTCGCAGAGTCAAGGGATTTTCCCCCGCCCACACCGATAATTACATCTGCCTTCACACGCTTTGCTTTTTCAGCAATTTTTGAAATATTTTCATCACAGCATTCCCCGGAAAACATCAGCTTTTCCCATCCGATGCCCGACTTGTCCAGCGCAGGAAACAATTTGTCCTCAATTGATTTCATCGCCCTGTTCCCACCGCTGACCAAAGCTTTTTTGCCCCATCTTGATATGAATTTGCCACAATCCTCCAGGATATTTTCCCTGCTTATATATTGCGCAGGTGATATTAGCGTATACTCCTTGTTGGGGTCAATTGCATCAACATTCATATTTTTTTACCTCCTTTCATTTCTCAATGTTGATTACTTGCAGCTCATAAAATGAATACATTTTTATGATAATAAGCCTTAGCCCAAAAGGATTTCCAGGGGTTTCTGCATTTCTTTCTTCGCCTGTGCATCCAATTCACGAAGCGGCCTTCTTGCGATTCCTACATCCACACCCTGTACATGAGTTGCCCACTTGAGCATTTCGATCCAGTGCACCCTTGCGTTCACTGCCGGGTCCATGAAATAGTTTATTAACGGCTGCCATTTTTCCCAGAGCTTTTGTCCTTTTACGATATCCTTTTCTACCATGACCGCATCCTGAAGTTCCCTGCACTGCTTGGGGAACGCCGCCGGGAAACCCGAAAGCCATCCGTCCGCTCCTGCTGCAAAGCCCTGCAGGGCTGCATAGTCATGCCCATAGAATACCGTCATCTTATCCTTGCACGCAAACTTCATGTCATAAACCCTGTTTGCATCTCCGTGCGCCGCCTTTACTCCCGTCAATACGCCTTCTTCAACAAGAATCTTAGCTTCCGGAGCCGTCAGTTCATACCCTGCAAACCATGGGTTATTGTACAATACGATGGGCAGCTCCGTTGCTTTGTAAACCGCTCTCAGATGGTTCATCGCAGCTTCCTTGTAAGGTTTGTAGTAGTACGGAAGAATTACCATCA
>JAFADI010000170.1 GCA_023424965.1 Bacillota bacterium
GAGTGCCAGAAGGAGGACTGCTATGAACTGCAGCCCGAGAAAAGCAAAACCGGCAAAGCCATCATGATACCCAAAATCTATATGGATGCAGATGTAGTCATCGGAGCGGCAAAACTGAAGACCCACCAGATGCGCGATGCACAGGTAACTCTGGGCCTTAAGATTTCAATGGGCGTCCCACCCAGCCGGTTTTATTTCGGGAATGGGTACAAGATAGGCCTCCACAATCTGGGGTTGAAAGAGGTTATTACCGATTTGAACAGGATCCGCAGGCCCGACCTTGTCGTTATCGATGGTGTTGTTGCGGGAGAGGGTCTTGGTCCTGTGGATGTGGAGCCTGTAAAGTCAAATATAATGTTCGCAGGCTCGGACCTTGTGGCTCTTGATACGGTTGCTTTGACATTTATGGGCTATACGGTTGGTGAAGTACCCCATGTAAAGCTGGCAGCAGAGGAAGGCCTGGGTATCTCCGATTTATCCCGGATCAAAGTGGTTGGTGGGGATGTGAACGCAATAAAAACGCGGTTCAAAAGACCTTTTGAATGAAGAGCCGGTGTGAGGAGCGGTTATACCATGAATAAACCATTGAGTGCCAATAAAAAAGAGGCCAGCGAGAAGTCTATGGAAACGGAGCATTTCAAAATCCATTACCTTGAAAAGGATGAGGCCTGCCTGAAGGATCTGAGCGAGGGTTTCGAAGCCGCTTATGCCAAAGTGACCTCGGATCTGGATTGCGAGCTGGATTACAAGGCCGAAGTGACGGTATGCCCCGATCTTGATTCCTTGCATAGGGCCATCGGGTATGCCAGAGGGACGGGACAGGATGACTATATCTCCGCAGCGACCATCGGCAAACGCATTTACATCGTCTCTCCGCTGAATCCCGGACCTGCAAGGGACTATGAACATATGGTCAGGTCAAGCACCTTCCATGAGTTTACCCATGTCGTAATCAATAAAATCGCTTCCAGCGATACCTGGCCCACCCATGTCCCCCGGTGGCTGAATGAAGGAATCGCCTCCTATGAAGGAGGGCCACCCATGCCGCCGGAAATATTGAAAATGATGGTCTCCAAAAGAGTACAGGCCGGTCAGATCCCTTCCTTCGCAAATCTGTCCAGCTATGGGCAGGACTTTATTACCGGCGGCGGATACTTTTTTACACTGCCTGCCGGTGAATTCCTGGTTGAAAAGTACGGGTTCGCGAAAGTGAAGCAATTGCTCCTGACGCCGGGGGATTACGAGGGGATTTTCGGCAAACCGGAACAGGAGATATGGACTGAATGGGTTGAATACCTGAAGAATAAATATAAGTGATATCCAAAATATTGATTCTGGAGGGCGATTGAATGAGGCTTCAAAAATACACTTCCCTTTTGACGGTAATGTTAATAGCCCTGGCACTGGGCGGATGCGGCAGGACAGTATCCGGCACGGCTCCCGAGGCTGCAAAAACGGAGCTTAAAACCTCGGAGTTGAAGAAAGTGGAATTGAGCAGCAAGGTACTCAAGAAGGACATGAAATTGAACATCTATTTGCCCGCGGGATACAGCACGGCGGACAAATATCCGGTGCTGTACCTCCTGCATGGCTACAGCGGCGGTGAAGATGGCTGGATGCCGGATATGAAGCTGGAAAAAAAGGCGGATGAGCTCATCGCCAATAACAAAATCAAGCCGCTGATTATCGTGGCTCCGCAGATAGACAACAGCTATGGGGTAAATACGTCCGCAAACACCCGGACCCTGGGAAATCCTCCGAACAACAGCGTGGATGAAGGGCTGTACGAGGATTACCTGTATAAAGAAGTTGTTTCCTATATGGATTCCAATTACAGCACGGTGGCTTCAAGAGAAGGACGCTACATCGGAGGGCTGTCCATGGGAGGCTGTGCGGCATTGCACCTGGCATTCCTGCATCCCGACCTGTTCAGCAAAGTGGGAGGCCACAGCCCCGCACTATTTGTGGATGATTTCGCCGACGGGCTCAAACTGTGGCTTTATCCCGATGAAAGCCTGAGAAAGGAACGGGATCCCATTTATATTGCCCAGGAAAAGGATATCAAACCGTTAAAGGTGTATCTGGACTGCGGGGACACGGACAGCTACAAATTCTATGAGGGCTGCGACAAGCTGTTTAAGATTTTGCAGTCCAAAGACATTGAAGCTGAGTACCACCTGAACAGTGGCGGGCACGACGGAGCTTACTGGGAGGCCAATGAGGAGAAATATCTTTTGTTTTATGCCGGAACGGAGGGCTGAGATTTCCTCAGCCTTTTCCTTTGACGGCAAAATCCTTGTAATGGCAGTGGCTGCCATTAAATAGCGATACGCCGATTTGTCCCCTCAGGTAGGGCCTGTCGCCGTCGGTATATTCCATCAGGAGCGAGCCGCCGTTATAGACCTTCATATGGGGCCCCGTGGCCTCTATCCTGAAGGTATCTTCTCCGCCCAATTTCCACGTGTATGTAATCCTGTGGAATTTTACTCATGGCTGTCCGCCCTTGCTTATATAGTTTTCCACATCCATCAGGGTGGGCAGGGAAATCTGGGCGCCCCGCTTGGTCACCGTCAGGGTTCCCACAATATTTCCGAAATCTACAGCCTCGTCGATGGTCTTACCCTGGGACAATGCCACTGCCACGGCACCGGTAAAGGAATCGCCGGCGGCGGTGGTATCCACCACCTTCACAGCGGGAACGGGTTTATGCAGAATCCTGTCACCGCTGTTGTAAACCACACCCTTTCCGCCCAGTGTGATGATGACCTGGGGGATGCCTTTGCCGTTCAAAAACTCCACGGCCCTTTTGGCATCGTCGATGCTGTTTATAGCGATTCCCGTAATGATCTCACACTCCGTCTCATTGGGGGTGAATACATCGACCCGGGCAAGGAGCTCATCGCTCAGCTTTGTGGCGGGAGCCGGGTTCAGCAGCACCTTGACGCCATGCTTTTTTGCCAGGGCCACGGACTTTTCCACGGTTTCAAGGGGGATTTCAAGCTGGGCTACCATAATGCTGCTGTCCTTGATAACCTCCTCGTACTTGACCGCCAGCCCGGGGGGCAGCATGGAGTTGGCGCCGGGGTCCACGATAATGCTGTTGTTGCCGTCCTTAATGATGATCACTGCGATGCCGGTGGAAGCGGATTCCTTGACTTCCACGCTGTCAATGACCACATTGTTCCCCGAGAGGTTTGCAATGAGGTCTTTCCCGAAAATATCGCCGCCTACGCAGCCGATCATGCTCACATGCCCGCCCAGCCTGGCGGCGGCTACCGCCTGATTGGCCCCCTTGCCTCCGGGGGCGGTCATAAATCCGCTTCCAAGAATGGTTTCCCCCATCACCGGGACTTTGGGCGTTGTGACCACAAGGTCCATATTGAGGCTTCCTACAACCGTGATTTTGTTTGACATGTAAAACCCTCCTTTACATAAGTAACCGTTTACATACGGATTAAAAATTTATTTCATTTTTCTATATCCAATTTTTTGACGGAGTCCCGGACCACCAAAATCCTGGGGATGATCACTTCCCGCGGAGGGCCGGAGTATTTGCCCTCGATCCTGTCGAACAGGAGGTTGACGACGCTCCGGCCGAATTCCACACTGTCGTTGGTGGCGGTGGTGAGCCGTGGACGGCTGATGTTCGTAAAGTCTATATTATCCATGCCTGTCAGGGATACGTCCTCCGGAACCCGGATGCCCAGCTCGCCGAAGGCGGACAGTATTCCGAAGGCGATGAGGTCGTTGGCGCAGCAGATGGCAGTGGGAAGGGGATTCAGCGTGGAGAAGTACTTGCCTGCCTTGAAGCCTGAATCCACGGAGAAGCCCATTTCGAAAATGTAATCTTCCTTATATTCAATACCTGCCTCATCCATGGCCTTCCTGTAGCCGTATTTTCTTCTGGAGGAAGTTGCGGACGCGGAAGGCCCGCCGGCAAAGGCGATAGCCCTGTGGCCGTTTTCAATCAGATGCCGGGTGGTGAGATAGGTTCCTTCTCCCTTCACTCCGTGGACCGAATCAAAGCGGCAATTCTCGTAGGAATTGGCCACCACTTTGGAGATGGGGGAGTTCTGAAGGGCTTTTAGGGTTTCCTCCCTTACGTGCACCGAACAAAGGATAATTCCGTCCGCATTTGTCTGTTCGGCGGTTTTAATGGCGTTGATTTCCTCCGGAGGCTCCTCGTTGGTATTGTAAAGTGTCACCACATAGCCCTTGCTTTTGGCGATGGACTGAACGGTCTTGGCCATTTCGGAGTAGAAAGGGTTGCAGATATCCGGCACCACCAGCATGAGCTGCATGCTTTTCTTCGTCTTGAGGGACTGGGCCGCCTTGTTGGGTTTATAGCCGTGCTTGCCGATGATATGCTCGATTTTCCTTCCCGTTTCCTCATCCACATATCCGGATTTGTTCAGATACCTGGAAACGGTGGCGATGGATACCTCGGCCTCCCTGGCAATGTCTCTTATGGTATGGGCTTTATTCTCCTTCAAGAAATGTCCTCCTAATGGGCAGTATGTGGAAACGGTTACACATAAATATTATAAACGGGATGTGCTTCAAAGTCAACGGTCATTTAAGGGGCGGACTGTAAAATAACCGGGAAGGATTATATGGTTTAAACTAGCGGTTCCGCGTGTAACTATATAGAACGTAAAATGAAATATGCTATAATATAGTATAGATAGTTTTTGACGGAAGCCCCCCATGGGGCACGCCCGGGACACGGAGGCTGGTATGTCCATTGATTCGGAAAAGGATTTGAAAGCATTACAGATCATCGGAAAAATTGTTTCAATTGCAAGAGAAGAAATGATCAAGGCTGCAAAGCCGGGAATTTCAACAAAAGAGCTGGACAGGATAGGGGAGAAGGTGCTTTTGAGCTATGGGGCAAGGTCTGCGCCCAGGGTTGAATACAATTTTCCCGGGCACACCTGCATCAGTGTAAATGAAGAGGTTGCCCACGGCATCCCGGGTTCAAGGGTACTGAAGCAGGGGGACATGGTGAACATCGACGTTTCGGCGGAATTGGACGGCTACTTTGCTGATACGGGAGCCACCGTCGTTCTGGAGGATTCCGGTTCCTTTAAAACCACTCTCTGTGACGCCTCGCAAACGGCCCTTTCCAAAGGCATCGGCAAGGCCAGGGCAGGCACGAAGATCAACCAGATCGGAAAGGCAATTCAGAACCAGGCCAGGGAAAATGGATTTACCGTAATTAAAAATCTGACGGGGCATGGCATCGGCAGGAGGCTGCACGAAGAGCCCGCCCACATCCTGAACTATTTCGACATATGGGATAACCGGATATTGAACACCGGCCTTGTGCTGGCAATCGAGACCTTTGTTTCCACAAGGGCGGAGTTTGTCATACAGGATAAAAACGGCTGGACGCTGAAGACCCCGGACAGGAGCCTGGTTGCCCAGTTTGAGCACACTGTGGTTGTGACGGAGGATGAACCCATTATACTTACCGCGTAATTTTGTGAAATGCAGCGGCGGATTGACTGGAGATGGAATGAAAGACGACGGAAAAAGTTTTGTATCCGGTTTGCTAAAGCCGGTTTTCAGGGTCTTATTTTTAATGTATCTGGCATACCTCACCTGTCTGACCTTTTTCAGCCATTTCTACGGGCGGGAAAAGGTGCACAGGAGCATTAATTGGGTTCCATTCAGGACAATTCTAAAATATCTTACGGAGGCGAGCAGTTCCGGGGTGGTTTTGACAAACCTTGCCGGGAATATCCTTGCCTTTGTACCCATGGGCTTTCTTTTACCCCTCGTGTCAAGGAAGTTTTCAGGCTTTGGAAATACTTTTGCGGCCGTTCTGGCAGGCACGGCCGTCATTGAGACGATGCAGTATGTGGCCGGCGCCGGGGTTTCGGATGTGGACGACGTCATTTTGAACCTGGCAGGCGGAGTATTGGGGTACGGGCTGTACAAGGGGCTTACGGGCTGGAGAAAAATGAAATAAATCTTGTTTACTGTGGGACAACTCCATATAATTATTTTGGGAGGAAAATACAATGAACAGAATATCCAATATTGACAGCATACCCAGGGAATATATGTATGACCCCGATTTTCAATCCGGTATGAAAACCGTACTGGTAGGTGATGCCGTGGGCAGTGAAAAAATCTATCGCCCACCAGTTTATAAACAATGGTTTGGAAATATTGCAGATCCTTGACGTAGGAACCCGTGAGAAAGGTGATGCCGCCCTGTACCCCGACGAAAATGTAATCTTCTTAAGGGATGAAAAGATGGTTTTTAATATGAGCGACAGGATAAAAGACTGGTCTTCGGAGCCCAACAGCGATATTGAGGTGGATAAATAAAATGTCTGGAAAAATACTGAAGCTGTTTTTTCCCCAATGGCAGGGAGCAGGGGATGCAAAGGAACTGTATCATGGAGCCGCAGCCATTTGTAAAGGCTGTTTTTCGGAAGAAGAGTTCTGCAAGGTTGAGGTGGCACTGGAGGAGGATTTGAGGCTCCATAAGGATATCATCGGCTATGAACCCATTCTGAGCCAGCTTGAATGTGCGGCAGAGCGAATAAGCGTGAACAGTCCTGCAAAAATATTTATGATCGGCGGGGACTGTGGGACGGAGCTGGCGCCTGTTTCATTCTTGAATAAAATCTATAAGGGGGACCTGGCTGTCATCTGGCTGGATGCCCACGGAGATTTGAATACCCCATCTTCCTCAGCCAGCAAGAAGTTCCACGGGATGCCTCTGCGGTTTTTGCTGGGAGAAGGGGAGGAGGAAATCATTGCGAAGTGCTTTTCAAAGCTGGATGCCTCCCAGGTGTTTCTTGCGGGCGCCCGGGATTTTGATGAAGAAGAATGCCATTTTATTCGTACAAACGACATGAGTTGCTTATCCGTTGAGGATATTGGGGATAGGGCTGAAAACCTGATAAATTCAATCCGATCCAAAGGCTTTCATCAGGTGTACCTTCATCTGGACCTGGACGTCCTTGACCCGGATTGCTTTCCGGGTGTGCTGTGTCCAAGCCCGGAAGGACTGAGCCTGGAGGCTCTCGACGGAATCCTGGAGGGGCTGATGGAGAATTTCAATACAGTGGGTTTTGGTGTATTAGAACATGCTGCTCCCCAGGTGGGTGAGGACGGTAAGTTGATGGCGGTGCTCAATAGAGTGAGGGACAGGCTTTAGAATAGAGAAGCCGCCGTTTCTCTTTCAGGTAGAATGTATCCTTTCCTTCGCTTTTAAACATTTATCTATACAATTATATATCCTATGGTATAAAATTACAAATGGCAGGCTCCGCATTAAGTGGAACCTTTATGGATTTCCACCGTCAAAGAATATTATAGACAATAGGAGGTGCTGGAGATGAAGAAAATTTTATTCCTCCTGCTGGCGGTTATCTTGACGGTCAATGGCGTTGGGTGTGCGAAAGCGGCAAAGGATGAAGAGCAGACGAAGATAAGCATCCGCGGGCAGATCACAGCGGTACTGACCAACGACAGCAAAGCGGTGACCGCTGTCATGGTGGAAGGCAAGCTTGAAAGCGATACCGTATACGATAAAGCCAGGGTG
>JAFADI010000175.1 GCA_023424965.1 Bacillota bacterium
AACCTGTCCTTAAAGCGCAGTTTCTGTATATAGATATAATCCTTTACATGCTCGATCTCCTGGGAGAGGGGGACGATTTCCTTGCCCCGGTTTATACTGTAGCGGAACATGCGTGAAAGTGACCGGCAAACGGAACAGATGACATCAATCCCTTCCTGCTCCGCGATGATATCGATGATCTGCAGCGTGTTGTACAGAAAATGCGGGTTTATCTGGGACTGCAGCGCGTTAAGCTCCGCTTCCTTCTTCAATATTTTCGTTTCGTATACCGTTTGTATCAGACTGTTGATCTTGGCGATCATGTTGTTGAAGCTGAGGCTCAGTGCCCCGATTTCGTCCTTTCCCTTCACCGGTATATTCATGTCGAACTGGCCCGACTCCGCCTTCTTCATCAACTGCCGCAGGGTGGAGATGGGCCGGGTGATGTTCCGGCTGATGAGAACGGCAATGAAGAAGGACAGCAGCATGCAGACGGTCACAATCAACAGGATCACATAGGCCAGGTTTCCGATGTTCTTAAACAATATATTTACCGGAATGATGCTTATCACTGTCCAATTGGTTGCCTTGGAGGTATTGAAGGATATCAGGGTGGGACTTCCGTTCACCGTGGTAATGGTGTTTCCGGTTCCCATTTTTAAAATCCGGCTGATGTAGTCACTCCGGAACTGGTTTGAAATCAGTTCCTCCCTTGTATGATATATGATGGTTTTGTTGTTGTCTATGATCACGAACTCCTGGTACTTTTTGGTGTTGAGCTTATCCCATATCTTCTCCAGAGTATCGGTATTTACGTCGATAAGAATATTTCCCAGGGATTTGCGGGTGTCAAAATCACTTATTTCCTTCACGTAAGAGAAAACGGCCTTTTTCTGGCCGGAGGTCAGCACCTGGTCCTGAATGTGTGTGGGCAATAGCAGTTTTTTGATTTTTAAGGATTTCATCATTTCATACCAGCGGGTGCGGGTAAAGATATAATCCAGGCGGATGCTGTTGTCGGCGCCGCTATAGCAGTAGACCTCCCCGTTGTAGCTGAAGACAAAGAAACCGTCGATGTTTGTCCTGAAATTAATAAGGCTGTTGATCTTCCGGTTCATGATATCTTCATCCTCCATGATTTCTCTCGGAGACCTGTTTTTGTCTTTGGACAGAATTTTCAGCACCTCCCTGTCGGCGCTTAAAATCGAAGCCATTCTGTCCAGCTCGTAAACGGAATTGTCAATGTTGTCGTTTACCTGCTGCAGAACCTCCGATATATACCTGGAAACCTCGAATTTCACCGACGTGGCGGCGATATTATAGGCACAGATGCCCACAATCAGAAGGGGAAAGAAGATTAGAACAAAGTAGGTCAGAATCAATTTCCTCTGAAGGCTGATGTTTCTAAAATATTTGGTTATAAAATTAAATGGCTTCATGTTTTCAGCCCCTGAAATTAGATGCTGGTCCACTATGGTTTTTGCGGCAAATTTTCACAATTACTTTATAAAAAAGTAAATAAAGTGACGAATGCCACAGGAATATGCAATGCTGATATATCCTGGTAAAATAATACACATTAATAAATTTGCCCTGTCTACAAATTATGATATAATTATTTTAACACAATATCTTTCCAAAATTAAATGCAAAAAATGAAAAATTAAATATATTTTTCTGGGTGCATGGAGGTTACGATGAATTTTTCCAGGAAAGCTTTTATGATTTTCAGTCTGTTGGCCTGTCTTTACATTGCCGGTACCGGCATCTATTTTATATCGGATTTCATCAAAAGCAAAAACGCTGCAAAGGAGAGTCCCAACCAGACGGCCGTACCAAAAGCTGCAGACGCTGAAGAGGAATATGTGTGGATATCCTGTATCGCCAACCAATCCATGTTTGTAAACCATGACCACAAGGCGTTAAAACAGTTCGGGAAGGATATGGGAGTAAAAGTAACCCTTGCGGGTCCCGATGACTACGACATCACTGCCCAGTCGGAGGCCATAAGAAATGCCATCAAAAGGAAACCGGCCGGAATTATGGTTCTGGGAATGGAGCGGGGGTTGATCAATGCCGTCAATGAGGCCGTGGATGCGGGGATTCCCACAATTACCGTGGATGCCGACCTTGTCGAGAGCAAACGCATGGCTTTTGTAGGATCCAACTGGTACAACATCGGCGTGCGCCAGGCAGAGGCCATGGTAAAGCTCATCGGAGGGAAAGGCAAAGTAGCCGCCATGGGTATTGGCGGCGCCGACAATATGCAGCAGGGCTTTGAAGGCTTTAAAAGTGTGCTGAAAAATTATCCGGATATCATTTATCTGGGGGAATTTGACGATATGGCCAGCATTGAGGAATCCCAGAGGATAACGGAGGACATACTGAAGAGGCATCCGGATGTTGCGGGCATCGCGGGCTTTGACGTCAACAGCGGGCCTGGCATCGGAGCCGCAATAAAGCAGGCCAATGTGGTGGGAAAGGTGAAGATTACCTGTGTGGACATCGAACCTATCCACCTCAAGCTCTGCAAGGAAGGAGTCATTCAGAAGCTTATCGGGCAAAAAAGGGAATTGTTCACCTATTATGGCGCAAGACTGCTGTATGACTTCAACCATGCCACCATCAGCCTTTCTCCGGACGATAAGAGAAATGAGATTACTCCGATTCCTTATATCCTTGATACGGGATTGATTGAGGTAGACCAGTCCAATGTGGATTCTTTCCTCGAGCAATGAGCACCATATGATATTGTACAGAAAGAGCAGTTTAAACTAGCGGCCTTCTATAGGAAACAAGCATAAAGGATATTCGAAGTCCGGACTATTGGGAGATTTGGGAGGATTATGAACAAGCTTAAGATTTTTGGCGTACTGATTACAATTGCTATTGTGTGTATTGTGGCGGTTTCCGTCTACAAGCTGTCTACGGCGGACATTGTAGGCCTGGGGCTTTCGGATATTGAGCAGACGGAAGCGGGAGAAAAAAAGCAGGCCGTGGTGCACTTTATCTATTACAGCAATTTTCCCAAAAAAATATTGAGTTCCTTTACGGAACAGTATCCCAATATCAAGGTGGAATACGAGAAGTTCGGAAAGGAACAATATCCTGAGGTGCAGCGGGTGCGTCTGTCTTCGGCAGAGAATGTGGACCTGATGGAGGTCATGGGGAATGACTACGAAGCTTTTGCCATCGACGGGTATCTGGAGAACCTGACGGACAGGACCTTTATTAAAAACTACAATGAAGCTTCCACCCGTGCCTTATCTGAACTGCGCGGCGACGGAAAAATCTTTTCCGTTCCTTACAAGAACTCTGTGACCGGCATATGGTACAATAAGATACTGTTTAACAAGTACTACCTGGAGGTTCCGGAAAATTATGAGGAATTCCTTGAGGCATGCAGGGTGCTCAGAACAAACGGCGTGGCTCCGATGGTCATCGGCTGCAAGGACGAGACGGTAAGCAGCTATATATACTATATGCGGCTGTGGAATTGTGCGGGGAGCGATTCCCGCTGGCCGGAGAAGCTGGAGTCGGGCCGGACCCGGTGGACGGATGAAGGCATACGGAAGAGCTTTAAGGAGATTCAAAGTTTTATCGATAAGGGAAATCTTTTGAAGGATTCCGCCAATCTTACCTATCAGCAGGCCTTTCATGAGTTTATCCGGGGGCGTGCGGCCATGTGCCTGCTGGATGACGGATCTCTGGACATGATCGAACCGGGGGTGGAAAAGGTATGTGATCTGGGGGTGCTGCCCATACCCTATAATGACGGGACTGGAGAAAGATTTGTTCCCGGTACCAGAACCGGGTTTCTGATGAGCATTTTTTCCGGTTCCTCCAATAAAAAAGAAACGGAAATGCTGCTGGAATACCTGAGCCGCCCGGAGGTGGCGCAGGTCTATGCGAATGAGACAAAATCAAATTCCACCGTTAAAAATGTAAACCACAGCGGCATCAAGTACAGCGAATTGTGGGAGCCCCTGCGGCAGAGCGAATATATACCGGCCCTTTCGGAGTACCTTTCCTACGACACCCAAAAAAAGCTCAACCGGTCGGCCAGAGAACTTTTAACCGGATTGAAATCTCCCGATGAAATTCTCCAAGAGCTGGATGGGCTGAAACCATAATTGATTTTCATATAAAATTATGAAAAATGAAATTATTCTAAAAAAAACTGACTAAACTCCATAAGATTACCCTCATTAATTATCTGTGAAAGCGTTGCTATAATAATCTCAAAAGCAACGCTTTTTTTAATTTAATTTTTGAGGAGGAGCAGAGAATGAAAAGAATTTTAGCAATGGTAGTGGCCCTGGTTATGATTGTGACTGTGTTTGCGGGTTGCGGAGCAGCACAGAAACCTGCCGAGACCAACAGCGGCGGTGCGGCACCGGCAACGGAAGAGAAGAAGACAGGGGAGAATAAAACAGAAGCGAAAAAAGAGATAACAATTGCATTTTGTTTTCAGGATCTTGAAACTGAATTCTGGGTAGCCGGCCATAAGGCGATTACTGAAACTCTCAAGGCAAAGGGCGTAAAAGTACTGGAACGCAACGCAAATGAAGATGCCAACAAGCAGCTGGAGCAGGTAAAAGATGCCATCGCCCAGAAAGTGGACGGCATCATCATCATCCCCCAGGACGGTGAAAGCGCGGTTGCAATATCAAAGGTGTGTAATGAAGCGGGAGTTCCCATTGCCATATTCAACAGGCCTCCGTCAAATAAAGATGCCAAGTCCCTTGTGGTGGTGGCAAACAATGAGAAAATAGCCGAGCAGGCAGTAGAATATATGGCTGAAGAGGCAAAGAAGCTCAATAAGAAAATAAAGCCCCTCATTTTGGTTGGAGACCTTGGAGATCCCAATGCGGTAGGACGTAAAAAAGGTTTCTACAACGTAATTGACAAAAACCCCGATTTGTTTGAAAAACCCATTGAAGTTCCTACAAAATGGGATGCCCCCACAGCGCTTGCGAACCTGAAGAGCGCCATGCAGGCCAATCCGGATGTAGACTTCATATTCACCTCCTCCGACTTCCTGTATCCGCAGATAAAATCAGTTCTTGAACCCATGGGCAAATGGAAGAAAGCCGGCGATCCGAAACACGTAATTCTGGGCGGACTTGACGGAGATTCGGCCGCAGGAAAGTTGATGGATGATGGATTTGTTGACTCCACAGGTGTCCAGGACCTCTACTTCGAAGCTCAATCCGCCATGGATGCAATACTGAAGGCGGTGGAAAGCGGTGAAAAGACTCCCAACCAGTGGATTGACGACCCGGGCTTCGCATTGACCCAGGGCAACATGAAAGATAGGAAAATGGATATGTGGGGTAACAAGCTCCGTAAAGATAAAGGCGAAATTCAATAAGCAAATTCATACAATCGTATCCTAAGTTCATACATGGTTGAAGGGGGGAGGCTGAAAGCCGTCTCCCCTACTACTTTATTGGTTCTATACAAAAATATGGAGGAGAGAAAACGTGAATACAGGCAAAAATCCGCTAGAGAAAAAGCTTGATTCAAGAGTGGATATAAAACGGAATTCCGCGGCCGGCTTCGGACACTTCTTCAAAAGAATGCTTGTCTCAGAGTACTTTGTGCTCTACCTCAGCATCCTTTGGTTTGTGGTCATGCTGCCAATCGTACCAAGAATAGCCTCCGGCCAGAATCTGAGCAATATTTTGGAGTTTATATGGCCCCTTCTGGCCGTATGCATCGGCCAGACTTTTGTACTGCTTGTGGCGGGAATTGACCTGTCGCAAATATCCATCATCGGCATTACCAGTGTTGTGGGTGCCATTTTCATGTCCAACAGGATCGATCCCAATGTAATGTCGGAGTCGCCATTGTGGGGAAATTTGCTGAACGAAAACGGCGGCGTCATGGCTAACAGCCTATGGGCGGTCCCTGTGGGAATACTGATGATGCTTCTCGTGGGCTCCCTCATCGGCCTTATGAACGGATTTTTTATTGCCAAACTGAAAATGCCTGCTTTTATGGTCACCCTTGTAACCCAGTTGTTTTTCCTGAACCTTGCCATTCTATTGACAAAGTCCAATAACATTATGGGTCTGCCCAAAGGCTTTACAGAGATAGGAAAGGGGAAGGTGGGTTTCATACCCATTGCCCTGCTTGTGGTGGCAGCGCTGTGCGTCGTAAGCCAGATTCTGCTCAGTAAAACCGTTCTGGGAAAATGGATCTATGCCGTGGGAACAAATATAAAGGCCTCGGTGGTGTCCGGTGTTCCCCATGACGGCGTCATTATGTTTGTGTATTCTTTCAGCGGCTTTTGCGCAGCTTTTGCATCCGTTATTTATTCGGGGAGGCTTGAAATGGGAAGGCCCACCCTGGGGCAGACCTTGATGATGGATATCGTAGGCGCCACAATCATCGGCGGCACCAGCATGTTCGGAGGAAAAGGAAAGGTGCTGTGGACATTTTTCGGCGTGCTTTTCTTCATCCTTCTGACCAACGTGCTCAATTTGTTCAACCTGGACACTTTTACAATCAATATTGTAAAGGGCCTGATTATTCTCCTTGCGGCGCTCTTCGACGTATTGAGGACAAAAATCCAGGCAAATGACGTCAAAGTAGAGAAGGCGGGTGCATAACATGAGTGAGTATATTCTGGAATTAAAAAATATCGGAAAGAGCTTTTTCGGAGTTCCCGCTCTCACGGATATCAGCCTGGGCTTGAGAAAAGGCAAGATCCTGGGACTTATTGGAGAAAACGGCGCAGGAAAATCCACCATGATGAATATCATCGGCGGCGTGCTTACTCCGGATGGGGGAACGATGATCTTCGACGGAAAGGAATACAATCCGGGAAGTCCGGTGCATGCCACAAATGCGGGAATCACATTCATCCACCAGGAGCTGAACCTTTTTACCAATCTGAGCATTGAAGAAAATATCTTTATCAACAGCTTTCCTAAAAAAGGAAAACTACCCTTTATTTCAAAGCGGGAGATCAGGGAAAAGACGAAAGAACTGCTGGCTTCCATCGACCTGGATATGTCGCCGGAGGTGCTGGTTGAAAAGCTTGCTCCCGGAGAGCGGCAGCTGGTGGAAATCGCAAAGGCGTTAAGCAGCAAACCAAAGGTTATTATCTTTGATGAGCCTACAACTTCATTGACGGCCCGTGAAACCCAGAAGCTTTTTGAGCTTATCAACAAGTTGAGAGACCAGGGCATTTCAATGATTTATATATCCCACATCCTGGATGACGTCCTGACCTTGGTTGACGATATCGTCGTCCTGAAAGACGGTGAAGTGACGGACCAGGGCTTGAAGGAGGACTACACCATTACAAGAATGGTATCTTCCATGGTGGGCAGAGACCTGGGAGAGATGTATCCTGAACGCACGTCCAAACCTTCAGAGGAAATGGCTCTGGAGGTAAGGGGACTCAGCCAGGCGGGTACGGTGCATGACATCAGCTTTAAGCTTCACAAAGGAGAAATTCTGGGAATATTCGGCCTGATGGGGTCGGGGAGATCGGAAATGGCACGGATTATTTTCGGTCTGGACCCCTATGAAGAGGGTGAAATTGTCGTAAATGGGAAAAAGGTTGAAAAATCCTCTCCGAGGAACAGCATCCGGAACCAGATGGCCTTTGTAACGGAAAACAGGCGTGAAGAGGGTCTGCTCATGGACACCTCCATTGCCGACAACATCTCCCTGGTTTCGCTGAGGGATTATGCCAGAACCCTGTGCAGGTTCATCGACAGGAAGAAAATCATGGAATCCATTCTCGGAGTCTCGAAAATGCTGAAGGTAAAATCAGGGCCTGTTGAAAAGGCTCCCCCGAAGAGCCTCAGCGGAGGCAACCAGCAAAAGGTGGTCATTGGTAAATGGGTCATGTCAAAACCCAATATTTTTATTGTGGATGAACCTACACGCGGTATCGATGTAGGGGCCAAATACGAGGTGTATACAATACTCAACCAGTTTGCAGCGGAAGGCACCGGAATTTTGATTATTTCCTCCGAGATTGAAGAGCTTATCGGCACGTGTGACAGGATTATCGTTATGAACAAGGGAGAAATTGTCGGAGAGTTCACGGCAGGTGAATTCGAAAAGGGGAAGATCGTGGGGTCTGCTTTCAGGCAAAGTGTTTGACCATTATTTGAAAAGGAGTAACTGTATATGTCAAAAGCAGCAAAAATAAAACTGACAATATTGAAAAACATACCATTGATCCTATTCGTGGCCATCTTTATCATCTTTGGGATATTGTCGCCGAAGTTTTTCAAGTATGACAATTTCGAGAACATAGCGACAAGTGCTTCTTATATAGGCATTGTGGCCATCGGGATGACTTTTGTATTACTGACGGGCGGAATTGACCTGTCTGTGGGCTCCAACATGTTTCTTTCCGCCTCCATCGCCGGAATCCTCATCAGGGACTTTGGGTGTCCCATATGGTTGGCACTGCTTTCTGCGGTGGTTACCGGACTGCTGTATGGAGCCATTAACGCTTTCTTTATTGTAAAGCTGAAGATACTGCCCTTCCTGGTAACTTTGAGCACGCTGGTCGCAGGCAGGGGCTTTGGACTTCTGATCACCAAATCTCAGGGGGTAAGCCTTCCTGAGAGCGTTTCCAACTGGGGCGCCATAAGATTTGCGGGAATACCCTTGCCAGTAATCATTTATGCGGCCATTGCAATTGTCGCCCACCTGTTCCTGAAGCACCTGCCCATGGGACGCCAGATCTATGCCATCGGAAACGATGCGGAGGCGGCCAAAAAGGCCGGTATCAATTCCGAGCGGGGAATTACGGCGGTATACATTATCAGCGGCCTCCTTGCGGGTATTGCCGGAATCGTATCCGTTTCCCAGATGGGAATCGTCAATGCGGGCTTTGGCGACGGGGATGAATTCGACGCCATTGCCGCGGCTGTTCTCGGTGGCACCAGCCTGTTCGGAGGTGTGGGCACCGTTTTCCCCGGAGCCATTATCGGAACCATCCTGGTTCAGATGGTGCAGGCCGGTCTGGTGTATACCCAGGTGGATTTGTACATTCAGCCCCTGATCTCGGCAGCGGTAATTTTTCTGGCCGTATTCCTGGACAGTATCCGGAGCAAAGAAATAACAAAGCTTGAGAGAAGACATATAAGGGTTGAGAATAACAAAATCTGACCGGCAGCATGCCAACACGAGTGAAAAACCAACCGGAAAGCTGCATGTGAGGAGGGAAGTACGTGAGTCTGAAGAATAGGCGGAAACAACATCTGGAGGTGCGCATTTCCTTTAAAGTAAAACTGATCCTTGGCTTTGTTGTGATCATCGTCCTTATGCTGGGGCTGAGCTTCTGGTCGTTCCTGTCCATGAGGTCATCCATGGATGAGCTGGATAATATGGTGGAGATCAATGTGCTGACCAATGAAATCGTCAACTATTCCGCCGATGTTTCCCAGGGAGCCTTCAACTATTTGCAGAACAACGGTTTGGAGGAAGACGGGCGCAAGCTTGCCCGGTCCCTTGCTTCTGCAGAGGAGGCCCTGAATTCCCTGAAGGGGCTGGTTGAGGATGAGGAGGCCGGTCAGTCCCTGGAGGCTGTCGGAAACATCCTGGCCACTGACAGGGAGAAGACGGAAGAGCTGTTCCGGTTGTTTGCGGCGGATGATTTGACCGGGGCAATAAAGATCAAGGACGACATTACGGCAAATACCACGTTTATAAAACGCAATACGGAGGAACTGCTGGGGATCCTGTTAAATTCCCAGAAGACCAAAAAACTCCAGCTGGACAAAAGAGTGAATTTTATTGGCGGACTTGTGGTTGTCCTGCTGCTGTCCATCAGTGCGGCCAGTGTCGCCGGGGCGGTCATATTCTCCGGCCGCATCGCGGGAACGTTGACCAGGCTTGCCAATTATTCCAGGGAGATTTCCGGGGGGAATCTGAATGTGCAGCGGGTCACTGCCGGCTCGGCGGATGAAATTGCCATACTCGCAGACTCCTTCAACAAAATGGGGGAAAATTTGCGGTCCCTCATCGAAAGCATACGTGATGAAAGTGAAAATGTGGCTCAATCGGTGGATGCTTTAAAATCAAACTCGGAACAGAGCGCCAGGGCCATCGAGCAGATTGCCGGCTCGGTCCAGGAAGTGTCCGCGGGCGCTCTGGAGCAATATGAAGCGTCGGAGAATATTGTTGAAGTCATGTCCGGCATTTATGAAGGAAACAAAAAGATCCTTGAAAGTGTCAATGTGGTGCTGAACACCTCCGAGAGCGCGACGGAAGCCGCACGGGAGGGCTGTGAAAAAATCGACGGATTGATGAAACAGATATCGGCGGTGGAAGAGAAAATTGTTTCGGCGCAATTTGCCGCCGATACCTTCAAACGCCGGTCGGGAGAGATCAAAAAGATCCTGGATACCATAAACAATATTGCGTCACAGACCAACCTGCTTTCTTTGAATGCCGCCATAGAGGCGGCCCGGGCGGGAGAACACGGAAAAGGCTTTTCCGTGGTGGCGGAGGAGATACGGAAGCTGGCGGAAGGCTCTGCGGATGCCACCGGGGAAATCGCCCATATGTTAAATGATATTCTGGTGCAATCCACCGAGGTCGCCGGAAGCATGGAAGTAGGAGTTGCCGAGGTGAAAAACGGTACAAAGGCCGCAGACGAGGCAAGGATCGCCTTCGACAGGATTTTTAAGACCAATGGCGTAATGGACCTTCAGATTAAAGAAATAACGGTAGAAACGGAAAGAATGGTAAAAGAATTCAAACGGGTTGAGGGGATGTGTTCCGGCATTTCCGCAATTGCCGGCAAATTCTCGGATAGAAGCAATGAAATGGCGGCTTCCATGGAAGAACAGGCGGCAAGTATGGAGGAAATTTCTTCTTCCGTATCCCGGCTTGCGGATATGGCCAATGGACTACAGGCTCTGGTGAGCAGGTTCAGGCTGTAGCTACTGCTTTGTTGGTAGGTAAAAGGTATTATTTATGCAGAAGAGGGAAAGGTGCTTTGAAGCCTTTTCGGAATAAGCAATGTCTTTGAATATGATTTTTGTTTTCATAAAAATAAATAAAAAATGAAAATAATTATTGCGAGTTAAATTCCATCATGATATAATGGGCTTATAATACAGTAATAACATCGAAAACGAGATATTTATCAGGCGATATAATTTCGATAAATAAAAACAATAAATGAAAATAAGGGGTGTGCTATGAATAACGGTGAATTATGGGAAAGTGTAAGCAACACCTGGGCTGTTGAAGCAAAAGCCATAGAAAATCTTATCGGCTCCATATCGAAGGACAGGATTATCGAAACCGTCAGGCTGATCGGTGATTGCAAAGGAAAGATTGTGGTAGCCGGATGCGGGACTTCCGCAGCAGCGGCAAAGAAGATCGCCCATTCGCTTTGCTGCGTCGAAAGACCGGCCACTTTTCTCAGCCCGGCGGATGCAGTCCATGGGGCCCTGGGACTGCTGCAGAAAGAGGATGTATTCATCCTTATCTCCAAGGGAGGCAATACAAGGGAGATCCTGAGCATGATCCCCGCCTGCAAGACAAAAGGGGCCAGGCTCATTGGAATTACTGAGAATCCTGCGTCGGTTCTGGCCAGGGAAGCGGATATTTTACTGGAAGTGAAAGTCGACAAGGAACCCTGTCCTTTTAACATGCTGGCTACGGCAAGTACAATGGCAGTCATCGCAGTTTTCGATGCAATCTGTATTGCATTGATGCACTATACCAATTATACGAGGGAGCAATTTGCAGTCATACATCCCGGCGGGGCCGTAGGAGACAGGCTTCTGGAGGGAGGAAAGTGAGGGTGAGCAGTAGTATGAGGACAATGAAAGCAGCAGTCTTTGAAGGCATTGAGAATATGGTGGTAAGGGAAGTGCCGGTGCCCCGGTGTGAAGACGGAGGTATGCTGGTGAAAGTAGAAGCCTGCTGTATCTGCGGCGGAGACATGAGAAATTTCCACACGGGACTCCGGTATGGGGTTGAGAAGCAGGTCATGGGGCATGAAATTGCCGGCGTGGTTGAAGAAGTAGGCAATGGGGTGACAAGGTTCAAGGTTGGAGATAAAGTTGCCATCGCTCCGGATGTGAGCTGTGGGGAATGCTATTATTGCAAGCGGGGTCTGGTCAATTTATGCATGAACCATAAAATGCTGGGCACCAATTGGGCCGGGGGATTTGCACAATATATCTACCTGCCGCCGGTAGTCATGAGCCGCGGATTTGTGGAACATGTTCCCGAACACCTCAGCTTTGAAGAGGCGGCGATGGCAGAGCCGGCTTCTTCGGTAATCGCCTGCCAGGAGTACAACAATGTTTCCCTGGGGGATACGGTGGTCATCATCGGAGATGGGCCCATCGGCTGCCTCCACATTGAGGTGGCGAAGGCAAGAGGAGCTTCGAAGGTCATCATGGTAGGCCTCTCCAGGCTTGATTCGGTACCCCAGTTCAATCCCGACCACATTATCAATTCTGCGGCACAAAATCCTGTGGAGGAAGTGCTGAAGCTCACGGGAGGGCTGGGAGCCGACATGGTGATCTGTGCGGCGCCGGTAACCGCCATCCAGCAGCAGGGTGTGGAAATGGTCAGGAAAAGAGGGAAAGTGGTGCTGTTCGGCGGAGTGAACAAAAACAATCCGATGACGGCGCTTAACAGCAACACCATTCACTACAATGAAATTACCGTGGTGGGAGCCTTTTCCTATCCGTCAACGGGCCTGTACAAGGCTGTCAGCCTGATTGCCGAAGGCAGGATATCCGCAAAGAAATATGTAACCAAAACCGTAACGCTTGAGGAAATCCCCGAAGGCATCGCCTATGCGGAACGGGGCAAGGCCCTGCGTGTGGCAGTCAGGCCCTGGGCGTGACAAAGCTGTTATATGGCTTGCAAATGGAAACAGTTAATTTTTAAAAATACTCTGGAATACTACAAAAATAAATTGCATGCGCGGTAAATTGAATTTCATCCCATAAAAAAGTTATGAAATAACTTTTTGGTTCCGCAGGGGGTAATTCATTTGGCCGCTGCGGAAATGGAGATAGAAATGTATGAAATAGACGCAAGACTTGCAGAACGTGCCCAAGCCGGAAAGCCGGTACTGGTGAGCCTTATCGGCTGCGGGCAGATGGGGACGGATATCATCGCCCAGATCGACCAGATGAAGGGGATGGAAATACCGGTAGTGGTTGACCTTAATACCGACATCGCCTTAAAGTCGCTGGAAATGGCGGAATGTAAAAGAGAGTATGTAATTACAAATGATCCTGTGGAGGCGGAAAAAGCTGTGGACTCCGGGAAAATGGTCATAACCAACGACTGGAAGATCGCCGTACACCTTCCCCAGGTGGAAGCGGTCATTGATTGTACAGGCTCTCCGGTGATGGGTGCCACCATCACCCTGGAATGCATCAACCACAAAAAGCACATCGTCATGATGAATGTGGAATGTGACATCACCATCGGGCCGATCCTGAGACAGATGGCGGAGAATGCCGGCATTGTCTATACCCTTGCTGCCGGGGATGAACCTGCGGCCATTATGGAGCTGTACCGCTTTGCCAATGCACTGGGCTTTACCGTGGTTTCCGCGGGGAAAGGCAAAAACAATCCGCTGGATATGACAGCCACTCCCGATACCCTGGCTGAAAAGGCCAAGGCCCGCAATATGAGTCCTTACATGCTGTGCGAGTTTGTAGACGGGTCAAAGACGGCCATCGAAATGGCCGCGGTATCCAATGCGACGGGACTTGTTCCTGATATTCAGGGAATGCATGGCGCCAAATCCACTGTGGATACGCTCAATAAGGTGTTTTGCCCCAAAGAGGACGGGGGAGTGCTTGACCGGATGGGTGTGGTTGACTTCGCCATCGGTGTGCACCCCGGAGTTTTCCTCACCATCACCACCGAAAATAAAAGACTGCGCTCCTCCTTTATCCAGCGGGATATGGGAGATGGGCCATATTACACCCTCTTCAGGCCCTTCCACCTCTGCTCCATGGAAGTGCCTCTCACGGCGGCACAGGCGGTGCTCTACAAAGAGTCCTCGGGACACCCGCTGAAGAAGCTTACCTCGGAGTGCATCGCCGTTGCAAAAAGGCAGATGAAGGCAGGAGAAAAGCTGGACGGTATCGGAGGCTTTTGCTACCGGGTAAGCATCGACCATGCGGAGGTTGCGGCAAAAGAAGGATACCTGCCTGCGGGCCTGGCAAAGGGTGCGGTGCTGAAAAGGGATATCAGCATAGGGGAGATCATCACCTATGACATGGTTGAGTTAAGCGACTCCGTATTACTGCAGCTGAGAAAGATCCAGAACCAGATGAAATAAGGATAGCGAACTGTAAAGAGAAAATGGTGAGCAATTAAAAGGGTACGCACAAACGTACCCTTTCAAGCAATTTATTAATAAAGCAGGAGGCATGGAGTATGAATGCTCCGGATAAAAACGAAGTTTATCTGAAGATCCATAAGGTCAGGATGTTTCTTGAGGCAAAGGGCTATGACGCCCTCATCCTGGGACGGCAGGACAATTTCGCCTGGATCACCGACGGTGGAAACAGCCGGGTGATTATTCCCTCCGAGTGCGGATTTTCACTGGTCGTCATCACGAAAACGAAGAATTACCTGGTTTCACAGGTCATGGACGGGCGGCGTGTCATGGAGGAGGAGCTTCCGGGGCTTGATTTTGAGTACGTGCCCCTGCACTGGTACGAAGCCTCCCGTGAAGAAAAGGCCATGTCCCTCGTGACGGGCGGAAGAATTGTTTCCGATATACCGATTAGCGGGGCTGCGTACCTGCCCAATGAGATTTACAAGCTGCAGTATCCCCTTACGGAGAAGGAAATTGCCAGACTCACCTGGCTGGGAGGGAAAACCGAGGAGATCATAGCAAAGGTGGCGGCGGAAGTCAGACCGGGAATGAGTGAACATGAAGTGGAAGCCATGTTCCTCTATGAATATGGGAAGGAAAACATCGCTGCCGACGTTTTGCTCATCGGCAGCGATGAAAGAATATTCAAATACAGGCACCCCAATCCCTCGGATAAAAAGATTGAAAAGTACGTCCTGCTGCATCCCGCCGTCAGAAAATGGGGGCTTCATGCCAATGTAACAAGGCTCATGTATTTTGGAGACAGCCTGCCTCTCGAGATAAGAAGAAAATATGAGGCGGCGAGCACCATTGAAGCCGCCGCCATTTCAATGTGTGAGACGGGCAGCAAATTCAGCGACATCCTTCTTGAACAAAAGAAGCTGTATAAGGAACTGGGCTATGAGGAAGAGTGGAGGTATCACTACCAGGGAGGGATCACAGGCTATATGGTGGGAGACGGGAGCATGTGCAAGGATCCTTCCAACGAAGTCAGGGAGAATCAGGCCTTTGACTGGTTTATTACCATCACGGGGGTAAAGGTTGAAGAACTGAGCCTCAATAGGGCAGGCACACAAAAAATCCCTTCGGTAACGGGCTTGTGGCCGGTGAAAAAATATTCCTACAAGGGTAAAACCTTTGAGTTACCGGATATACTTCTGAAATGAGGTGGACGATATGCACTTGCTTGGGCTGGATGTGGGGACCACGGGCACCAAAGCGGTGGTTTTTGATTTGGACGGCAATATAAAAGGCTACGGTTTTCACGAGTATGACGTTATTTGCGAGAAACCGGGGTATGCGGAGCAGGATCCCGAAAAGGTATGGGAGCTGACCCGGCAGGTCATCCGGAAGGCCGTTGCAGACAGCGGGGCAAAGGATATCAGGGCCTTGAGCCTTTCGGTCCAGGGAGACGCCGTAATCCCCGTGGATAAAAATATCAGGCCTTTGCACAATACCCTTCTTGGAATGGATTACCGGTCGGTGGAACAGGGAGAGGCCTGTGCAAACATTTTCGGGGACCGGGGATTGTTTGACCGGACGGGCATGCGTCCCCATCCCATGAATTCCCTTACGAAAATCCTCTGGTTCAAGGACCACATGCCGGAGGTATTCAGAAATGCCTTCAAGTTCATGACCTATGCCGATTATATTCTTTCGAAGCTGGGCGCGGAGCCTGTCATTGACTTTACCATGGCCTCCAGGACCATGGCCTTTGACCTGGCCCAAAAGAAGTGGTCGGAAGATATTCTGGACAGGGTGGGAGTGGATGGGAGCCGGTTGTCGAAGGCGGTGCCTTCCGGTGAGGTGGTGGGCGAAATCAACCCCGCACTTGCAGAAGAGCTGGGATTGCCAAAAGGCACCCTTCTTGTTGCAGGGGGCCACGACCAGCCCTGTGCCGCTCTTGGCGCGGGTGTGGTGGAGGAGAACATCGCCATCGATTCCCACGGGACGGCGGAGGTGGTTTCCACGGCCTTCAAAACACCCATGCTGAATGACCAGATGTATAACGGATACTATCCCTGCTACTGCCATGCAAAAAACGGCATGTATTTCACCTTCTCCCTCAACCATATTGGAGGCATCCTCTTCAAATGGTACAGGGACAACCTGGGTCACGCGGAAGTAAAAGAAGCGGAAGAGCTTGGCGTCGGTGCATTCCAGCTGATGGAGACCAAGGCCCCTAAAGGCCCTTCTTCCGTACTGGTGCTTCCGCACTTCAACGGAAGCGGCACTCCGTGGTGCGACCTGGACTCGAAAGGAGCCATGCTGGGACTTACCATGGCCACGACACGGCATGACATTGTAAAGGGCATCCTCGACAGTCTGACCTATGAACTGCGCATCAATATCGAGACCATGCGGAAGGCGGGAATCACCATCAACCAGCTCAGGTCCGTCGGCGGCGGAGCCAAATCCCCCATCTGGCTGCAGATCAAAGCCGATGTCACAGGATGTACGGTGGCTACCCTGAAAGTGCGGGAGGCGGCCTGCCTTGGTGCTTCCCTGCTGGCGGGAACGGGAGCGGGAGGGTACAGGAATCTGGATGAGGCGGTTCAAAGGACCGTGGCATTGAAGGATATTTATTATCCCAATGGGGAGGCGCAAAAACTCTACGATGAAAAGTATGGCGTTTACAAAGACATCTATGATACACTTAAAAGTATTAACAAAAGATTATGAACGTTAATAATGAGGTGATATGGGCATGCCTATAAAAATGAGTGAAAGAAGCATGGAACTGATTCCCCACAGCTGCCTTGTGAAGTTGCAGGCCATCTATGACTCGCTGAAAACGGCGGAGAAAAAGGCGGCGGACCTGCTACTGGAGAAGCCGGAATTCTTTTCGGCGGCCACAATTGTGGAGGCTGCGGAGGCTGCAGGGTGTAGCGAGGCTACGTTGGTACGCCTGGCCCGTAAACTCGGATACGGAGGATATCCGGAATTAAAAGCCCATTTAACCCGGAAAAAGGATGAGAATCCCACCGTATTGTATGCCGGCATTACGGACGACGACGACTATGATTCCGTCACCGAGAAAGTATTTCAGGCTTCAATTCAGGCACTGAAGGACACCCTGAACATCATCCACAAGACTGAATACAAAAAAGCGGTGGAGGCAATTGCCGGAGCCGGAAGGATTGTGCTGTGCGGTGTTGGAGATGCGGCCAATGTGGCCTTTTCGGGCTTTCAGAAGTTTATCAGGGTGGGAGCGGTGGTTCACGCATCCGCCGATCCGGACATTCAGCTGATTGCCGCCTCGCACCTGTCCAGAGGGGATGTGATCCTTGCCATTTCCCATTCGGGCAAGACCAAAAGCGTTGTGGACGTGGTCAAGTACTCAAAGGTTACGGGAGCTACCGTGATTTGCATTACGAATTACCCTGTATCCCCTCTTGCCAAGAATTCGGATATTGTACTTCTCACGGCGGCCTTTACCGAACATGTGAAAGGCGAGGTCATGTCCAAGAGAGTGGCGGAGCTGTGCCTGCTGGAGAGCCTGTTTGTCAATGTGCTCCTGAAAAAGAAGGACCAGTTCATCGACGGACTGCAGAGGTCCAACAATGCCCTTGAAGTGAATAAAATATGACGGAAGAGAAAAAACGGTATTGTTTTAATATACGGGGAGGCCTACTCAGAATGCAGGGGGTAAGCCTCCCTGTGCTTTTGAAGATTTGGCTCCAGGTTTTTTTGACAACGGAAATCAATTAACATATAATCTACTTACAACATAGAAAAATGTCGTTAAATGTCGCTCAATAAAATTTAAGTTGAGGAAACTTGAGATGAGAAGCATAAATTCAAAAATAATGATTGCTTTTATCATAATCAATATAACCGTGACATCCTTCTTCAGCTATTTTCTTTATACCACCACATCGTCAATCATCGTAAAAAACTATATCGGCCTCACCGACACCACCACCCTGGACGCGATCAAAAGGATCGACATGTTCCTGGATAAAATCGACAAGTATTCCATGTACCTCATTATCAACAAGGAAATCGTGAACATTCTGACAAAGGAACACGGAGAAAATGTCAATTATCCCAGGCTCTTTGCCGAGCAGGTGAGAAACCTCACCATCACGGAGGGGGACATCACCGCCATACAGTATATCAGCAGCGAAGGGGATGCATACAATTACCCCATCACCAGCGACATCAACAATATTGAAGACCTGAAACAGCAAAAGCTGATTACCGATGCACAGCTGAATGAAAACAAAATCCACTGGACCGACATTTATACCCAGGAGTATTATCAATCGGACAGAAAGCAGAAGGTGAAGGTTTTTTCAGGGATAAGGAGCTTCAAAACCTCCTTCCAGGCCGGAATCAAAGGGCTGCTGTCACTGGACATCAACGAGGAGACCCTTTACGAGTTCGTCAAGAATATCAACCTGGGTGACAACGGGAATATCTACATTGTGGGCAGTTCCGGGAAGATCATCACCTCGTCGGACCGCAGCGCCCCCTCCCAAAATATTGACGAGGGCATATTCAAGACAATCAGCGGCAAGCCCGGCGGATATTCCTACCTGACCCTGGGAGACAAAAAATCCCTCGTTGTGTTCAATACCTCCGCGAATACGGGCTGGAAAATTGTGGCCACCATTCCGCTGCAGGATGTTTTGAACCAGACCCGGTATTTTAAGCTGACAGCCGGAATTGTCGCCGTGGTGGTCATTCTCCTTTCCTCCCTGGTCTCCTTCTACATTTCCTCAAAAATAACCAGGCCTGTGAGGGACATGACGAAGCTTGTCAAGCTGGTGGCCCAGGGGAATCTGGATGTGAAATATGAGGTCAAGACGCGGGATGAGCTGAAGGATTTGGGCGACGGTTTTAATTATATGACCTCCAGCCTGAAGGAGTTGATCAACAAGGTCTATATCGAGGAGCTTCAACTGAAGCAGGCCCAACTGGAGAACATGAAATCGAAGATCAATCCCCACTTTTTATACAATACCCTGGACACCATCTACTGGATGCTGGTGATCGAAAAGCAGACCAACACGGCCAAGCTGGTGGTGGCCTTGAGCAACATGCTGAGGTACAGCATCAGCAACGAAAGGGACCAGGTCACCATCGAAGAAGAGCTGAATCAAATCGACAATTACCTGTATATCCAGAAAACAAGGTTTAAAGACAGGCTCATGGTAGAATACGAGCTTGAAGAGGATATCACCGAATACTACATCATGAAGCTGATTGTCCAGCCGCTGGTGGAAAACGCCATCAAGCACGGGCTGGAATGCCAGTCGAAGGTCGGTAAGATCACCATCAAAGGCTTTGAAAAAGACGGGGATGTAGTAATACAAATCATCGACGACGGGAAGGGTATGACCGATGAAGAGATAGAAAATGCCTTAAGTCCCAAAAAAGAAGCGCATACGCTGAACAAGCCGGGAATAGGAGTAAATAACGTGGATCAGAGAATAAAAATGTACTATGGGGCGGAGTATGGCTTGTCCATTGAAAGCCGGCCGGGGGAAGGCACCTGTGTCAGCATCCGGATCCCCAAAGTGATTATGCCTGGAGGCGATGCAGATGCTAAGGATCCTATTGATTGACGACGAGCAGATTGTACTGGACGGAATGAAGCTGGTTCTGGAGTCGGCCGGGAAGGACTGGGTGGTGGTGGGCACCGCACTGGACGGGGAGAAGGGCCTGCTTGAAGTCAGGGAGAAAAAGCCTGACATTGTAATCACGGATATCAAGATGCCCGAGATGGATGGACTTACCATGAGCACCATCATCCGGGAGGAGTTCCCTGAAATTGTAATTTTTGTCTTCAGCGGGTATGCGGAATTCAATCTGGCCCAGAAGGCCATTGCGGTGGGTGCTTACGACTATATCCTCAAGCCCATCAACTATGAGGACATCTACAAATCCCTGGAGAAGGCGGAAGCACTCATTGGAGAGCGGAAGCTTTTCCACCTCCAGCATGAGGAACTGGTAAAGGGGCTGAAAGCCAGCATGCCCATCATCAGGGAGAAACTGCTGAGTGATCTGATTCATGGGGTCATCGGGGTCAACGACAATATTTTTTACAGGCTGAAATACCTGGAGTTCGACGTTTCCGACGCTTTCTTATGCCTCATGCGGATTGACGACTTTGAAACCGTTACCAAAAACTACAATGTGGAAGATCGATACCTGTTGATCTTTGCCGTGAGGAATATAACGGAGGAAGTCATCGGCAGGGCCGGAAAGAGCTTTTATATCGTCAATGAGTCGGATGATACGCTGTGCCTTATCGTATACAAGCTTGAGGAGGATAAGAATGCCATCATGTCCCTCTGCGAGGAAATACGGAGCAATATCTACAAATACCTGAACAAATCCGTAAGCATCGGGGTAGGACGTTTTGCGAAAAATATTGAGGATTTGCGCTATGCTTATGACGACAGCATGGGGGCAATACAGAGCAGCCTGTTCAAAATAAAGGATGTCACGGTACACATCGATGAGGTCTTGCCGGAAGGGTCTCCGAGCATTTATTCCCTGGCAATCGAGAAGAACATCATCCGCGCGGTAAAATCCGGAGACATGGAGCTGTTGACGGATGAACTGGACCATATGTACAGGAACCTGAAGCCCTGCAACTTCGAATATGCGAAACGGCTGCTGCATGAGCTGTATATTTCTTTGAGCCGGAGTCTTTACGAATCGGGCATCAACGCGGAAGAAGCATTAAAAGGCCGCCACGACGTATACGCCGAAATTTCGGAAAGCTCAAACGTGGACGAAGCGGTGACGATCCTGCTGGAAGTGTTGAAATACCTGGTCCAGCACATCGGCTCCGTCAAGCTGAACCAGAGAAAGAGAATCATCAACGAGGTCATAAAATACATCGAAGAGAATTATGCCAGCAACATATCGCTGAAAGATGCGGCAGACCGGGTGTATTTGAACCTGAACTATTTAAGTGCGGTTTTCAAAGCCGAAACCGGTGAGAATTTCACGGAGTACTTGAAACGCTTCAGAGTTACCAGGGCCATCGAACTGATGGACAGGATGGACCTGAAAATCTACCACATTTCGGAGATGGTGGGGTATTCCGATTCCAAGCATTTCAGCCAGGTTTTCAAGGAAATCACCGGTGTGTCACCGAAGGACTATAAGGCGGGAGGCAGGGGCAAATGAAAAAGAAGCCAGGGATAGCGGGATGGGTACTTGTCTGCATTCTAATGGTAAGCCTCGTGGGCTGCAGCGGGGATACGGAAGGGAAGACTTCTCCCATTCCCGGAAAAAGTGAAGCCGGAGAACCCGGTTCCGCCAGTAAGAGCGTAAAGCCCAGGGTGGTTGTCTGGACCGTGGACGGCGACTATGTTAGAAGGGCGGATGAGAAGTGCAACGCCAAAATCAGCGATAAAATAGCCATTGAGATGAACTACCTGCCCAATACCCAGTACGAAAACAAACTGACGGTGGCCATGTCCTCCGGGGACCTGCCGGACATCATCGGGGTGGATTCCCCCAATGTGGCGGCCTATGCCGATAACGGAGCCATCATTCCCCTGGACGGGTTCTGGGATGCCGCTGACCGTGAAGACCTGCTGGATGCAGTCAAGGACGGCTGGACATATAAAGGGAAGATCTGGGGCGCCCAGCATGAAGAGACCAACTGTGTGCTCTACTACAATAAAGATATGCTTGCAAAGGCGAATATCAAGCCTGCCGAAAGGCTTGAGGATGCATGGACCTGGGAGCAGCTGGAGGAGGCGGCAAAAAAGCTGACCCAGAGGGACTCCGCCGGAAAAGTCCTCGTTTACGGATTGCTGCCTTTGATGGCGGGCCCAAACATATCCCATGAGGGCCAGGCTTACGTGAGCAACCTCTGGACCTGGCAGGCTGGAGCCGACATCATCAGCCCCGACGGAACGACGGTGGACGGATATTTCAACAGTGCGCAGAACCTGAAGGCGCTGCGCTTTTTCTACAACCTGTTTGCCGTCGACAAGGTGTGCCCTTTGTTTGAAATACCCAATGGCTTTCAGAACGGAAAGATTGCCATGTGGATCAACGGTCCATGGATGATCAGCACCTTTAAAACCATTGAGGGGCTGAACTGGGGTGCCATGCCTCTGCCCAGGGGAGAAAAGCAGGTATCCAACGAGGGCGGATGGGGCTACTCCATCACCGCCAAGTGCAAGAACCAGAAGGAAGCCTTCGAGGTAATTATGGCCAAAACGGGGAAGGAAGGCCAGTTAATCGGCATTACCGAGGGGGGAACCCTGCCCAACAGAAAATCCCTGTTCGATAAAGCTCCCTACCTCAAGGAAGCTCCCTATCCCATGATGCTCAAACAATTGGAAACCACCGCCAAAGTGAGGCCTAAAACCCCCGCCTATCCGGCCATATCCACCGAGATACAGAACTGTTTCAACGATGTGGCTTACGGAAAGGACCCGGAGCTGGCCATGAAGGAATATTCGGCCAAAATGAACCAGGCGTTGAAAAAGGCTGCAAAAAATACCCAGTAAAAGCAAGCCGTACTTTTAAAACCCGATTTTCAAACAAGTGTATATCACAAACCTTTTCAAAGATTCACCCCATTTAACTCCCCTGTGGGCCTCCTTATAATGTTAATATACTTCATCAAATTAACAAGGAGGAACCACAGAATGAAAACCTATTCAAAAGTACTGGCCCTGGTGGTTATATTCGTGCTGGCCGCCACCGTGACCTTGACAGGCTGCGGACAGAGCAACCAGGCTTCCGCCCCGGCGGAAAGCACCGGGAAAGCCGAGGAAACCAAAACTGAACCAGGTGCGGAAAAGCCGGCGGTAAAACCGAAAGTTACTTTCTGGACCCTTGACGCGGACGACTACCGGAGAGGAATGAGCAAATGCCTCCCGCTGGCGGCCAATGATGCAGAGGTTGAAGCCACCTACATTCCCGATACCCAGTACGAAAACAAACTCAGAGTCGCCATTGCCGGAAACAATTCTCCCGATGTAATCTCCATCGATTCCCCTACCCTTGCCAGCTATATCGCAAAAGGCACCCTCTCTTCCCTGGACGAATTCTGGGATGCGGCAGACAGGGATGACCTGGTCAATTCCTCAAAAGAAGCCTTTACTTACGATGGGAAGATGTGGGCCGCTCCCTTGAATGAAACCAACTGTGTACTATACTACAACAAAGAAATGTTTGAAAAAGCCGGCCTTACAGCCGCCGAAACGGTAGACCAGGCCTGGACCTGGGAACAGGTGAGGGATGCCGCCGTTAAGCTGACCCAGAAGGATGCGGGAGGCAAAGTCACGGTATACGGTATTCTTCCTTTGATGGCAGGCCCCAATGTGGCCCATGAAGGACAAAACTACGTTTCCAACATCTGGACCTGGACCGCGGGAGCAGATATCATCAGCCCCGACGGAACCACGGTAAAAGGCTATTTCGACAGCGAAAAGAGCTTGAAAGCCCTGACCTTCTTCGGTGAACTCTTCACCAAGTATAAAGTAGCTCCCCTGCAGGATATTCCCAACGGATTCCAGGACAAGAAAATTGCCATGTGGATCACCGGCCCATGGATGGCCAGCGCCTTTGACAACGTAGAAGGGCTTAAATGGGGCGCGATGCCGCTTCCAAAAGATGAGAAGCAGGTGTCCAACTCCGGTGGATGGTCTTTGGGCATGTCCGCTACAGCAAAAGACAAAAATGCGGCCTTTAAGGTCATCTCCGCCATTACCGGCAAGGACGGCATGAGGGAGTGGTGCAAGGAGACCAAGAACCTGCCCGCAAGAAAGTCACTTTTTGCAGACCCGGCGCTGGATTTCCTCCAGAAAGCTCCTTACCCCATGATTCTTGAGCAGTTGGGCAAGAATGCCAAGGCAAGGCCTGTGACCCCTGCATACCCCATCATTGCCCAGGCTCTCCAGAAATGCTTCAATGACGTGGCTTACGGAAAAGATCCTGCCAAGGCCATGGCAGAGTATTCAAAGATCATTGAAGACGGACTCAAGGCAGAAAAGAAATAAAAAATTCGAGTGAATGGACGGAGAGGTGCTTTGCCTCTCCGGTTTCCATCACAGGAGGGCATTATGGAATATTCATTGAGGGGTAAACGTAAGGAGCAATTAACGGCATATCTGTTTTTGGCACCGGCCCTTTTAATCATAGCAACCTTCGTACTATTCCCCATACTGAAGCTGTTTTACCTGGGTTTTACGGACAATCAACTGATCGGCAAGACGACAAACTTTGTGGGCCTTGCGAATTTTACCAGGGCTTTCGGAGATCCGCTGTTCATAAAGTCCATGGGAAACGCCGGGTATTTCAGCATTGTCGTCGTACCGGTCCAGACCTTTCTCGCCATGATTGTGGCGGTTATTGCAAACTATAAGCTGAGGGGCTTTAAGTATTTTCAGACCATCTATTTCTTCCCCGTCGTCACCTCCTTTGTTTCGGTGTGCATCATCTGGAGGCTGATGTATGACGGAAGTTTCGGCCTGGTCAGCAGCGTGCTGCAGGCAGTTGGAATAAACAACCAGGGGTTCCTGACAAATCCCGATACGGCGATGAACGCCATGATCGTTACCTGCATATGGAAATCCTTTGGATACTATATGACAATTTTTCTAGCCGGCTTGCAGCAGATTCCCGGGGAAATTTATGAATCGAGCCAGATTGACGGTGTGAATTTCTGGACGAAATTTATATATATTACATTTCCGATGCTTAAAAAAACTACGCTGTTTGTTCTGGTCATCACCACCATCGATGCCATGCGGATTTACATACCGGCTTTTGTAATGACCTCCGGGGGGCCGATGGACAGTACCAACGTCATTGTATACCACATCTGGATAACGGCCTTCAAGCTGATGGATGTGGGGTACGCATCCGCCATGGCCCTGCTGTTGTTCGTTGTAATCATGCTGATTACCGCGCTGCAATTCAGAGTGATGCAGGACGACAAATAAAGGAGGGCGGCAGCATTGAAACAGGAAACAATCACTTCAAAAATTGTTATGTATATATTTTTCAGTCTTATCTCCCTGATCGTCATCATACCCTTTCTATGGGTCATCGGCAATTCCTTCAAGATCAGTGAGGAGATCGGCAGGTACGGAGGCCTGAGCATCCATGCCTTCATACCGGTAAAGGCCACTCTGGCAAATTACCGCCAGCTGTGGGTAAAATGCGATTTGCTGCGGGTACTTTTCAACACCGTGTTTGTAGCGGTGGTTGTGACGGCGGTCAGCATGGTTTTCAATTCCCTTGCGGCCTATGCCCTGGCCAGAATGAAGTTCAGGGGGAAAAAGGTGTTGTTCACCACCATCATCCTCACCATGATCATCCCATTTGAGGTGCTTGTGATCCCCCTGTACCAGACGGTAAAGCAATTGAACCTCATCGACAGCTATCTGGGCCTGATCATCCCGGCCTCCGCTTCGGCCTTCGGAATTTTCTTTTTAAGGCAGTTCTTCCTTGAGATTCCCAATTCCATTGAAGAGGCGGCCGTCCTTGACGGCGCGGGGCATTTCACCATCTATTCCAGGGTGATGCTGCCGCTGCTTACATCACCCCTTGTGACCATCGGAATACTGACCTTCCTGCAGCAGTGGGACAATTTCCTGTGGGCGGTGACGGTCATCAACAAGCAGCAATTGACGATGCTCCAGGTTGCCCTGACCTTCATTGCAACCGCCAACGAGCATATCACCGACTGGGGAGTGGTCTATTCAGGGGCCGTGGTGTCGGCGGTACCCATCATTACCGTATTTCTTTTTATACAGAAGTATTATATCCAGAGCATCGCTTCCACCGGTGTAAAGGGCTAGCGGCGCAAGAATGAAGACAAATACAGGAGGGATTGACTTGACCAAACAATATAATTACGGCTGGCAGTTTACAGAGAAAGAAGACGCATCCTTCATCCTGAAGAACCCCGTAAGAAACTCCAGGATGTACCTGCCGCTGTGCAACAACAAATTAAAGTCCTATGTGACACCCGAGCTGAAAGGAGATATCCTTTTAAACTTTTATAAATACCTGACCATCCCCAAAAGCAATGAAGACCTGCACCATTCAAAGGATGGAAGGAACTTATGGCTGAACCTCCGGAACAGGGGAGTGTGGTCCTGCGGAGGTACCGGCGCGGAAGACCAGCTCAAAGCCGTGATCGGCAGCGATACCGACGAGGTGGGGCTGGAGGCTGGAATCGGCTGGCTCAGGCTGACCAGAATCAGCTCCGATTTCAATATCAAGTCGGAGATCACCCTTTTCCTCCCTTCCAATGACGACCCCGTTGAGCTTGTCAAGCTGGAGGTTACCAACCTTTCGGAAGAAGAGCTGGAGTTTGATGCCTTTTATGCCGTCCCTCTCTATGGCCGCACCACGGAAAATCTTCGTGACCACAGGGACGTCAGCACCCTGTGCAACAGGCTTGTGCCTAACAGCTACGGCGTGGTGCTGCACCCCATCATGATCCATGACGAAAGAAGAGCCTATCAAAATCCTACAAAGTACTGCATTCTGGGGTATGAGGGACAGGGCTCCAGAGCTCCCGGAGGCTGGGGAAGGATGGTTGACTATATTGGAGAAAACGGTTCCATGGAAGCGCCGGAGGCGGTTTATCAGAATAAGCAGCCCCAGCCCTTCGAGGAGATGACAATGACAGGGGAAGAGGCGGTGGGCGCGGTAAAATTCGGCACCACCTCCTTAAGGCCCGGGGAGAAGAAGGCATTTATCATTATCGAGGGCATCACGGAAGAGATGGATGAAATCGGCCGGTGGGCCCGGAAGTACAACACGGTTGAAGGGTATGACGCCGAGCTTGAGGCGACAAAGAAGCACTGGCAGGAATATGTGGATGCGGTGAAATTCGGGTTTGCCGACAGGGAATTGAACAAATTCCTTAAATGGGTGAATTTTCAGCCTTTCCTGAGAAAGGTTTTCGGAAGCAGCTATTTGCCCGACTTCGGCTACGGGACGGGGAAAAGGTACTGGAGGGAACTGTGGCAAGACCTGCTGGCCATCATCATTGCAGATCCCTACGGTACGAAAAAGGACATCATGAATAACTACAACGGCGTTAAGCTGGATGGCTCCAATGCCACCCTTGTGGGGGACAATCCGGGGGAATTCGCCCACCGGAGCGGCCTGGGCCGGACCTGGTCCGATCACGGCGTGTGGCCCTATTTTACCACAAGGCTGTACATGGACCTGACGGGAGACCTGGAAATCCTGTTTGAGAAGGCACTTTATTTTAAAGACCACATCACCCGGAGGGGAAAAGGCACCGACCGCGGGTGGACCAGCGCCTATGGCCTCCGGCAGAAAACGGACGACGGGGTGGAATACCAGGGGACGGTCCTGGAGCACCTGCTGGTTCAGAACCTCACCTCCTTTTATAATGTAGGAAGGCACAATATAACCCTGCTTGAAGCCGGCGACTGGGACGACACCATGGACATGGCCAGAGAAAACGGGGAAACGGTGCAGTTTACCGCTTTTTACGGGGCAAATCTGAAAGGTCTGGTGGAGTGCCTCGCAAAATTGGCGGAGAAGGGCTATGAGCATATCGAGGTTACGGAGGAAATGCTGCCTTTGTTTGACCGCCTTCAGGGGCAGGAGCGCATCGATTATTCGGATTACAGGCAAAAGCAGGGCCGGCTGCAGCACTATTACGACCTCCTCGATAAAGGACTGTCGGGAAGACCGGCGAAAATAGAAATACGGCAGTTGATGGAGGATTTGACCGCCAAGGCGGATTTCGTGGACCAACTGGTGAACGCCCAGGAATTCATCACCGTGGACAGGGAAAATTCTTTCTACAACGCTTACTATACCGACACCGAAGAGCGGCTGGGGGGCAGGAACTCTTCCGGCGGAGTGAACATAAGCCTGACGCCCCAGGCTTACCTGATGGTGCTGGGGATTTCAGGGCAGGAGCGGGCAAAGGAGATTCACCGGAGTGTCAACAAATACCTGAGAAATGAATTCGGAGGCTACATCTTACGGTCCGACCATCAGGATTACGGCCTCATCGATATCATGGGAAGAGGCTTCGGCCTGGCCTTCAAAACCAGGGAGAACGGCGGACAATACAACCATATGGCGGTCAAGTATATGAACGGCTTATATACCAATAACCTTGTCAGGGAGGGCTACGAAGTATTCAAAACCATCACCGGCTTCTGCATGAATTCCGCAGTAAGCAGAATATTCCCGGGCGTACCCGCCTCCATTGACTCCAAATCCGCAAGGGGAAGCTACAACTACCTCACCGGCTCCGGTTCCTGGCTGATCTTCAGCATTATCACCGAGATCTGCGGGATAAGGCCCAACCTGGGGGACCTGGTCATCTATCCCAAACTGGTAAAGGAACAGTTTGGGGACGAGAAGGACATCCGGGTCAGCTTTATCTATCTTGAGAAGAAGCTGGAACTGGTTGTAAAGAATCCGGAAGGGCTTGACTGGGGGCAATATAAGCTTGGTTCCGTCAGCTTCAACGGTGCCAGGGCGGGAGAAGAGCTCTTTGACGGTGGCAGGTCCTGTGTGCGGTTTGATAAAACTTATTTTGACGAAAACGCCAGGGAGTGCAATACCATAGAAATTGAATTCATACGGCAGTAAGCAGGATATTTACAGCTTGATATGACGAAGGGAAGAAAAGACAATGACCATTGACAGGGTGATTTTAATTGTTCTGGACAGCGTGGGGATCGGCGAGCTTGCCGATGCGGCCCAGTACGGCGATGAGGGCAGCAATACGCTGGGCAGCATCGTTAAAGCCTGCGGGAGTGTGGATATACCCAATCTTTGCACCCTCGGGCTGGGAAAGGTTGACGGAATCGACTACCTGGAAGTGCCTGGACATATTGCGGGATGCTTTGGGCGGATGGCGGAGGTTTCCGCCGGGAAGGACACCATCACAGGACACTGGGAAATTGCGGGGTTACAACTGGAAAGGCCCTTTCCCGTTTACCCCCACGGCTTTCCGGAAGGCCTGATCAAAGAATTTGAAAGCCGGATAGGCTCCAGGACCCTGGGGAACTATGCGGCTTCCGGCACCGACATCCTGAAGCTCCTGGGAGAAGAACATATGGCGACGGGATATCCCATCGTATATACCTCGGCGGACAGTGTGTTTCAAATTGCGGCCCATGAGGGCGTCATTCCCATCGAGCGGCTGTATGCCCTGTGCGGCATTGCAAGGGAGCTCCTGACGGGGGAGCATACCGTGGGACGGGTGGTGGCCAGGCCTTTTGAAGGGAAACCCGGGAACTTTGTAAGAACGGCCAACAGAAAGGACTTTTCCGTGGAGCCTTTATCGGAGACCATCCTGGATAAATTGAAGGAAAAGGGACTGGATGTATTTGCCGTGGGCAAGATTGAGGATATTTTCTCAGGGAGGGGGATAACCCATTCGATTCACACCCGGAACAACCTGCACGGCGTGGACCAGACCATGGATTTTATGAAAAAAGCCGGCAGGGGCCTCATATTCACCAATCTTGTAGACTTTGACATGCTTTACGGGCACAGGAATGACGCCCGGGGGTATAAAAGGGCGCTGGAGGAATTCGATGCAAAGGTGCCTGCCATCATTTCCGGCATGAAGGACAAGGATTTGCTGATAATTACCGCAGACCACGGCTGCGACCCCGTAACGCCAAGCACCGACCATTCGAGGGAGTATGTGCCTTTGCTGCTGTACGGCAGGAACATCAAAAAGGATTTCAACCTGGGCACCCGGGAGACATTTTCGGACATCGCCTGCACCATCGCAGAGATTTTCGGCATTAAACATAATTTTCGGGGCAAGGGGTTTTTAAAGTCGATCGTGCAAACGGCATAAACAGGAGGTCAAGATGGATATCAGGGATTATTCCAGTGAACTGGAAGCATTTTTAAATACATCGGTCGGCGAGTTGAGTGCACTGAAGGATAAGCTGACGGAAGATTTTTTCAAGGCAGCGGTAGAACTTATTTTAGAAGCGGAGCGGAACGGAAACCGGATACACATTACAGGAATTGGAAAGCCGGGGCATGTGGCGGGATATATCGCTTCCCTCCTGTCTTCCACCGG
>JAFADI010000207.1 GCA_023424965.1 Bacillota bacterium
TCCCTTCCTTCCTATTTGCCGTCCTATTCCTTTATCGGCGGGGCTGAACCGGTCCTCTCAAATCCCTATTACTACATCCGGAGATATGGAAATGTCCTGCCGGTCATCGCACTCCGGCCTTTTGAAGCAGCTGCTTCCCGTGTCATCCCTGCCGGCGATACCACGCTGCCCAAAGCTTCCTTGAATGTGGATTTGATATCCATGCCCTCTTTTTTACCGGGGGAATTGAGATACCTGTTTATAGGCCATAAAAATGCTTCCGCCGACCCGAAGCTCTATTCCTTCGATATCGTAAACCGGAAGCTGTCGCAAATAGACACCGGCGTGGGCTCCTACGCTGTTTCACCCGATGGTGGCTTCATCGCCTATGTTAAAAAAACCCGGGACGATGATACTGCCGAAAGGCTAATCATCGCCGATGCCAACGGAGACGCAAAAAAAGAACTCCACACCGCCCCATCCATTGCCGGCATTGTCTGGTCCTCCAGCTCGGAGTGGCTTGCGTTCTCCGCGGGAGAACCTTCCAGAGGCGATGTCCACGTAATAAAACCTGACGGTACCTCCCGTGAAAAGCTGACCCAGGGCATGAACGCGGGAGGCAAGCTGGCCTGGTGGGGAAAAAGACTCGCTTTTACTTCTGTAAATAACGGCATTTCAAAAGTGTACACAATCCTACTGAATATTGAGGACAAAGGATATCTGCCGGAAGTTCAGGTGGCCCCTGAGAAGCAGGAAGCCTATGACAGGCTTCTTGAGGTCGTAAGGTCGGAAACTTTGAAGGTCCGCAAGAGCGGCAGCAAGGTATAGGAGCATGAAGATGAAGCTTGTTAAGAAACTCCTGGCGGTATTTTTGTTAATCGTTCTGTCCCTCGTCGTTTACATCAATGGAAATATACTCTACTCGGCAAAATATTTCCACCCGGAAAAATCGGACGTGATCATTGTTCTGGGCTGCCAGATATGGGGGCTCTCTCCCAGCTGGTCCCTTGAATACAGGCTTCAAAAGGCCCTTGACCTGTATAATGACGGCTTTGCCCCTTATGTCATTGTAAGCGGGGGACAGGGCGCCGATGAAGAGGCTACCGAAGCCAGTGTCATGAAAAAGTGGCTCAAAGAGAAGGGCGTTCCTGAAGCAAGGATCCTTGAAGAAGACAAATCCACCGATACCTTTGAAAATCTCGGCTTTTCCAAAAGCATCATGGAGGGCAACAATTTCCGCAAAGCCCTGATCGTCACGAATGACTTCCACATCTACCGTTCCCTCCGTCTGGCAAAAAAGCTGTCCATGGAAGCTTCCGGAGGACCCGCTCCCACGGTGCGGCACTTGAAAGCCTATTATTACTTCCGCGAAATGCTGTCCGTAGTCAAAAGCTATATTCTTTACAGGTAGGTGCCGCTGGGGTTAAAAAGCAAAAAATCACTTGATGTCATAGATATCGGAAAACTCGATGGATATTTTTTCTATGCCGCTTTCCAGCTTCCCCGCCAGCAGAGGGTTCCAGCTCTCACCCTCCTCCTCGGAACTTTGAATCCTGACATTCCGTAAGAGCACATCGAACTGGGTTCCTTTCCCCGGCTCTGATTTCACCTGAACCTTCCCCCCCTGCATTTCAACCAGGGACTTTACCAGGGATAGTCCAATCCCGCTGCCTTCACTTTTTCTGGTCAGCGTTTTGTCAACCTGCCGGAACCTCTCAAAAATATGCGAAAGGTGCTCCGGTTCTATTCCTATTCCCGTGTCTGCGACGGATATCTGGATGTACTCCCCCAGGTTTGCGACATTGACGTTGATTTCTCCGCCGGGATTTGTGAATTTTATGGCGTTGGACAGCAGGTTAAGCATCACTCTTTCCAGCATGTCCGCATCATAGGCGGTAATAAGCTCTTCCTCCTGGGTATCGAAGCTGAGGCTTATGTCCCTGCCCCTGGCATAGCTGACAACGGACTGGGTTATGCCTTCCACCAGGTCTACAATGTTGTGGTTTCTCATCTCGGTTTTGTAAAAGGAGGCTTCAATTTTGGTGGTATCAATCAAATTGTTTATCAACCTCAGGAGCCTGTAACAATTCTGCCTCATCACTCCTGCCGTTTTTTCCACATTTGCTATCCTGCCGGCGCTTCCCGTGTCTTTCAGATAAAGCTCATACAGTTGGATGGAGGACAGGATGATGTTTAAAGGGGTACGAAACTCATGGGATATATTGGCGAAAAACTCGTTCTTGATTTTGTCATACTCAATTTCTTTCTCCTGGATTTGGTTAAACGCTGAAACCAGCAGGCCCAGCTCATCGTTTGACGTAATAACGATCTTTCTCCTGTTTCCCTGTACTTTTCCTTCCGCCAGGTCCATGAGCTTTGTGGATACCAGCCGGATGTCCTTCGCTATAAGATGGGAAAAATAGTACATTACAATGATGCTTACAGCTGAAAGCACAACCAGGGCCACGATATAGTAAAATATGGTCTTATCTGACGCCACTTCGTATATGATGCCCGCCCTCAGAACGGTGCCCCCCACCGGCAGTTGCTTCACAACCCCCTGGGTTTCCAGGGTATCGCCATAAAGCCTGTCTCCGTTCACAGGATCATCAAGGTAGTACTTCAGGTGATAGGAAAGCGCTCTTTTATCTGAAGTAAGAATCTCATCTTTTTCGTCAACCACAAAAGCCGTCGCCCTGGAACCACCGACGCTTATTTCCTTTAATGCATCCAGCAGGGCGCCCGAATCCCCGAATCCGGGCTTTGTACATGCTGCCACGGTCAGCTTTTCCCTTGCCACCTCATAAAGCACATCGCCTTTATCCTCAATAAGTCTTGCATACCCCAGGGAAGCAGTTATTATAATCCCTGCAATAAAGAGAGCTACCATCACACCGAAGATTTTAATTCCCAGGTTGATATTTTTGCCCGGGTTTATGGAGTAATTATTTATCCTGATTAAAATCCTGGTAAAAATCGACTTGGAGAAAATATAGGACAAAATCGCTGCAACGGAAGCCCCGCCAAGGGAAATTGCACTTAATTTGAGCGCCACAACGTATGGGACAGTCCTTATTGTACTTACCAAAAGAAAAAGAACTGCTATGCACAGGACCGCCGCCGCAAGCTGGCCGGTGTATATGAAATACGGCAGGTTATAGCACCTTTCTACCATTCTTTCTCTTTGAGCCCCATCGCAATGATCTTTGTCAATGAACCGTGTCCAATCCTTTATATGCCTCAACACATAGCCTAAAATGGCAGTGGAACATAAAATATAAAAAATTCCCGCCGTAAGGAATTGGCGATTATAACCTGCCACACTTCCTGCATTTATCTGGCGGAACCTGGGGCTATAGCCCATTGCTATAGGTACCAGCAGGTAAAAAGTCCCTATGGTGAAGAGGCCTACCGTGTTGTACATCAAAATAATAACCACCCTGCTGTGACCGCCAATGACCCTGTCCAACAGTTTTTGAAACCCCGTCTTCAAAGTGCCGAAGCACCTGTTGAAAAGCACTCCCTAGTTCCCCCTAAAACGAAAAAATATATCATCCCGCAATCTTCTTTTTATTCCTTTATTTTATATTATTTGCAAAAAAAAACTACCCTTCCGGGTAGCTTTTTTTGTTATTTATTATTCTCTTTTGTTACCTTTAACCTTGCCAGAGCCCTTGCCAGAGCGGCCTGGCTCCTTACATACTCAACCTGGTCAAGCTGTCTGTGAAGCCTTTCCTCCGCTCTTTCCTTGGCCGCCTTGGCCCTGTTTATATCAATTTCATTGGGCCATTCTGCGGAATCTGTAAGTACAACCGTTTTTTCCTGCTTTACCTCCATAAAGCCTTCCGTCAGGACAGCCTCAAGCCAATCGCCATCCTTTTTTATCTTTATGGGGCCCACAGCAACAGCCACTACCATGGGCGTATGTCCGGCAAGTATTCCCATCTCACCTTCAGGAGTTTTCAATACCACCATTTCAACTTCACCCGAAAAGAATTTTCTATCGGGCGTCACTATTTCAAGATTAAAAGTAGCCGCCATAAAAGCACCTTCTTACATATTTTTAGCATGTTCGTATACTTCATCAATGGTACCCTTCATATAGAAGGCCGCTTCCGGAATATCGTCCATTTTACCGTCGATGATTTCCTTGAAGCCCCGGATGGTTTCTTTGATCGGAACATACTTTCCTGAATATCCGGTAAAGACTTCAGCTACGAAGAAAGGCTGGGACAGATAACGCTCAATCTTTCTCGCCCTGTAAACCACCAGTTTGTCATCTTCCGACAATTCATCCATACCCAAAATGGCGATGATGTCCTGAAGTTCCTTATATCTTTGCAGGGTTTCCTGAACCCTTCTGGCAACAGTATAGTGTTCTTCTCCCAAAATAACCGGGTCCAATATCCTGGAGGAGGAGTCCAGAGGATCCACCGCCGGATAGATACCTTTTTCAACCTGCTGCCTTGAAAGCACCGTGGTTGCATCCAGATGGGCAAAGGTAGTGGCCGGAGCAGGGTCCGTCAAGTCGTCGGCAGGTACATAAACCGCCTGTACGGATGTGATGGAGCCTTTTCTGGTAGAAGTGATTCTTTCCTGCAGAGCACCTACGTCGGTGGCCAGCGTGGGCTGATAACCAACGGCAGAGGGGACCCTTCCCAGGAGAGCGGACACTTCCGAGCCAGCCTGGATAAATCTGAAGATATTGTCGATGAAGAGCAAAACGTCCTGGCCCATTTCATCCCTGAAATATTCAGCCATTGTCAACCCCGTCAGACCAACTCGCATTCTGGCTCCCGGGGGCTCATTCATCTGTCCGAACACCATGGCTGTTTTAGCGATAACCCCTGACTCCGTCATCTCACTAAGCAGGTCGTTTCCTTCTCTGGTTCTTTCGCCAACGCCGGTGAAAACAGAGTATCCGCCGTGCTCCGTAGCGATATTTCTTATAAGTTCCTGGATAAGAACCGTCTTACCAACGCCGGCCCCTCCGAAAAGTCCTATTTTACCGCCCTTTGCATAGGGTGCAAGAAGGTCGATAACCTTGATGCCGGTCTCAAAGAGTTCCGTTGCCGGCTTCTGATCTTCAAAACCCGGTGCCGGCCTGTGGATGGGGTAAGTCTTCTCGGCATTGGCAGGCCCTTTCTTGTCGATAGGCTCACCGATTACGTTAAACACCCTGCCCAGAACTTCCTTTCCAACAGGTACATTGATGGCATCGCCCGTGTCCACAACTTCCATACCTCTCACAAGGCCATCTGTGGAAGACATGGCAACGCACCTTACTACTTCATTTCCAAGGTGCTGCATTACTTCTGCCGTTACATGCTCTCCCTGATTTTCTATCTTAAGAGCATTGTAGATTTTAGGCAGATTACCGCTTTCGAACCTGACGTCGATAACCGGACCTATAATCTGAACTATACTTCCAACGTTTTGCGCCATAAAATTTCACTCCGTCCATTTGCTTAGTTAGTAGATGAGCGCAGGAGGCTGCATCACTCTCCGCCTGCTTGCACTACCATGTAAAATATATTTAAAAACTATATTATTTTAAAGCTTCAGCTCCGCCTACGATTTCCGAAATCTCCTGGGTTATTGCAGCCTGCCGCGCCCTGTTGTAGAACAGGTTAAGCCTTTGCAGCATTTCATCCGCATTTGCCGTAGCATTGTCCATTGCAGACATTCTGGCACTCTGTTCGCTGGTAAAGGCTTCAACCAGGGCTCCGTACATGATGCCCTTGACATATTTGGGGATAAGGACATTGAAAACCGCATTGGCAGACGGCTCGTAGCTCAGGGCCTCATCAATGGTCTCCGGGATGTCCTCAGGCATCTTCAGCTCGGCTTTCAAAGCCCCCAGTTCCAGAGGCAGCAATTTCATCATCTTCGGCATCAGCTTTATCGGAGATATCATATGGGTATAAATAAGATAAATCTCGTCCACTGCTTCCGTTTCATAAAGCTTGAGCACGATCTCGGCCATTTCTCTGGCCCTGAAAGTATTGGGATTCTGCACGGGAAAGTCAAATTCCGGGTAAACGTTATGCTTGTTTCTTGTAAAATAGTTTCTTCCCAGATTTCCCGCAACGAGCAGCAAAGACCCGGGATTTTCTTTAACGCTTTTTTCAGCAAGCTTGAAAATATTGCTGTTGTAGCCCCCCGCAAGTCCTTTGTCACCGGACATTACCACATATGCCTTCTTGCGGCCTGTCTTCTCATTGCGCACATCGAAGAAACCACTTTCAAGGATCCCACTGTGGGCGAGAATATCCGCAATGGTATCCTTGACCTTCTGAAAGTAAGGGGCCGTCTGTTCCAACTGCTGGCGGGCCCTTTTCAGCTTTGCAGCCGAAATCAGCTTCATGGCCTTGGTTATTTGCCGGGTTTCCCTGATGCTCTTTATTCTGGATTTTATTTCACGCATGTTTGCCATAATCGCATTGCCCCTTACCTTGTGAACTCGGCTTTGTATTCATCCAGGGCTTTCTTCAGGAGTTCCTCCGTCTGAGGCTTAAGTTCTCCTGTCTCCCGTATAGCCTGGGAAATCTGGGGATATTTTTCCTTAAGGAATTCAACAAGTCCCGAATTGAATTTCCTTACCGCACTTACCGGAACATCCATGAGATATTTGCTGGTAGCGGCATAAAGGACGATAACCTGATCTTCAACAGGCATTGTGGCATACTGGGGCTGTTTGAGTGTTTCCATCAGCCGCTCTCCCTGTGTAAGCTTATCCCTTGTGGCTTTGTCCAGGTCTGAGCCGAACTGGGCAAAAACCGCCAATTCCCTGTACTGTGCGAGATTTATCCTGAGAGGACCCGCAATCTTTTTCATTGCCTTTATCTGGGCTGCGCCTCCAACCCTGGATACCGATATACCTACGTTGACAGCAGGCCTCTGGCCGGAGAAAAAGAGTTCGGATTCAAGGAATATCTGTCCGTCGGTAATGGAAATAACGTTTGTCGGTATATAAGCAGATACGTCGCCTGCCTGGGTCTCGATAATCGGAAGTGCGGTGATGGAACCGCCCCCAAGCTCATCGCTCAGTCTGGCAGACCTCTCAAGCAGTCTTGAGTGGAGATAGAACACGTCTCCGGGATAGGCTTCACGTCCGGGCGGACGCCTGAGAAGCAGTGACATGGCTCGATAGGCAACAGCATGCTTGGACAGGTCGTCGTAAATGATCAAAACGTCCCTGTTGCTTCTGTACATGAACTCTTCCGCCATGGCACAGCCGGCATAAGGAGCCATATACTGTACAGGCGCCATGTCGCTGGCAGTAGCGGATACGATAATGGTATAATCCATGGCTCCAAATTTTTCTAGAGTCCTAACAATACCTGCCACGGTTGATGCCTTCTGTCCGATGGCTACATATACGCAGATTACATCCTTGCCCTTCTGGTTAATGATGGTGTCGATTGCTATCGCCGTTTTACCCGTCTGCCTGTCGCCGATGATCAATTCTCTCTGACCCCGACCGATGGGCGTCAGCGCATCGACAATCATTACACCTGTTTGAAGCGGCGTATTAACGGATTTTCTTTCTACAACACCGGGAGCGGTAAAGTCTATAGGTCTGTAGTTCTCAGTAACGATCTCCCCTTTTCCGTCCAGGGCCTCGCCCAAAGGATTTACAACCCTTCCGATCATGGCATCCCCAACGGGTACCTGTACCGTTCTTCCCGTTCTTTTAACAGTTGAGCCTTCCTTGATGTCTCCTTCAAATCCTAAAAGCACGCAGCCCACATTGTCTTCTTCCAGGTTCAGCGCCATGCCGAAGACTCCGTTTTCAAATTCCAGAAGTTCGCCGTACATGCACTTTTCAAGCCCATATATTCTGGCAATACCGTCACCGGCCTGCAAAACATAACCGGTGTCATCGGTTTTTGTCTTAATGCCGTAGCTTTCAATCTGCTGCTTTATTATGGAACTAATTTCTTCCGGCCTGAGATTCATATCATCACCCCTATTAAGATTAAGACTGGGACCAAGACGAATTTAAGAAATACCGGCGGCATGTTCTTAACTTCAATCTCAATTCTACAGCTTCTTATCATTTAAAGTGTTATTTTGCAATGACCGCCTTCAGGGATTCCAGTCTTCCTTTTACCGATCCGTCAATCACCTTGTCCCCGATTACAACCTTAACGCCCCCGATGAGCCCGGCGTCAACACTCACGTTGACGGTAGCCGCTGCCGCACCGTAAATCCCTGTGTACTTGTCTTTTATCTTATTAATCTGCTCCTCCGACAATGGGATGGCAGAAATAATTGTCATGTTCAATATGTTCCGCTTCCTGTCAGCAAGCCTGACATATTCGTCCAATATACCCGGCAGCTGCTTTATTCTGCCCTTTTCGAGTAAAAGCATGAAGAAGTTGACCAGAACCGGATTGACCTGGTTTTCAAGCAGCTTCTTCAGGACCTCTTTCTTAACCTCGGTCTTGACTTCAGGATTCAGAACAAAGTATTTGAAGTCAGGCTGGGTGTTGAAAATATTGACTACTGCCTCAAAGTCTCTCTGATATTCGTCAATAGCTCCTGCCTGTGCGGATATCTGTACCAGCGCTTCTGCGTACCGTCTCTCAACTAAAGGCATTATGCTGCACCTGCCTCGTCTATGAATTTGTCAACAAGTGCTTTGTTGCTCGCCGTATCCATATTCGCTTCGAGAACTTTCGTAGCGGCCGCCAGTGCCAGACCTGCCACCTGACCCCTGATTTCCTTGATCATCTGGTCTCTTTCACGCTCAATTTCGGCCCTTGCGTTGACAAGAACAGTTTCCGCATCCTGCTTTGCAGCGGCTAAAATTGAATCATACTCCCGGTTGGCTTTGGCTTTGGCATCATTGATGATCCGTTCCGCCTCGTCCTTCGCCCCTCTTATCTGGTCCTCGTAGGATTTCTTTAGTTGGAGGGCATCCGCCTTGTTTTTTTCTGCGTTTTCAATCGATTCTTTGATTGAATTCGTCCTGTTGTCCATAAACTGTGTAACAGGCTTAAAAAGGATCTTACGCATAAACCAGTATAAAACCAGTAAATTTACCGCAACCCATATAAATGTCGGTCCAAATTTTAACATCGTATCATTCCCCTTCGTAACTGCTTCCAGTGCATTATTTTAAAGCCTGTGAACAACCAGGCATTGTTTCCATCATTCGTATGTGAAAGAGGAGCTTAAAGCCTCCCCTTTCACATATCTAAACGATTGATTTCCTAAGCAGGCCATTTAACAAACAGGATAATCAGTGCAATAACGAACCCGTAAATTGCGGTCGCTTCTGCAAGAACCGAACCAAGTACCGTGATGGTAGTGATTTTACCTGATGCTTCGGGTTGTCTTGAAACACCCTCTGCAGCCTTTGATGTTGCGATACCGATACCGATACCAGCACCAAATCCTGTCAAAACAGCTATACCTGCGGCAATTGCCATTAAACCAGCTATATTCATTTGCTCACCCCCTTACTCGATTGCTTCAGCAATGTAAAGCGAAGTTAGAAATACAAATACGTATGCCTGTAATAACCCATCAAACAAATCAAAGTATATGCTGAAAGCCGCCGGAACAACCATTGGAAATACAGCATAGATAAGTTCCATAATTATGAAAGCACCCAGTATGTTTCCAAAAAGACGCATGCTCAATGATAAAGTCCTTACAGGGTAATCAAGTATTTTAAAGGGCAGGATTACCGGCGTGGGCTCAATATGGTATCTGAGCCAACCTTTAAAGCCCTTGATTCCTATGCCGGAGAACAAAACGAGGATTACCGACATTGCCGCCAGGCAAACCGTTACATTTGCATCTCTCGTAGGCGGCCTGATGCCAAAATGCTTTAAGCTTTCCACATGGGTTATTTCATATAGAATTTCGCCATTTGGAATTATGTTGAAAATCGAGATTATATTGGAGAACATGAGAAAGAGTAAAACGGTACCAAGATAGGGGGCAAAAGGCCTCCAGTGGTGTCCGATGTTGCCCTTTGCAAAGTTGTTTATTAATTCGACGATGGCTTCGGCCACATTCTGTTTCCCTTTGGGAACCAGCTGCATACGCCTTGTGATTACAACCGCAAAAATGATCAGGAAAACCATGACTAGCCACATGGTAATAACCGTATCGGTAACGGGTATATTCAGTCCAAACAGGGGGATGCTGAATATCTCATGGGGAGTTATGGCATTTACCAGTTCTTCGCTCAAATTCATTTTAGAAACACCTTCTTATTCGTAATTATTATGAGTTATTCCTAAAGCTTCTGTTATTCCATTAATTATAATCACTAAAGGCACAAAAAAAATACCTGCAATTACCCCGCCGAACAACCATTGATTAATTTTTAACGATGCTGCCAATACTACTATCACAATTAGTGAATTAATAATAAATCCGGTTACACTTTTTCTTACGGCCCCGCCTTCTTCTGGTGCGGTGAGGACGCTTGCCAAGGTACCCGCATTTGAATTCAGTCTCAATAAGCTGAGAAAAACGCCTAAAGTCAATCCTGCCAGCAATAGGGGCAGGTGTCTGAAAAATACCAGGATTATGGCCGCAGCAACCAAATATAAGATTAGAACCCGTATTGCAATAAATCTTTCAAGCTTGCTTTTTAACAATATCTTCTTCATTTGCATAAATTAAAAACCACTAAAGTTTCCCGCCCCGGCAACCGATATAAAAGTATATGTTTTGCTGTGAAAATAGCAATTTATTACAGATTACTTTTACATTATAAAGAGGCTTCTTAAAAGCCTCCGGTGGCAATTGCATCAGTGCGAAAATTAAAACTTATAGAAGATATTATCACATTTATGTACGTGAATCAATACTTATGTAGGTTCAAAAAATATTTTTTCTCGCTGTTCTTATGGTATTATGTTAGGATAAATACTTTTACCTGTAAATAAATGCAATTACCTCTTAAAAGGTACAATTTATACAAAAGTTAAATTACTTCAGGGGTGGTCATATGGATATTGGTGCAATTATCGGGTCGTTATTCGGCGTAGCAATGATTCTCGTCGGATATTTTATTGAGGGCGGTGCCATGGGAGCCTTTGCACAGCCTTCTCCATTCTTCATCGTTATCGGCGGTACAATCGGCTGTACGATTTTGTCCTTTCCGCTGTCGGAGCTGGCCAAGCTGCCTGCGGCATTCAAAACGATCTATACTCAGAAAAAATATAATGAAGTAGACATCATCAACCAACTGGCGGAGTTATCCGAGAAAGCCAGGAAGGACGGCTTGCTCAGCCTGGAGCAGGACGCCCAGACGAATGAGAATGATCTCATAAGAAAGGGCCTGGCCCTTGTTGTGGATGGTATCGAAACGGAAGTGATAAAAGATATTCTTGAGAGGGAATCGGAACTGCATGAAAGCGTTCATGAATCGGGCGCCAAGATTTTTGAAGCCATGGGCGGTTATTCCCCCACCATGGGAGTTCTGGGAACAGTTATGGGCATGATCATCATCCTCGGCAGTATGGAGGACCCCGGTGAGCTGGGCCACAAGATCGCCGTCGCCTTCATTGCAACAATGCTGGGCGTAGGTCTTGCAAACCTGCTGTACCTGCCGATGGGCGGAAGGATCAAGTCCAAGGCCGCCCGTGAGAAAATGATCAGCGACCTGATTATTGAAGGCCTGCTCTCCATACAGGCAGGAGAAAATCCAAGAATCATCAAGGAAAAGCTGAACCTGTCCCTCCTTGAGAAAATGAGCAAAAAGGGCGGCTCAAAAGACAATGCAAAAGCTGAAGCGGAGGGATAACAAGTGGGCAAACCCAAGGCAAAGGTTGAGAAGGATACTGCCGAACGGTGGCTGCTGACATACGCAGACCTTATGAACCTTCTGTTGATTTTCTTTATAATTTTATATACCATCAGTCAGACCGACGTTGCCAAGTTCAATCAGCTTGCCGAATCCCTCAGGGAAGCTTTCGGCGAAAGCACCGCTTCTTCTTTTATAAGCGAGAGCGGCGCGGGCACCTCCATCATACCCCTGGAGAATACAGCTCCCTCCCCTGTCATTCCTTCAACCCTTGAAGACCAGCAGATGGAAGAAGTAAAAGAAAAGGTTACGGAGATCATTAAAAATGAGAACCTTACAGGTGAGGTGGAGGTTTCCATGCAGGAGAGGGGTGTCCTGATCTCCATAAAAGAAAAAGTGCTCTTTAAGAGCGGAAGCGCTGAAATAGAGCCTGAGTCCAGACAAACCGTGGAAAAGCTTGGCGGCGCCCTCAAGATTATCACCGGAAACCATATGAGGGTTGAAGGGCATACCGACAACGACCCCATCAATACCGCCCAATTCCCCTCCAACTGGGAGCTTTCCCTCATCCGCGCCACCAATGTCCTGCACCTGCTGGTGGACAAGTCCGGTGTGGACCCCACCATCATATCTCCGGTGGGATATGGGGAGTTCAGACCCAAGCTGCCCAATACCACTCCAGAAAACAAAGCGGCAAACCGGAGAGTTGACATCGTTATTGTCAGAAACGTATACGATAAATCCGAAGCGGGGGCAGACAGCCTCCCGGCGAACTCTCCTGCCGCCCAAAGCGGAAGTGAAGCAGGGGCCGGTGAAGCTGCCGGAACCCAACAGGCAAATTAAAGAGGCTTAAAAGGTTATAGGGTGTAAAAGTTTTTATCACAGAAAAAGCCGGGTCATCCCGGCTTTAATTTTTGACAACTGCCCTTAAATTTTAAATTCATCAGGCCTTTCACTGCCTCTCCCGAATTCATACAGCAGGGCCTTTACAATTCTTTCCGACGCCTGACCGTCACCATAGGGATTAACGGCCCTGGCCATCCTGGAATATTCCTCTCCGTCCTCCATAAGCTGCGTGGACATGGAAACAATGGTGTCCCTGTCGGTGCCAGCCAGCTTGACGGTCCCTGCTTCCACAGCTTCGGGCCTCTCCGTCTCATTCCTGAGCACCAGTACAGGTTTGCCCAGCGAGGGTGCTTCTTCCTGCAGCCCTCCGGAATCCGTCATTATCATGTAGGACCTATCCATAAGATTATGCATGTCCTGCACATCCAGCGGCTCTATCAGCTTTACCCTCGGATGCCCCCCCAATATGCCTCTGGCTGTCTCCTGCACGGCAGGATTCAAATGAACGGGGTAAACAATCTCTACATCCTCATACTTATCTGCGAGGTATTTCAGGGCACTGCATATGTTTTGAAGAGGTTCTCCAAGATTCTCCCTGCGGTGGGCCGTGACTGCAATTACTCTTTTTCCCCCATAGTCAATATCCCGGAGCGCACTGTTTCCAAAAGAATAGTCCTTTTTGACCGTGGTCCTCAAGGCATCGATTACCGTATTTCCTGTTATGTATATTTTTTTCTCCTCTACATTTTCGTTGAGGAGATTGTTTTTATTTGTTTTTGTGGGGGCGAAATGGATATCCGTCAGAACCCCGGTAAGCTTTCTGTTCACTTCCTCGGGGTAAGGAAAATATTTGTCAAAGGTTCGAAGTCCCGCCTCAACATGACCGACCATGATTCTCTTGTAAAATGCCGCCAGCCCCCCTACAAAGGTGGTTGTGGTATCCCCGTGCACCAGAACGATATGGGGGCACACTTTTTCGAATACCTCTCCCAGCCCTTCCAGAGCCCTTACCGTGATGTCCACCAGCGTTTGCCTGGACTGCATGATATTTAAATCATAATCGGGGTCAATGTTAAAGATATCAAGTACCTGATCCAGCATCTCCCGGTGCTGGGCCGTAACGCAAACGATGGATTCAATTTCACCGCAATTTTCCAGTTCTTTTACCAGTGGCGCCATTTTAATCGCCTCCGGACGCGTTCCAAAAACCGTCATTACCTTAAGCTTGTTCACTTCTGTCTCCTTAGCTTTCGTTTATCTTTTCTATGATGACATTTCTAGTTTTTTTTTCTTCATCTTCCGTAGTTTTATCCTTCTCCTCTGTATCCGTGCCGTCACCCGCATCCTCTTCCTCACTGCCGTCGCTTATTTCACTCATGTAACGTGCTCCCCCCACGATGAAAACCGACACGGCAATAAACAGGATAATGGCTCCAAGAACTCCCTTGTCCGCCAGTACGATGGCACAGAGCCCCAGAGCTCCACTGGCCACATACATCACAACCACCGATTGTTTGTGGCTTAAGCCCATATCAATGAGCTTATGGTGGAGGTGGCCCCGGTCGGCCTGCATAATGGATTTTCCCTGAACGAGCCTCCGCAAGATGGCAAAAGCGGTGTCAAATATGGGAAGACCCAGCACCAATAGAGGAACGGCAATGGCGATGGCGGTAAAAGACTTGTACATCCCCTGTATGGAAATGACTCCCAGAGTAAAACCTAAAAAGGTTGCCCCCGTATCCCCCATGAAAATTTTTGCCGGATTGAAATTGTAGGGAAGAAATCCCAGTGCCGACCCGGCAAGCGCTGCAGTCACAATAGCCGTATTCCAATCCTCCTGAATGATGGATATGAAAAACAGCGAAAGGGAGGCAATGGAAGACACCCCTGCGGCAAGGCCGTCCAGACCGTCAATAAGGTTTATGGCATTGGTAATGCCAACGATCCACAGCACCGTCAGGGGATAGGATATATAGGGGCTCAGCTGTGAAACGCCCACAACCGAGAAGGGATTTGTAAAATTCTCTATCACCGTTCCGGTACTCACAACCACAACGGCTGCCGCAATCTGGAACACCAGCTTTATTCTGGCTCCCAGCTGTCTTATGTCGTCTACAATGCCTATGCCCACAATAATGGCCACTCCGGCCAGAATGCCCATCAGCTGAACATCCGGCTGGAAAACAGTTTTCAATCCCAGCGCCGATCCGGCAATACTGAACATGACGGACACTACGAAGCCTGCCACGATCGCCAGGCCGCCCAATCTGGCGATGGGTTTCTTATGCATTCTCCTGTTGTCTTTTGGGATATCCACGGCTCCGATATTAAAAGCGAGCTTTTTTGCGATAGGCGTAGAAGAAAACGCTATAATAAAGGCTAGAAAAAACGAAATAAAATACTCATAAAACACTTTAGCACCTTCTTTGTGAATAAAACAATTGGGTTCCAAATTCTACCACGTTCTACAGCAACTACAATATATACCAAAGAACAGCTTATGTCAAATTCTAATTACCCGGATTCCCGCTTCCTTAAGAAGCCCGATGGACAGTTCATCAGGGTATTCGCCTTTGAACACGATCTTCTTAATACCCGCGTTAATGGCCATTTTGGCGCACAACACACAGGGCTGATGCGTCACATACAGGGTCCCGTCCTTGACGCTTGTCCCGGAATAGGCCGCCTGTACGATGGCGTTCTGCTCCGCATGTATTGCCCTGCAAAGCTCATGCCTCTGTCCTGAAGGGATGTTGAGCTCTTCCCTGAGACACCCGATCTCGGAGCAATGCTTACAGCCTGAAGGCGCTCCGTTGTAACCGGTGGCAAGAATACGCTTGTCCTTGACAATGAGCGCTCCAACCTGCCGCCTCAGGCAAGTAGATCTGGTTTTTATGAGTTCCACGATTTCCATGAAATACTCATCCCATGAAGGCCTCAATAAAATACACCCCCCGAAAATCAATTGGCAGTCCCTGCTTATTTCGTTCCAAACAGTCTGTCTCCTGCATCTCCCAGACCGGGGACAATGTATCCATGGTCATTGAGAACCTCATCCACCGACGCACAATATATTTCCACATCGGGGTGGTCGTTGTTGATCCTGTCGATTCCTGCCTGCGCAGCAATCAGACACATGAGCTTTATGCTGCTCACTCCTCTTTCCTTGATGAAGGAAATGGCTGCAGAAGCAGAACCGCCGGTGGCGAGCATGGGGTCAAGAATAACGATTTCCCTTTCCGAGGCATCCACCGGCAGCTTACAGTAATACTCCACGGGCTGCAGTGTTTCAGGATCCCTGTAAAGTCCGATATGTCCCACCTTCGCCATGGGCAGCAGCCTGATCATGCCGTCCACCATGCCGAGGCCCGCCCGGAGAATGGGTACGATCCCCAGTTTTTTACCTGAAATCACATTGGTCTTTGCGATACCCACCGGGGTTTCTATTTCAACTTCCTTAAGAGGCATGTTCCTTGTAACTTCATAGCCCATAAGCATGGCAATCTCAGAAACAAGTTCCCTGAATTCCTTGGTGTTGGTGTTCTTATCCCTGAGAAGAGAAATCTTGTGTTGTATTAACGGATGGTCAAAAATAAAAACATTTTTCATAGATAAAATCCCCCTAATTATTTTATACTGTCAATTGAATACTTCTTTTCAATTGCAGTTATTTTATCGACCCTGGTTTTATGCCTTCCTCCGAGAAACTCGGTGTTAAGCCACACGTCAATTATTTCTAGGGCCAGTCCCACGCCAATGACTCTTTCCCCCAGGGCAAGAACATTTGCGTCATTGTGTTCCCTGCTCATTCTTGCCATATAGGTGTCGGTACAAACAGCCGCCCTTATTCCGGGAACTTTATTGGCCGCCATGGAAATACCCAATCCGGTCCCACACACAATAATGCCTCTGTCGCATTCACCGCTTTTTACCGCCTCGGCAACAGCCAGACCGTAATCGGGGTAATCAACAGAGGTACAATCACAGGTGCCCAGGTCTTTGAAAGCAAGCCCTTTTTGCTTCAAATATTCTACGATTTCCTGCTTTAATGCAAACCCACCATGGTCGCTTCCCAGTGCTATCAACATATGTATCCTCCAAAAATCAAAATGCCACACCATTAATTTTGCCTTGTCTGTTTAAAATATATTCTAGAATAAAATGAAGGCATAAAATCTCCATAATATTTTATAATAATCAAAAGCATGTGTCAAAAAAAGTTTAGGGGAGCTTGCCTATCAGCTTTTCAACAGCTGCCTTTATCTCCCGCGCGCATTTTTTATATTCCTGCAGGGACATTCCAAAAGGATCTGCAATATCCAGCAAATAATTGTATTCGTTATATTGTGGGTTCCACGCGTCTTCCCCTGCATACTCTTTCAAGGTGAAAACTTTTTCCCGCAGCCAGGGATAGGCGGAAGCGATGGCTTCCTTATGCCTTCGGGTCATGGTCAGAATCAGGTACGCCTCTTCCGCTTCCTTCTGCTCCAGTTGTCTCGCCCGGTGAAAGCTTATATCGATTCCCCAGTCGCTTCTTAGCGCCTCCACTGCATTGTTGCTCGCACTGCCGCCGCCATAGGCCGAAATGCCTGCCGAGACGGCCAGATATTTATTTTTCAAGCTTTCATCCTTTTCAACAATACTCCTGAAAATGCCCTCGGCCATACAGCTCCTGCAAGTATTGCCCGTGCACACAAAAAGAATCTTTTTCATCGCCACTCCCTCATTCCGCAGCTTTCCTTTTATACTTCGACAATCCTGTTTCCCGCCGCTTTTCTCATCCTGTTCATTACGGCCGCCCCGATCCCCTCTTCCTCCACGGCTTCCGCCAGGATAACCTTAACTCCCAGCTCGTCAAACCGCCGGAGGCTTCCGAAAAGATTGGCCGCGATTGTCTCGGGATTTTTTCTGTCCCCCAGGGATATCAGGGAATACCCGGCAGGATATTGGTTTTTTGTCTGATCTGTCGCCATAATGCCCGCTTCCACGCCTTTGTCCGCGAAGTCCGCCGCCATTTCCTCAATTTTATTCTGCATGGCTTTCAGGGTTCCCTGGACAATGATGACCTCCGCCTTGGGGGCGTAATGGGTATATTTCATGCCCGGAGATTTTGGCGCCGGCACGGGGCCCTTACTGCTCAATATTCCCGGGTCCACCCCGATTTCCCCAAGTTCTCCGGCAAGCTGCCCCCGGCTCACCCCTCCGGGTCTGAGTATGACGGGCGGGTGAACCGTCAGGTCCAAAACCGTTGATTCAAGACCCACTTTGGCGTCCCCCGCATCGAGGATGATATCCACCCTGCCAGAAAGGTCTTCGATTACATGTCCGGCAATTGTGGGACTGGGCTTTCCCGAAAGATTTGCACTGGGAGCAGCCACAGGAACGCCGGCCAGTCTGATCAGTTCAAGGGCCACAGGGTGGGAAGGCATTCTCACAGCTACCGTATCCAGTCCCGCCGTTATGATGTCCGGCACACAGCTTGATTTTTTCAGAACCAGCGTCAGGGGGCCCGGCCAGAACTTATCCATTAATATGTCTGCAGCCTCCGGGATTTCCTTTACCAGCCCGGCTACCTGCACCTTTTCCGCAATATGTACAATCAGGGGATTGTCGGAAGGCCTTCCCTTTGCTTCAAAAATACTTCTTACCGCCTTTTCATCCAGTGCATTGGCGCCAAGACCGTATACCGTCTCTGTGGGAAAAGCCACCAGACCTCCAGCCCTTAAAACCTCAGCCGCTTTTATAAGCTTGTCCGGATCAGGGTTGTCCCTGTCCAGCTTAATTATTTCCGTCCGCATGTATCCTCCATGAAATTAAGTCCCTTTAGGGACAGTTAAAACGCAACCTCCGCTATCTTTGTGCTACACCCTGCGCAGATTCCACGCAGGGCCCGCCCAAAAGCGGAAGTAACATTTTAGTCCCTTTAGTTATAAACCGATACCATGATGCCGCACAGCATCCCCAATATATTGCCCAGGGAGGACAGCCTGCCGAAATACAGCCGTTTGGACTCGGGGACAAGTTCACCAAAAACGATATAGAGCATCGCTCCACCTGCAAACCCCAGGCAAAGGGCGACAAAGAGTTCCGAGATATCCCCCAGCAATGCCCCCAGCAACGCTCCAAACCCCATGGGCACCCCCGACAACACCGTAAAGGCAAAGGCCTTCCCCTTGGAAAAGCCCCCCGCCCTCATGGGTACTGCCATGGCCACACCCTCCGGTATATCATGAATGGCGATAACCAGCGTCAGCATAACCCCCAGGCTCACAGACGCCTCAAAGCCCGACCCTACGGCAAACCCTTCGGGAAAATTGTGGAGTGCTATCCCGATGGCCATGAGTATGCCGGCCCTCAGCAGGCTGTTGTTGCCTCTTCTTCTTTTTAAAACTTCCAGCCCCTTGATAAAATGCTCCAGGATAACGATTACCGCGATGCCCGCAATGATCCCCGCCATGGCGGGAAAAACGCCTCCCAGCCGGAAGGCCTCCGGCACCAGCTCAAAGCATACGACGGCAGTCATGAGCCCGGCAGAAAATTCAAGGATAAAACTCAACATTCGGTTACTTATGTTTGTTACAAAAAAAGCCGCCAGGCCTCCCGTACCTGTACCAATGATGCCCGAAACCAGTCCGATCAAAGTGACCTTCAATAAATGTTCCACCATTGCCCTCCTGAAGAAAAACTTAATTAATAAGTATTCGCCAGGAAGCAATTATATCCCAGTCCAGCTTCCTTTCAGGGTTTCATATTTGAGTCCCTCCCTTAAAAGCTCCAGAAATTTGCTTCTCGGGATGTTGACGGCGCCCATGCTTTGGAGATGCCGCGAATAAACCTGGCAGTCAAGCATAAAAAAGCCTTTATTTTTAAGCTTGTCCGAAAGAGTGACAAGGGCTGTTTTGGAAGCATTGTCCATTAATGAGAACATGGATTCTCCAAAAAAACATCTTCCCAGGGAGACTCCATACAGACCCCCGGCCAGTTTGTCCCCGTACCAGACCTCCACCGAATGGGCCAATCCCAGTTTGTGCAAGGAGCAGTATGCCTCCGTCATCCCGTCGGTGATCCAGGTTTCCCCTTCCCTTAGCATTCTGCACATAGAAATGACTTTTTCAAAAGCCACATCAAAGGTAACTTTGAAAAGCTGCTTTTTCAATTCCTTTGCCAGGGACCTTGAAACGTGAACCTCGCCGGGTGCAATAATGCATCGGGGGTCCGGAGACCACCAGAGAATGGGCTCTTCCCCGGAAAACCACGGAAAAATCCCATTGCTGTATGCAAGAACCAGACGCTCGGCGGACAAATCCCCTCCCAGGGCGAGCAAGCCGTCGGGATTCGCCAGCTTGGGATGAGGAAATATCAAATCTTCCGTAAGTCTGTAAACAGGCATGCTTTTACCTCACCCATTGTCTTCCCCGCCGGGATGCACCGGCTGAACGGCTGCATCCGCTTCCGGCGGAGCACTCTCTTCTTTGAAAACCGGTTCTCCGTCCTTCACATCAATTTCTGCGATACCGCCTTGCGACAGCTTGCCGAACAAAACCTCATCCACAAAATGAGGCTTGATTTTCTCCTGTACCGCCCGGAGGATCTCCCTGGCACCGTAGGCTGATGACAGCCCTCTTTCCGCAAGCCACTCCACACAGGCATCCGTCACCTTAAGCGTGATATTTTTCGGCTCAAGCTTGGCTTCAAACTGCTTCAGGGCCTTTCTCGCTATCTGGAGGGCCATATCCCTGTTGATATGGCTGAACACCACAATTCCGTCAAGGCGGTTCCGGAATTCGGGAAGAAACAGCCTTTCAACTTCTTTCATAATGGCGCTCTTTTCCACCTGTCTCTGGTCAAAGCCGATCATTGCCCGGCCCACCTCTCTTGCCCCTGCGTTTGAAGTCATGATGAGGATTACATTTCTGAAATCGGCCTTTTTACCGTTGTTATCCGTCAAAGTTGCGTAATCCATGATCTGCAGCAGAACATTGAAGATATCCGGGTGGGCTTTCTCAATCTCATCCAGGAGAAGCACGCAGTGGGGGGTTTTCCTGATGGAATCCGTCAGCAGCCCTCCCTCTTCATAGCCTACATATCCGGGAGGAGCGCCGATGAGTCTTGCCACGGTGTGTTTCTCCTGGTATTCGCTCATGTCAAAACGGATCAATGGAATGCCCAGGGTAGCCGCCAGCTGCTTCGTAAGCTCCGTCTTCCCCACACCCGTGGGTCCTACGAACAATAGCGAGGCCACAGGCTTTTCTCCTTCGTTGAAGCCCGCCCTTGACCGCTTTATTGCCTGAACCACGGAATCCACGGCTCCATCCTGTCCGAAGATTTCCTTTTTAAGTTCCTGATCCAGGCTTTTAAGCTGCTGGGTCTCATTGTTTGATACGCTTCTCTCGGGTATTTTTGCAATGGTTGAAATAATCCGCTCAATATCCCCCGCAGCAATTTCAATGGTTCCGGTACCATCCCCGGAGTTAAGCCTGGCATAGGCGCCCGCTTCATCAACGATATCGATTGCTTTATCGGGGAGGTGCCTGTCGTTGATGTATTTTGCAGATAATTCACAGGCCAGCCGGAGGGCCTCTTCGGTATAGCTTACGCCGTGATATTCCTCGTACCTGTCCTTCAAGCCTTTTAAAATGCGGAAAGTGTCTTCCACGGAAGGCTCCGGCACTTCAATCTTTTGAAACCTTCTGGACAATGCCCGGTCCTTCTCGAAATACTTCTTGTATTCTTCATAGGTGGTAGAACCTATAAACCGGAGCTTTCCCGACATGAGAAAGGGCTTTAGGATGTTTGAAGCGTCCAGGGCTCCTCCCGACACGGCGCCGGCGCCTATGATGGTATGAATTTCGTCGATATATACGATTGCCTTGCCCTTTTTTTCGATTTCATGGAGAACTTTCTTAATACGTTCCTCAAAGTCACCCCTGTACTTGGTGCCTGCGATAAGTCCGCCCATGTCCAGGTAGTATATTTTACTGTCTTTTAAGGCTTTGGGGGCCTTATCCTCCGCAATAAGCCGGGCCAGCCCTTCTGTGATGGCCGTCTTACCGACTCCCGGATCGCCCACATGAATGGGATTGTTTTTATATCTCCTGCTGAGCACAAGGATGGTCCTGCCCAGAACATCCTCCCTGCCGATCAGGGGGTCTATTTCGCCGCGGCGGGCTTTTTCCGTCATTTCCACGGTGAAATAGCTCAAAAAGTCTTCCCTGCCTTCATTCTTACCCTCTGCACCCGCTGTCTCAGCCCCATCCTGGTGGGCATCCCCGCTTTTCACCTCCGGTGCGATGGAGTCCTTTGTCCTTGGAACCATGGACAGGCCATGGGAAATAAACTTCAGCACCGCCAGCCGGTTCACCCCGTTCTTCTGGAGGTAGTAGCCCGCAAAGCTTTCCTTCTCCTCCAGCATGGCGGCAAAAATATCTCCCAGCCTCACCGTCTCTCTGCCGGAAGACACAACGTGAGCCGCTGCGGTCTGCAAAATATTCTGAATGCCCAATGTGCCGAAGGGATCTACCTCCTCGGCAGCGGTCATATTTTCTTCCAGGAACTCCACTAAATCTTTCTTTAAAGACTCAATATCTCCGCCGCAGTTTTCCAATATTTCCGCACCCTCTTCGAAAAAAAGAGCGGAATACAGGATGTGCTCGGGAGTAAAATACTCATGCTTCCTGTATTTGGCTTCATTGAAAGCCGCAACCAGAATTCTGTCCACAACGCCGTCAAGTTTCATCAAAATCACCTACACTTCTTCCATTATGGCCTTCAAGGGGTACTCCTGCGCCCTGGCCAGTTCTTCCACCTGGGCTATTTTTGTGTACGCTATATCATATGTATATATACCCACAACCCCTTTGCCCTTCTCATGTACATCCAGCATAATTTTTGTCGCCTCGGCTGCGGATTTATGGAATATGGAGACAAGTACCTCCACAACAAATTCCATAGTAGTATAGTCATCATTTAGCAAAATTACGCGGTACAAGCTTGGCCTTTTTATTTTTATATCGGTTTTTTCCTTAAAAATCGTCTGTTCAGACATAATTCCAACACCAACTCCGCAAAAATAGTTGTGCTTTCTCTATTCTATTATAATTTTAGATTATTTGTGTAGCTAATGCAACAGAACAAATGCTTCGCATCCTGTTCTTCGCTATGGGACCCCAGGTCCCCTTCGACGGAGCTACTGCTCCTGAGCACCCCCCTTAAAGCGGCAAGGGGAATCCCCTTTGCAATCCCCCTGTTAAGGACATTGAAAACCACAATGCCTTAACATATAACAAAAGAGAGTGCAATCGCACTCTCTCCTTTTACCCGTCCGCCGGAGCAATACCCCTTCTTTTTTAAGCGCACACTGTTTTATATACTTTTTAACCTACTTTTCCCTTTGCTAGCGGACAAGCCAATATTCATGTATTAATTTTACCACATAAAACACCACCTTTACACCTTTTGGCATGTACTATCTTACACACACTAAATGTTATTGAATGTTAAACACTCCGCAGAGGGCTATTTCCCAATATTTTACTACTGTGTGCCATGTGTTGTAAAATAGCATGAAAAGAACTTTAAGACAGGTGTTTTATGCTGCGCATTGTTTTTAAAAAAATGTTTCACCGGCGGAAGGCTTCATCCTTGATTGAAATTATCATCATCATTTCAATCGTGGGGGTACTGTGTCTGGCTTACTCAAATACGCTGATGAATCTGATTGAAAAATCCAGGACAGCGGCGGATACACAGCAGGCAGCCTTGATAAAGGCAGCCGTTGTAAACCACCTGCTGGAATCCGGAAGCGGTCCCGACGCCGTCAATGGCGACCTGGCAGATACAGCTTTGCGCGAAGTACTGGAAACCAGGCCTCAGCAGAAGAATATGCGGAGCTGGGATATAAGAATAAATGAAGCCACGGGGGAAATATCCGTTACGGCAAGCTCTCAGAGGGAAAATACCGTGAGTATACTTCCATGAGCATGCCGTCCTTGTAAGCTATCAGCTATTTTTCAATAAGCTTTCGCAAAGGTACAGTACTTCCCGCTGCTTTCGCAGGTCCATACTCTTGATGGCATCCGTCAACTCCTTCAGTGCTCCTTCAAGTTCCGACAGGCGTGTGTCCTTGTAATCAATTAGCTTTTTTAGCCGCTCTGCCTCCGCAATACTGCCCACACCGCATATGAACTCTTTGCCGGCATAAACGGACGCCCCTAAAACCGATTGTTCAAAGTATACAGCCATCTGCTTCCTCCCCTGCCCAGCCGGGCGGTATTCCCCTGAATTTTTATATCAATATCAAGATTATACCATAAACCCGAAAGAGTTTATGGTATAATTGCGCAAGTGCATTTCGGCATCGCCGAAAGATTCGTACGCGCATAAATTCTACAATAACCGCCCCGATCATTTCGGCGGTTATTCTACCATATTTACAGCTGTTTCGGTGCGTCGGCATTCATATTCTTGTTTACAAAATGCTTGGTCACGGCATTGTACGCCAGTACGCAAATAAGGCTTGCCACTCCCACGATCACGATGGTGCCGCCGGGCTTGAAGCTCGCGTAGTAAGAAATAAAAAGGCCGGTGACGGTAAAGAACACGGCAAAAGCAATGGAGTAAATTACCGTTTGTTTATAGCTTTTGGCCAGCTGCATGGCTACCGCAACAGGCAGGACCATCAGGGAAGAAATGACGAGAGTCCCCACCGTCCTGGCCGATATGGATATGGTAACCGCCGTAAGGAGGGTGAATATGAAGTTTATGGCCTTTACAGGCACCCCCGCAAGACGCGCGGCTTCTTCATCGAAGGTAAGGTAAAACAACTCCTTGTACAGCAAAACCACCGACAGCAAAACGGCTATGCTTAAAACCACAACGGTGGCCAGTTCAAAATCGCTGATGGCTACAATGCTTCCAAAGAGGAAGCTGTTGAAAGTGGCGCTGTTCTTCACAAAGCCGGAGAAAATACCGGCAAGCCCTATTCCTGTGGACATGATGACAGCGATGGCAATTTCAGCGTATTTGGGAAAATATTTTCTTATTTGCTCGATGCCAAAGGCCGAGAAAATTGAGAATATGACAGCTGCAAGTACCGGGTTTATCCCGAAGGCCAGGCCCGCCGCCACACCGGCAAGAGAGGTATGGGAGAGGGAATCCCCGATCATGGAAAGGCGCTTTAAAACCACAATCACACCGATGCAGGGGGTTATTACGGCAATGAGTATCCCTATTACAAAAGCTTTCACCATAAAGTCATATTGAAATATCTCTAACATGGCTTGCCCCCATTCTTACAGCAGTTATCACAGCAGTGGGTATGAAGCTTCACATTGTAACCGTACATTTCCGACATGAACTCCTTTGTCACCTCTTCCCCGGGATCATGGGAAATCAGTCCGTTCTCCCCCATACAGACAATCCTGCTGGTGTGGGTCGTAACGGCTCCGATATCATGGGTTACCATGATGATGGTCAGTCCCAGTTCCTTGTTCAGGCGCGAGAGCATACAATATACCGCCTCTTCCGACTTGGCATCGATTCCCACCGTGGGCTCGTCCAGAAACATGATTTCAGGCTCGCCCACCAGTACCCTTGCAATGAAGGCTCTTTGCTGCTGGCCTCCCGACAGATTGCCTATAAGCCTTTTCCCGTAGTCCTGCATGCCCACTTTTTCCAGCGCGTGATAAACCTGCTCTTTGTGCTTCTTGCCGGGAAGCTTGAAAAGCCCGATTTGTGAAAAAAGGTTTGCTCCCACAACTTCCTCCACCGTGGCAGGAAAGCTGCTGTTAAAGGAATTTGCCTTTTGAGAAATATATCCTATTTTGTTCCAGCCTCTGAAAGAATGAATGTTTTCTCCGAGAATTTTAATTTCACCACCGGAAGGTGTCAGAATTTTGAGCATAAGCTTCACCAAGGTGCTTTTACCCGACCCATTGGCCCCTATAATCCCAAGAAAATCTCCCCTGTTTACGGAAAGGCTGGTGTCTTTCAATACCAGTTTTCCATTATAGCCAAAGGTCACATTGTTTGCCTCGATTATCTTTTCCATTTACAGCTCCTATTCCTGCAAAGCCTTTTTCAACGCTTCAAGATTTTCCTTCATCACGGATATATATTCTTTCCCTGCTTTTATATCTTCTTCTTCAAGTCCTTCAATGGGGTTCAGCACTTCCGTCTTTGCCCCCACCTCTCTGGCAATGGTTTCTGCAACCTTGGGGCTTACCAGCTCTTCAAAAAATATATATTTTACATTGTTTTCCTTTGCAAATTTGACAATCTCACCCATCCTGGCGGGAGACGGTTCCGCGTCGGCGGCAATCCCTTCGATGGCCACCTGCTTCAGTCCGTATGCTTCACAAAGATATCCGAAAGCTTCATGTGCCACAATTATTTCCTTTTTACTGAATTTTGAAACCGCATCTTTGAATTCTTGGTCCAGATCGTCTATTTTCTTTGCATGCTCAGCAAAATTTTGCTCATAATATTCTTTATTTCCTGGGTCGGCAGACACAAGCGCATCTTTGATCACTTCCATCTGCTTTTTTGCATATGCGGGATTGAGCCAGACATGGGGATCATACTCCATCTCTTCGTGTCCGGAGTCTTCATTTTCCGCTTCCGCCCCGTCTTCATGCTCATTCTTTATCAGCTTTATCTCCTTTGAGGCTTCCACAACAACAAGCTTTTTATTGTTCAAGGCACTCAAAACCTTATCCATCCAGCCTTCCATTCCCGCCCCGTTGTATATCAGCACATTCGCTTTGCTGAGGTTGGCTATGTCCTTTGGTGTGGGCTCCCAGTCATGGGGCTCTGTTCCGGCAGGCACCAGGTTGGTGAGGTTGATTTTTTCTCCGCCGATTTTCTTGGCGAAATCATACATGGCATAAAAGCTGGTGTATACCGATATCTTTTTCTCTCCTGTTGTCCCGTTGGCGGTGCCTGATTTCCCGCCACAGGCGGAAAGTCCCGTCAAACTTATCAGGATAAATGCACTCAAGAACCCGGCAATTATTCTTTTCATATTTATCTCCACTCCCAAACCAACTTGAAATTGCGAATCATTTGCATTCATTATAAACAATTATACTGCTTTTGAAAAGCCTCATTGCAAACTTTTTGCAATTTCATTCGTGAGATAAAAAGTAAATTGCTTTCCGTTCCAATTATCCAGCCTGTCATTCCTTCACGCTTTTAGCATTGCTTTTTACATATCCCGTGGCGGTGAACCTTGCAATCAGGTTATTGTTTTCATCGGAAACATCAACGGTATAGCTGCACAATCTTTTACTCGAAGCTGTTTCCCTTGCCTCCGCACTGAGTATTTTACCCTTCGGAGGCATAAAAAACGATATGTTCGCATTTATTCCCAGGGTCACCGGGACTTTTGCGTTGGAAGCTGCCGCAAAGGCATAATCCGCCAGCGTGAAGATCGCGCCTCCCTGAACGATGTCCGCTCCGTTTAAATGGTTTTCTGTAATTTCCATCCGGGCGAATGCGTACCCGGGTTCAGCTTTTACCAGCTTTATCCCCACATGCGCCGCAAATCTGTCTTTTTTAATGAGCTCAAGCTTATTTGTATTCATACCATTTACCTTTCTCTTTGCAGCCAGACACAAAAATTGTATTTCTTTTGGCATTGTGTGTCAATAAGTGAACTGTATCCGGGGGTTAAAACATCTTTATTAAATTTTGTTTAAGCTCTGTGACAGGTGGTATGTATATAGTACAATCCGATGGAGGATTGGAGAAAGAAATACAAATTACCAAGGAAAGGACTGAGTCCAACAGGAAATTTAGCTTAGGACTAGAACCAAGGTAAGGAAAGCAAGAGGAAAGGCAATTGAACTCAGGTAGTTATGAAAGCCACTCCAGCGGAGTGGGGTGAACGGCCGGATGAATTGAGATGGATATCCGGCCGTTTTACTGTTTTAATTTACTTTAATCCTATAACCAAAACATCGGAATTGAATTCATTCATTTTTATCACTGTGTTGCCCGAGTTTACAGAGATACCCGGTTTTGCAAAATACCGGTCTTTCAGATTGACAAGGATCATCTCATGCCCGCTCAAATCCGCTTCCACACCGATATCGATATTGTAGGGAGCATAGATGGCGATCCTTCTTAAATCCTCCGATGCCGAGCATCTGATCTCCTCAGTCTTGTTCGATATGAGGTCCTGCGGGATGATGTCAAACAAGCCGTAGACCTCAAAAATGTATTTTGCAAAAGAAACGTCCCATGCTCCTTTAAATCTCAAAGCCTCCCTCCAGCTATAGGGGTAGCTTGAAAACTCTTCGCTGGGGAAGCTCTTTTTCTTGCTGTGCCAGGACCAGATGCCATGGGCTCCGTATGTAATGCCGGCTTTGGCTCCCGACAGCAGACTTTGCCAGGTGGCTTTCCTTATGTCAAATTCATTGAACTTTCCATACCTCCCGCCGTGCCCATGCCCTTCGTAGCAGGGTTCCCCATTTACGACAGGAAGTCTTGCCGGCTTTTTACAAAATTCCTGGGCCATTTTATACGGAAGATGCTGGTTCTGTATGTTATGCCCTGACTGGTACATATAGAAATCCAGGTATCCGGAGCCCGCGAACTCCTCCGGCAAATAGTCCGATTCACCCGCGAGGTGCATGGTTGTGATTGCTTCCGGGCATGCCTCCTTAATGGTCTCAAGGGCCAGTTTATAATATTTTGACGTATCCTCGGACATAAAGTTTGTATCCCCGCTCACCAGATAAATGGGATTGTACCGGGAGAATTTTTCAATTATATACAGGACATAAGGCTGGACGGCATCTAAAGGCATCACATGCGAAGGCATAAGACCGGACGCCCAGGTGTCTTTTACAAAATCGCACCACAATACCACAAGGGCGGGGATGAAGCCTTTTTCAACAGCCATATCCAGCATCTTCTGCGCTCTTTCAAAATACTCCTCATTGAATTTGTGAAAATCAAATTTGCCCGCCGCCGTCATTTCAAAGGGAAGAATGTCAATATCCCCTTTGCTCCGATCCCATTGCGGAAGGATGTTGACCTGCAAAACATTAAAGTTCTGCATCCGCCTGTAGTCCAGATACTCCTCCCATTCCTGGAGAGAAGCGCTGGTAAAGCAGCTCCAGGCGGTATCCGCAAGATAAAAAAAGCCTTTGCCGTTATGTGTAAAGTAGTCCTTGGTGTTGGAGATTTTCAGGTTGTTCATCGGTACTCTCCTTTGTGTCATACGCTAAAATTTCCGATCTTCGCCAGCCAGGCATTTATAATCCGGTCTTCAAAATTCTCCTCTCCGGCGCCGGCGAAATTTCCCATACGGTCATTGTGCTCCACATATTGTTTTGCCGCATCCTCAAGGGAAAGCTCCCACTTGAAATCCGGAAATTCCTTTGTGAATGCATCCACGGAAAAGAACAGGTTGAACCTGCTGAGGATGGGGAGGATTTCTTCTTCAATTTCGGGCATTTTCAAGTCCAGCAGGACTTCAAAAGGGATATGTACCAGCTTCGGCTCCACACCTAAAGCCCTGGCAAACAGCCCCACATATTCATCATGGGTCATGGGTGACGGGTGACCGCAGGTGTAGCTTTTCCCTATGCTTTGGCGGTGCCCTGCCAGCTGTGCGATCATTCTTCCCGTGTTGTATGCGCTGCTCACGTGTATGAGGGTGTTCCCCCCACCCGGCACCAATATGGGCTTTCCTGCTCTCAGCCTGGGGATCATATACCTTCCGCCCTTCCGAGTAAGCAAATCCAGGGCAAAGCCCGGTCCGAAGGAATATACGGGCCTTGCAACCGTCAGGGGCAAATGCCCCTTGTCGGCTCTGTCCAGCAATGCTTTTTCACATTCCATTTTATCCGATGCATATTTGCAGTTGCCCGGCCGCCTGGGATCTGTCTCCCTCATTGGCAGACGGGACAGGGGAAAGCCATAGACATCCACGGTACTGACAAAAACATACTGCCTTACCCGCCCACTCAGTATATCCGCCGCCTGTTCTGCCTGCCGGGGCGCAAAGCATACAAAATCAATCACTACGTCGGGCTTAAAAGCGTTGACCGCAGCTTCAAGCTCTTTTTCCACCTCACGGTTTCCCCTGTAAAACCTTACCTTTTTATCAAAGCCCAGGCCTGGACTGGCAGGCAGGGTAAAGATGCCCACTTCATCCCCTTTCGCCAGAAGCTCCGTTACCGTACTCATAGATATATTGCCGGGTCCTCCGATCAACAACACTCTTTCCATTGATTTGCCCACCTTTCCAGCCATCCCTGGATTTTTCCCGTTTAATGTAGGAATACGGCTTTATGCCGGTCAATCTTCGTACCCCAGCTCGAGCATCATAAAGGTATCCAGTACGGGCAATGTAAAAGCCACACCATCGTTACAGATGCTATAATCCAGTTCCTTCCCCTCCGGCAAAACAGCCAGTCTTCCCGGCTTTTTCCCGTCAAGCCTCACCCGGAGGCGTATTCCGCTTACCGGTATGTTGGGCAGCTCTCTTTGATAGTTGATGGCATTGATGATAAAACGTTTGTTGCCTTCCTGCCGGAACATCGTAATCTCAACCGGTTTCGGCGCATCTGTCTCATAATGGCAGGGCCTGGGTAAAATCAGCTTGAGCAGGTTGCCCAGCACCAATTTTTGCGACTCGTATCCCCAGCTTTCAATGACGCCCGCCGAGTACAACACCTTTCCTTTGCCATACTCATTCAATACGATGGAGGGATATCCGGTAGGAATTCCGGGAGGATCGGTCAGTATGCTTGCATACCGGGTTTCCCTGGGATCTGAAAAAGGAAGCGTGACCGTGGCAAGCACTTTTGCCCCAGAATTCAGGCTCACTTTAAGCTGGGTGTCCTGAAGCGTAACAGGGTAGCTGTAGGTAAACTCTCCGAATAGACCGCCGGCCTCATTTTCAGGTGCAACATAGGTGACAATTTCTTCTGTTTCTCCCTCATAGGACACTCCAAAGAGCTCCGATAAAAGGAAATTGTCCTGCCTGTGCCCCTCGGCGGTAATCAGGGAGGTATGCTTACTCGCATAGAGGCATCCTCCTGCCCGGACATATTCTTTTATCGCTTCCACCTCTTCGGCGTCGAGCATGACAACATTCGGCAGCGCAATCAGTTGATACCGGTTCAATTCTTTAATATCCTTCTTTGTGATAACACCGTAGGGTACGTGATTCTGGAGCAGGGCGCCGGCCAGGCTGATGGCCGCATTATTATGAGCGCTTATGTCCAGCTTTCTCCTGCCGGGCTCGAAGTTGTACCTGGTGCTCAGTACATCCCGTCCGTTTTCCTCCATACCGAAGACGGATTCAAAGCTGTAGTAAATGGCCACATCCTGGCAGTAACTCCCTCCGGCATATTTCTCATACTTTTCCAGGTCTTTGAATATCTTTCCCGCCTTGAAGTAGTTGTTCTTATTTACAGTTCCCACAGGGTCGATGGCATCGATAAACACCATCGCCCCATTGTTGGCAAGCGCTGAAAAAGCGGTACAACGGAGGCTTTCTTCCGATCTGGCGACCACATGCTCATGGATATTGGAAAAATACCAGCAGTTGATGTGCTCGTAGGGCTTGTTCTCGCTCAGGCTGTAAAACAGCTTGGACAGGAAGGACATATCCTGTTTGTCCCTGTAAAGATCGGCGGACAGCCAGTCCGTATTCCTCGCCAGTTCAACGGAAGGGGCGAAAAGCCAGTCGTCGGTGTAGGTATGCGCCTGATGGGCAATGGTCACTTCGGGCCTGATATTCCTGATTGTAGCGTTGACAAGCTTTACAAAGTCAACCATCCATTCCTGCCTCTTTCTCTGAAAACCCACCCAGCTGGGGTCCTGCCAGTCGATGATCCTCGGTATTTCTCCGCCCACCTCCCTGGCATACCTTTCACGGCAGGAAGGGCAATAACATACGGTGGGCCAGAAGGTCATGTCGGGCCATACCCCCTCAAAATCATAGCCCTCACAAATCTCTTCCAGTTGTGCCTTCACAAAATTCCTGTATCCGGGGTTGTTGGGGCAGCACAAGCTGAATCTTCTGGGAGTCCCTTTTGTGCTGATGGGAAATTTTTCACTTTTACCCTCTGCATCCACAATCCTGCAGTCGGGATAATTGTCCCAGTACCAGTCGGTATAAATGGTGCAATAGTATATAATCACATCCATTCCTCGATTGTGGCAGTTGTCGATCATTTCCTTCAAAGCATCCCTGCCTTTCAGGCCTTTATGCATGACACCCACCTTCGTGGGATAGTTGCACTTACCCGTATGGGTGTTTGCAAACACCGTCGCTGCGGCTACATTGGCCGTAACCAGGTTGTCTGCAATCGCGGCATGGTCAAACTCCGATAAAAATTTTTCATTCCAGTCGTCGATGTGGAAGTCGAGAAGATGCCTCCGGTACGTCTTTTTAAACCATTCGTTCATATTCCTTCTCCTTTTATTTATTTAGTATAAATTTTATCCCGTAAATCCTGGCCAGGTATTCAAGCTCTTTTACGTAATCGCCGAAGACCAGAGAATAATGGTGCCCTGTAGTATTGTTCAGGAAGGTATCCACCTCTTCCTGGAAATCAAGCGCAAAGCCCGGCCACCGGTTCCCAAGAACCTCCTCAGGCTCCACCTCCCTTTTTGCCGTCCTTGCTTTGGCCACATGAAAGCGGAGCGTATTTCCATTTCCTCCGACCCTCAATATCGTTACCTCTTTGCCTTCCTCCAGCTCCAGGTTGATACATGCCCCTTTCATTTTGCCTACATAGTATTCGTCGGGAAGAGCCTCATCCGAAATGTTTCCCGGAATAGGCCAGAGCGACACCCCTTTGTTTCTATCCGCCAGGGAGATGGGGGCGGTGCCGCAATTGAAGCAGGTTATCCTTTTCGCAGGTTTGTTCAGGCGTGTAATGTCGGCAAAGAATGCGGGACCTCCTGAAAGCAGATGCAGGATATACATGGACAGTCCTGCCGGTACATCCGCCTCGCATGCAGTCATGATGCCGTCGTCATTCAGCATGCAGGTTGCCAGGCAGCCTGCATATCCGTATCCATATGGAATGGCGGACATTTCCGGCATGCACTTGTTGGCGAAGACATCGATTCCGTAAAGCTTTTTCAGCCTTTTAAAGGCAAGATACATTTTGGCCTGGGTCAGTATGGCGTCCTCAGCGATTTTGTCCCCATCCCCGGTCTCCCAATGAATCTTGTCTACCCTGGAAAGGAAATCCTGCTCTACCTTTTTTGCTTCTTCGATATCCACGTTTTCCATCTCTTTGAATACCTGGACCGTGTCATACTGGGGGAAATCAACGCCGAATACCGATTTCCAGTCAAACTCGTTCACCTGTGTCTGGTACATCATCATGCATTTCCCGCCGATGGTGGCTATTTTCTTGTTTCTCAGGCTTTTCTTCACCCATGCGGCTTTCAAATATTTCAAAATCTCAATGTAGTTGCTCTCATCCTCGATTTTTCCACTCAGGAACAGGAAATTTTTCCCCATCTCCTCGAGAACATACCTGATTTGAACCGCGGCTCCAATATTCCCATTGGCGATTCTGTCCGACAGTCCGAACAGGACGAAAGGGATGGACAGGTCATTCACGGCGGAAATGATGACGGAAGAATAGATCCATGTGCCAACGCAGAATACGATTGCATCCGCGCCTTCCTTTTCCATATCGCGGGCTCGTTCCGCTATCTCATGTTCATCAAACAGGGCGGCTTCCTCCAGCCTCAGCTCGATGCCTTCCTCCCGGGAAAACCTCTTTTTACAGTGTTCGACCAATTGATTGGCTTCCCCCCTGAAATGATTTTTTTTTGCAGCAACAATAATGCCCAATACCGGCTTTTTGTTCATATGTTATTCTCCTCCCTGCAGCACACCCGCCTGCTTGGACGCAGGCGGCCTGCGGACTTTAATTTTGTTCACCCTTTAACAGCGCCCGCCGTCATGCCTGCGATAACCTTTTCCTGAAATGCCATATAGATAATCACAACAGGTAAAAAAGAGATTACAATTCCCGCCGTCACAAGTCCATAGTCCTGGGAATAAAGTCCTCTCAGCTCCTGTACCCCAAGGGAGAGCACCTTCAGCTTTTTATCCGTCAGCAGTACCAGCGGCAGCAAATACTCATTCCAATTGTTAAGAAAGGCAAGTATTCCTATGGTGGCAAGTCCCGGTGCCGACAGGGGAAGCATGATCCTGAAAAACGTCCCGTACCTGGTGCAGCCATCCATTTTAGCCGCTTCTTCCAGCTCTTTCGGTAGGCTCTTCATAAAACCCACAAGAATAAAAATGCTGATTGAAATGTTTAACGCAATATAGACCAGAACGATGCTGGCTCTGGTATTGGTCAGCTTTAGATCCCTCATTGTAATAAATATGGGAAGAATGATTGCCTGAACAGGAATCATAATTCCCAGGGTGAAATAGGTATATAGCACCAGGCCGGGTTTCACCCGGGCAATTACATAGGCCGCCATGGCTACAATCAGAAGGAGTACCGCCGTGGACAGGACCGTATATAGTGCCGTGTTGAAAAAGTAGACTCCCATCTTTGCTCCCACCCAGGCATCATAATAATTGCTGATTTTCCATACACGCGGCAGGCTGAAGGGCTGTACCAGAACCTCGTCACTTGCCTTGAATGAATTCAATATAGCCCATAGGAAGGGTACAAGGCACCCAATGCTATATAAAGCCACAAAGAGAAAAGATATCACCGAGGATACTTTTATCTTTTTTTGTTTCTTATTTGCCAAATCCTTGTTCATATGGGATACTCCTTTAATATTCAATAGGATCCTTGGAAAAAAACTTTTTGAATACGACGGTAAATACTAGTGAAAAAATTAAAATGGTCATTGCAATGGTGGTCCCGTAGCTGAAATCAAAGCCCTTGAATGCATATCTGAACATCAGCACCGAGATATAGGAGGATGCCGATCCGGGGCCTCCCCAGGTCATGATCCAGGACATGTCAAACGCTTTCAACGAACCCGTCACATTCAAAATGATACAAATCTGGACCACATCCCACATCAGTGGAACAACAATTCCCTTCAGCACCTGAAATCCGTTGGCACCGTCTACATGCGCGCTCTCAAACAGCTCCCGCGGGATGGACTGAATGGCGGCAAGATAAATAATAAAGTGAATGCCCAGGTACTGCCACACCTGTGGAAGTGCCACGGAATACAGTACAACATTGGGGTCGGTCAGCCAGTTTTGCTGGAGAAAGCCAAGGCCCAGAGCCTTCAGTACATTGTTGAGAATCGCCAGATCATTGTTCATCAGCAGTGAAAACATAAGTCCTGTCGTCGCTGCCGAAATGACCACCGGCAGAAAAATGGCCGACCGGAAGAACTTATACCCGAAGCTCGTTCTGGAGATGAAGTACGCCAGCAAAAGGCCGACGGGATTTTGTATTACGATGGAAAGGAGAACCAGGATGAAAGTGTTTTTCGTCACCTGCCAGTATTCCGAATCCATTGCCACCTGTTTATAATTATCGAACCAGACAAATACCTTTTCTCCGATCCCGGGCCAGTCCACAAGCGAATAGTATGTAGAAAGGCCGATCGGGAATATGACAAACACGGTAAAAAAGATAAATGCAGGAGCCAGAAAAATTCCGCTGAAAAGGTTTTCGCCCTTTTTCATATTACCACTCACAATCTATGGGGTTATTTAAAAAACGGGGGGGGCTTTTTACACCCCCGTTTTTCATTTTAACGAACCAATTACTTTTTTACTGCTTTGTCAATTGAGGTCTGGATTTTTGAACAGAATTTCCCTGCGTCCACCGACTGGGCCCACAGCTCATCCATGGATGTGCTCAAGACCTCCTGGGATACAGGGTCGGGCATCAGTATCCAGAAGTTTGTCAGAGACTTCTGGTCCTTGGTATAATCAAGTACTTTATTATACAGTTTCGAAACCTTTGCGGGGTCCACTTCAACCTTTTTCATGATGAATTGTCCCATCTCGGCCATATAGGAATACATTTCATCGGAGGCCAGGTAGTCCATTGCCTTAATGATAGCCTCCTGCTTGGCCGGATCGTTGAAGGCCGCCTTATTTATGACCCATCCGTTATTCACACCGCCAACGCAGAAGGTTGAAGGGTCGTTTACGGCGTCTTTAAATTTGGGGAAGGTTATCAACTCCGTCTTCTCAACAATGTCGCTGCGGAAATTGCTTATAGACCAGGACTGCCCCAGGATCATGGCGGCTTTTTGTTCGTTGTACAAGGAGACCGCCGGTGCAAAGTCACCGCTTCCAATGGTATCCTTGGGGAAAACCTTGTTTTTCGCCATCTCAAGGACCAGATTCGCCGCTTTCCTGTTCAGGTCATAATCAAATTTATTTTCGCCCGTGGTAACTTTACTCATGTAATCAAGGGTACCAAATTGATAATACACTTCGGCAAAAAAGAAATGTCCCGGATTCCCGCCCTTGGAGCCTACTGCCATGGGAATAATACCATTGTCTGAAAAAACCTTGGATACTGCCAGAAGCTCTTCATAGGTCTTCGGATACTGGAGGTTGTACTTCTGGAACAGTTCCTTATTGCAGGCAAGGAAATCCTTGAAGCCCTCGGTAGGAACAGCATATGTACTTTTCCCGTCGGGAGTATAGTCATCCAGCGCATCTTTCATAAAGTTTTCTGCTTTTACAGTGGGACTTTTGGCAAAATACTCGTTGACATCAAGGATAAGGTTGGCATCATACATTGGTTTTAAGGATGTAATTGCCCAATAATAGAATATGTCCGGAAGATTATTGGCGGCAAGGTCGATCTTGATCTTGTTTCTCAGATTGTCTCCCTGCTCGGCTTCTACGCTGTAATCTGCAACCGCCTTATTCTCTCCGACAAATTTTTGATCCCGTCATTGATGGCTTTATGCTGGCCTTCTTCTGCGGTCCAGGTGTGCGCTATTCTTATCCTGGGTTTTACAGCCGGTTTCTGTTTTTCTCCGGTCTGGGCACTTTCTTCTCCGGGTTGCTTGGCTGTTTCCCCGGTACTTGAGCCACATCCCACGAACAGGGAGCCGATGACCATTACCAACAGAATAAAAATGCTTAAATGCCTGCTGCTTTTTTTGTACATACGCTTTCCTCACTTTCATTTTTCAAATATTGTGGAAGGAACTGCTTATGTAACAATTATATTTTGTAGGCAGGCTCCGATAAATAATAACAAATTCAGATGCATAGGACATTTTTCAGTAGTACTAATTTTTTATCGCCTTGTCCACGGCCTCCTGAATTTTTGTGCAGAAATCCTCCGCAGTAATGGACTGGGCCCATAATTCATCCATGCATATGCTCAAAACCTCCTGGGATACAGGATCAGGCATCAGTATCCAGAAATTGGTCAGAGGCTTTTGTTTTTCCGTAAATTTCAGAACACGGGTATATAGGGGGGAGAGCTCCATTGGATCCACTTTTACGTCTTTCATCACAAATTCCCCCCGCACAGCCAGCAGCGACATGATTTCATCAGAGACGAGGAAGTCCATCGCCTTGACGATTGCCTCCTGCTTGGCCGGGTCATTGAAGGATGCTTTATTTATAACCCATCCGTTATTTACGCCTCCCACGCAAAAGGTCGCCGGATCATTCACAGCGCCTTCAAACCTGGGAAAGGTAATCAAATCCGTTTTTTCAACAATCCCGTCCGCGAAATTATGTATGGACCAGAACTGTCCCAGGACCATCGCAGCCTTTTCCTCGTTATACAGGGATACGCTTTGTGCAAAATAGCCGTTTGCTATGGGGTCGCCGGGAAATACCCGGTTCCTGGCCATGTCAAGTATGAGGTTTGCGGTCTTTCTGTTCAGGTCACAGTCAAACTTGTTTTCACCGGTCGTCACTTTATTCATGTATTCAAGGGTTCCGAACTGGTAATAAATTTCAGCGAATAGAAAATGCGCCGGGTTTCCTCCTTTGGAGCCGACAGCCAGAGGTATGATGCCATGGTCGGCAAATACCTTTGATACGGCGAGGAGCTCCCTGTATGTTTTCGGATACTGCAAGCCGAATTTTTTGAACAGCTCACGGTTGCACGCAAGAAAATCCATCGAACCGGTGATGGGAACGGCATAGATATTTTTGCCGTCGGGAGAGTATGCATCCAGTGCGTATTTGACGAAATTCTCCGCTTTTACCATTTTACTGGCGTTAAAGTAGTCATTTACGTCCAGGATCAAGCCTTCATCATACATTGGTTTTAACGAGGTAAGCGCCCAATAGTAGAATATGTCCGGAAGATTGTTTGCGGCCAGGTCGATCTTTATCTTATCCCTGAGGCTATCCCCCCGTTCGGCCTCAAAGGAGTACTCCGCCAGCTCCATGTTCGTGCCTGTGAATTTTTTGAACTCGTCCGAGAGTTTCCTGTCCGACCCCGTCTCCGAGTTCCATGTATGTGCTATCCTTATTTTGGGCTTTGCTTTTGCTTCCTGTCCCGGAGCATCTTTCTGTGAATTTCTTTCCTGCATGTCATTTTTTAATTGCTCTTTCTTTTGTACATCTCCTGCTTCACAGCCAGTAATGAAAACAAGCGTTGAAAAGGTTACGGCGATTATTATGCAGATTCTCTTCAAACTGTTTTTCATTGCATGCTTCCTCCCCATACCGCATCCATAGGGTTGAATAAAATCTTGCTTCTGTACTCATTGGGAGTCATTCCGAAATGTTTTCTAAAAACCCTGATGAAATACGCCGTGTCACTGTACCCTACCAGCTCCATGATTTCACACACCTTCAAATCCCTTATTTCCAGCAACTTGGTGGCCTTTTGCATTCTCACTTTATTCAGATATTCGCTGAAGCCGACCCCCACTTCCCTTTTAAACAGCTCGGAGAAATAATTCTTATTTAAAAAGACCATCTCCGCCGCATTCTCCAGGGTAAACTCCTTCTGATAATTTTCTTCGATGTAGGCCAATACCTTGTTGACCTCCGCACGGTCACCCGCCAACTCGGCAGGCGGAGCATTTTCACATGAATCCACGATGCTTTTCTGCATTTTGGCCAATTCGTTTTTTAGCTTCTGCACCTTTTTTTTGTTTTGGGTCTGCCGATCGAATTGGCTTTTGAAGTTGTGCAGTATTTTTATCAAGTCCTCTTCCTCGATGGGCTTTAAGATGTAGTCAAATGCACCTAGTTTAACAGCCTTCTGTGCATAGGAAAAATCATCGTACCCGCTTACAATAATGACTTTTGTTTTTGGAAGGTCCCTCTTCAGATTTTCCATCAGCTCCAGGCCGTCGATGCCGGGCATACGTATATCGGTTATGACGATATCCGGCTTGTATTTGCGGCAAAGGTCCAACCCGTCAATTCCATTTGCTGCATCCCCCAGAATATTTATACCCAGCTCATCCTTGGGAATCAGATTTCTGATTAATTTACAAATCCACTCTTCGTCGTCGACGATAATCATATTTATCATTAAAACCCCTCCTTCAAAGTGACGGCATATGGATTTCTACCGTTGTCTCAACCAATGGAACGCTTGTGATATCGAGGCGGCACCTGCTGCCGAACAAAAGCTTGAGCCTTATGTTGACATTCAGTATGCCTATTCCGAAGCTGGTATCATTCTCTTTCAAATACTCCGGCCCGTATTCTTTTAAGGCACGGTTCATCACTTCCAGCTTCTTCTCCGGGATTCCCGTTCCATTGTCCTTTACCCTGATTGTGATATCGTCCTCCGTTTTTGTGACACTGATTACAACCGCCCCTTTGCCCATTTTTGTTTCTATTCCGTGAAATATGGAGTTCTCAACCAGGGGCTGGATAATAAACCGGGGTATCTTGCATTCCACTGCCTCCTCATCGAGGTCGTAAAACATTTCCAGTTTATCGCCAAATCTGAATTTCTGGATTTTTATATAGTTTTTGATGTGTTCGATCTCTTCTTCTACCGTCACGATTTCCTTTTCTTTGTTGATGCTGTACCTGAATATTTTGGAAAGTGCTTTCGATATCTCGGCGATGCTTTGTACCTTGTTTTCTATGGCGATGCTTCTGACCACCTCGAGGGTATTATACAGGAAATGCGGGTTGATTTGGGCCTGCAGTGCCTTTAATTGCGCATTTGTTTTTTCCGTCTCCTTCTCGATCATGTTCTTCATCAGGATATCGATTTTTTTGATCATTACATTAAAGCTGCTGGATAGAACGTGCAGGTCTTTATATTTGATCTCCGGCATCGTTACGGTGAAATTGCCGTTTTCAACCTTTTTCATTGTTTTTACAAGTCTTCGGATGGGTTTGATTACACTGCCCGATAGAGCAAAGGACAAAACGAAAGCAAATATAATTGAAACACCGATGATAAAAATTGACAGGTTTTTCAACTCATTCAATTGATAAAATATGCTGTCCGTAGGCATAATGGTGATCATATTCCACTGGGAATTCGCAAGTCCATATTCCAGTACAAAGGGCCCGTTATTTTTTCCCAATGAAGAGCTGCCCAGGATATCGCTCACAGGAACGCCGTTGTAGGCTACCTCGCTGATTGTCCTGCCAAAGTCCTCCTTATTCTCGGAAAATATTACTCTTCCGCCTCTATCCAGCAAAAGAGTAAAACTCCTTTCTCCTATTTGAGCACTATCAATTATTTCTTTTATCGCCGAATACTTCAAATCCACCTGAACCACACCGGTTTCACTGGAATTCGAGCTTTTCTTAAGGTTTACTTTTTTGACGAAGGATATTACGGGGAAGGTATTCCCCGCTTTATTGATGTCAAAGTAGTCATTGTCGTGTGTCGGTATCACAATCCCTTCGGGAGGTATGTCATATAAATTTTGCATCCAGGGCTTTTTTATAAGCAATTCAAAATTTCTGTTCATGTTGGAGGAGTAATTGTTCCCATGGATTTCAATGATGTAGGCATCGGATACCGGCTGGAAATCCCGGATGATATTTGTTATCAGCTTATCTGTTTTATAGGGAAGGCTCAATTTTTCCTTCGGGGTCAATTCTCCATAAAGCTCTGAAGTATCCGATGCAATGGTCACTGCAATGATTTGCTTCTCGATGAGTTCGGTCTGGGTGAGCATATAATCTATTTTCTGCCCAACCTGCCGGATAATTTCATTGGAATATGTCTGAATTTTATCTTCCATTTCTTTGTGCATCATGCTGTAATAAAAAAAGTTGATAATAACTGCCGGGAAAAGCGCAACAAAAACGAAGGCAATTAAAAAATTGGATTTTATGGATCTGCTTGAAAAAAAGTTGTGAAATTTCGTCAAGGCTGTTTTTAACCCCTCAAAACTCATCCATATTCCCTCAACTTTATTTGCACTTTTTATTATCAATTATAAAACTCATCCACAAGTGCAACTCTCTATTAACATTATATATTTACTGCTGCCCCTTGTAAAGAAGACTTCAAAATTGCCCGTAAATTTGGGTTGTCACTTTGTTTTACAATATTGTAACATTAATCTATGTATCCCATAATTTGCTTTACAGAGACAATGATTTGCAAATATCAAATATAAAACTGAAAATTTTCGATTCTTTTGAAATGATTTTTTGCTTCGTCTCATTTTGCCGGAGAGATGAATTTAAATCCTCGGAGTGATTTAAGATTGGATTCTGACTATGCTGTCAAAACAAGTAAAGGATTCGTCAGGAAAGTGGAAAGTGAAGGACAATTGGTGGCACATTATTTTAAAGAAAGATTAAAGCCAGAACGGCCGGATGAATTGAGATGGATATCCGGCCGTTTTACTGTTTTGCAGCTACATCCTTTTGGCCGCTTCATATGCCAGAGGAGAACGCTCGCATTCCTCATCGGTAAGCGTAATCTGGAAGCAGAGGGGGCTTCCCTTCATTTTTTCCGCCGCGTAGCTCAGTCCGTTCGTCCTTATATCAAGAAAAGGATGGTCGATCTGTTCGGGGTCCCCGATCAATATAAGCTTTGTTCCCATCCCCGCACGGGTGATAATCCCTTTTACCTGCTTTGGCGTCAGGTTTTGGGCCTCATCAATGATGATCCATTGTTTTACAATGGATCTGCCCCTTATAAATGCGATGGCTTCGGTATTTATTATTTTTCTGTCGAAGAGCTCGTCGATTTTGTCCTTTAACTCTTTTTCACTTTTATACCGTTCACCTTCATCGTTATCGATCAATACCTCCAGATTGTCTATCACAGGCCGCAGAAAAGGCGCGATTTTCTCCTGCTCGGTCCCGGGCAAAAATCCGATATCCTCGTCAAATTTCACATTTGGGCGGCATACCAATATTTTTCTGTAAGACGTATTGTGCTCCGTAACCATTTTATGAAGACCAACAGCAAGGGAATAGAATGTTTTCGCAGTCCCCGCCGACCCTTTGATAATTACAAGCGGTGCTTTTACGGCATCCAGCATTAACGCCTCCTGGATAAATTTCTGTCCCGCGTTCCTTGGCGTGACGCCAAAAGGGTGCTCCTGAATGAAGCTGAGGGGGACAATTTCTTTGCCGTCAAAACGGGCTAACGCCGTTTGCTTCGCATTTTTGCTGGAATGTATGATCAAGAACTGGTTTGCAAAGAGCTCAACACTCTTCTTTTTCCCCGAGTTGTCGGGAAAGTGGAACAAATCCTCCGGCAGCAGCTTTGCGTTTTTATAAAATTCGTTCAGCTTTTTCTCCGTTGTATACACATCCAGACGGCCTTTATACTGCTCGTCATAGATTGGCGCCTGTTCCGCAAAGAAGTCCTGTGTGGCTATTCCCAGAACATCCGCCTTTATTCTTGCGAAAACATCTTTGGTAATTAGAAATACCTTTTCTCCATTTTGGTGCAAGCCCTTGCATACCTTTAATATTCTGTTGTCATTGACGCTGCCTACCCAGCTTTCAGGAAGCTTGACTTCATGAAAATTCATTTCAATCCGCAGAGTGCCTCCATTGTCCAGCTTAACTCCCTTGTTCAGATTTCCATTCTCCCGGAGCCCGTCGATCAGTCTTGCTACCTGCCTTGCATTTGCACCAAGCTCCGTATTGTCCTTCTTAAATTTGTCCAGTTCCTCCAGCACCACTTCCGGTATGACGATGTTGTTGTCGGCAAAGGAGTAAATTGCATACGGCGTATGAAGCAAAACGTTGGTATCCAGAACAAAAGTCTTTTTCGATTTTTTCATTTGTTACCGCCCCTATCCATAATATTTTTATATAATGCATGAAGTAAAGATAAATGCTTCAGGCAGGCTGTTTGCTGAAATGGTAGACAGAGGCTTTGTCAGATATTTTTATCATGGACGGCTGTCTTCCCGCATAAACGGTTATACATTGAAATCCGGCAAGTTTTATAATTTCAAGCGCTTCGCCGATTCCTTTGCCCACATCCTCTGCGGCATGTGCATCAGACCCCACAGTGATGATTTCTCCTCCAAGCTGCCTGTAGAAGCTTATGATATCAAACCCTGGCAGGCATTCGCCGGCAGATTGCCGCAATCCGGAGGTGTTTACTTCTATCCCCTTGCCGTTACATATAATGAGCTTAAGAATTTCCTCAAGCCGCTCTTTATAATTCATCAAATTCGCTTTTACGTTAAATTTTGACGCATACCGTTTCACCAGGTCAAGATGCCCTATACAGTCAAATTGATTCCATTGGGCCAGCGTCCTGAGCTCCTGTAGGTACCTGTCACAGTAGAAAGATACATTCTCCGGGGTGTAGCTTATGTCTCCAAAGTCCTTATTCGACCTCATCCGGTGTGCAGAGGCAAGCACGTAATCATAGGCGTTTGATTGAATCAATTTTAGAGAGTATTCAGGATATAAGTGAGGCTGGCCAAGTTCAACGCCACATTTGATTTTTATCTCTTTACCGAAAAGGGAGTTTGCCTTAGACATGTCTAAAAAGTAATTTTCGGGCTTATAGGAAGGGTACTTTTCATTGCCCGCAGAAGGCTCGAAATGGTCGGTTACCGCAATTTCTTTCAGACCGGAAGCGATTGCCTGAACACACATGTCGGAGATGGGGCTTTTTCCATCGCTGGAGTGGAGCGAATGCATATGATAGTCGCACAAATACATGTTTTTCGCCCTTTCTTTATATAGTCTTGCCATCAGTATAAACGACAATCGTTATTTTTGTTTTAAGAGAGTATTAAATTCTCTGTCTTTTCAGCGCATAAAAAACCTCCGGTGTTTTAACCGGAGGCTTTTATGCTGCACTCCTTGCTAATCAAACAGGACTGCCCCGCGTTCAAGCAGAACTTCCTGGATTTTCCCCGCATCCAGCTCCCTGGGGCGGACTTCGTTCTTCGCCGCCAATGCCGCAGCGATTCCGGCGGCTTCCCCCAGCGCCATGCACACCGTCATGATGCGGTAAGAGGCATGGGCCTGGTGAGTGCCGGATATACACCGTCCGGTCAGCACCAGATTATCGAGGCTTTCGGGAATGAGGCAGCGGTAAGGAATGTCATAGGCCCTGACCACCTCCGCAAGTCCGTTGGCCTGCCCGCCCCCGGTGGGGCTATGGATGTCGATGACAAAGTTGGCGTTGTGTACCACCACATCTTCAAAGCGCCTTCCTACCCGCAAATCGTCTTCATGCAGGATGTACTGCCCCATGACCCGGCGGGTTTCCCTTACGCCGAGAGTACTTGCCGTGGACCGGATGCGGCAGTTCTCATATCCGGGGACATGCTTGCGCAGAAAGTCTGTAACACGGTCGATCTGTCTGCGTAATTCCAGCTCGGCTTTGATCACTTCCTCCGGATTGAGAGGATTGACATAATTGAGCTGTGTAGTGTTCACCAGGCGTTCCCCGGGATTTACCGTCTGATACAGCCTTACGGAAGAGGTATTGGGCGGCAGGGTGCCATCCCCGCTGCACCTGGCGGTAAAGTCCAGAAAGCGTTCCTCCCCCAGCATTACGTTGTCCTCTTCACCGATACAGGTGAGGGCGTGGGATTCATCCACATGGTCCAGCACGTACATCAGGGTGACAGGCTGCAGCAGGCCGTCGCTTTCCCGTCCGATTTCGTAGCGCGCGCCTGAAAGGGCAGCTACGTCACCGTCGCCGGTGGCATCGACGACCGTCTTTCCCATCAGAGCGGCAAGGCCGTTTTTCAAGGATACTACCACGCCTTTCACCGCATTGTTCTCAACAATGGAATCGACGACAGGCGTTTGCAGATAAACGTCAACTCCTGCACGGGCCAAAAATTCCGCGATCGCCCGTTTGGAATGGTCCATGTCGTGGACATGGCCCTTCCTGCCCTGAATGTCATTGTGTCCCACCCCAAGCAGACCGGTTAGTTCGTCCCGCAGGGTCCCTTTGGCGACGGATCCCATAATGGGGCCTACCGCACCGGCAGTGAGGTTGCCTCCCAACACTCCGTACCGCTCTACAACCGCTGTCCTGGCCCCCAGCCTTGCCGCGGAGACGGCGGCGCAAACTCCTGAAGGGCCGCTGCCAGCCACAATTACGTCATACCTGTTTAAAATATTTATCGACTTTGCATAATGGAATGTGTCCATGGGTAACTTTCTCCTCCCATCATTTCTTATAGAACTCTTTATACCACTTGTTTACCTCTTCGGTCATCGCCTTGCCTCCTGCAGCATCCCACTGGGCCTGGAAGCTCTTCAGCGTGTCCGCCGATTCCGCCCCGGCAATGACCTTCAGATAATAATCGTTGCACATTTTGTTCAAAGATTGGGCGTACTTTGCCACATCGGCATTCGGAGGCATATAGCCCAGAGGGTCGGCCTTGCCGATATCGGCGCATTTCAGCGAGACCTTCTCAAATATATCCCACATTTCAGGGCTCTTGCGCACACGGGCCAGCCACATGGACGGATAATTCTCTTCATCAATGGAGTTCAGGTACCAGTAGGACCAGAAGCGCTCTTCGTTGAATATGGGCATAATGGGGATATATTCGTTGTTCTCCCGTTTAAAATGCTTGCCCTCAACGCCCAGCGTCAGGTAGGTAAATTTTTCCGGAACCATCTTGGCATTCAGGTATTTCACTGCATCCTCCGCATGTTTGGAGGATTTTGGAATCGCCGTGTAATAGAGAATTTTGTCTTCCACCTTGGCACCCTGCTCGCCGTTGTGTCCGATCAAGGGCAGTATGTGCCCCGCCGTGGCGGTTGGAATATTCTTCACCAGCATGGGAATGATCTGTTGGGCTGCCGCGTTGCGGTCCGTCATCGCCATGACGGCTTTGCCGCTGGTGAATTTCTCGATGACGATGGCACTCGTATTAATGGGCCAATCGGCATCAATCAGATTTTCTTTGTAGAGCTTGTTCATGAATTCCAACTGGGCCTTCATGTTGGAGTTTTTAATCATCGGCACCAGTTCACCGCCGATATCCTGCCACTCGGTGTAAATACCAAAGGCGCTGCTTATGGTGGGAGAAAGCCTCCATGCCGTACCCCCGGTTCCCGAGTCCGCCATAGGACCTGTGAAGGGAATCATTCCCGGCTTCTTTGCCTTGATGGTTTTAAGCGCCGTATAGAATTCATCCAGGGTGGTGGGCAGGGGAATTTTCAATTCGTCCAGGATATCCTGCCGCACGATGATGGATTCCATGACATCCTTGACATACTCCTTGCGCATGGGCACTGCATAGGTTTTTCCATCGTACTGTACAGCTTTCCAGCTGGTATCGTGGATACCCTTTTTAATATCGGGACCATGGGCCTGGAGCAAATCATCCAGCGCCAGCAGGGCTCCCTGTCCCACCAGTTTGAAGTACTGGCTGGTAGAAAGCTTGAGAATGTCATAGCTGTTGCCGGAAGAAAGCTCTATGTTCAGTTTTTCATCGGCATTTTCAGCCGGCAGCATGAAGTATTCCACCTTGTAGCCCGTGGCTTCCTCAATGGCCGAAGCCATGATGTCCTTGTTGGGGTCAAACCCTGCGTTAAAGCCCAACACTTTTAGTACCGGTTTCCCCTTGCCGTCTCCGCTCTGCTGGGAAGTCTGGCCGGATTGGGATTGGTCTCCCGAGGAATGTTTATCCCCGGACTCCTGAGAACTGCCGCATGCCGCCACGCTCATCAGCAGTGCCACCGTCAAAAAGGCAACCATCAGTTTTTTCATTGTTGTACCTCCTTAAAATTGATAATGTATTATCATACCGCCGTTCAGCCCTTTACTGAGCCGACGGTTATGCCCTGGACAAAGAAGCGCTGGACAAAGGGATAGAACAGGATGATGAGGAAGATGGATAGCACCACCGCCGCAGAGCGGATCCCCTCAATGGACACATTGACCGCGCTGGCCCCCAGAAGCTGTTCAATCATGGTTTCCGCCTCATAAATGGTATCGTAGAGGAACAACTGGAGCGTTTTCATGGTGGGGCTGCTGGTGTAGAGCAGCGCGTGAAAATAATTGTTCCAGTAGGTGACCGCATAGAGCAGTGAAACCGTTGCAATGACAGGCATGGAAACGGGGCAGATAATGGAGAACAGTATCCGGAAGTACCCTGCCCCATCCAGTTTTGCAGATTCTTCCATGCTTTCCGGCAGACCCTCAAAATAGTTCTTCACAATCAGCATATTGAACTGCACAATGACAAAGGGCAGGATTAACGCCGCATAGGTATCCAGGATACCCAGGGTTTTGACCACCATATAGGAGGGAACCATCCCGCCGTAAAAAACCATACTGAAGATGTAGAGCAGTAAAATCAGCTTACGGCCACGCAGCTCCGGCTTGGACAGGGGATAGGCCGTGGTGATGGTGACCAGCACGCTGATGAGCGTACCTACCGCTGTTACCAGCACCGTATTTGCCAGCGAGCGGAGAAATACCGTTTTCTGAAGGACAAAACCCACGGTTTCAAGCTGGAATCCGATGGGAAAGAAGGTAACCAATCCTGCGGTGACGGATTCCGCACTACTGAATGCTTTTGCCAGCACATGCAGGCATGGGATGATTGCCAGGAGGGCAAAGATACCCATCACAACCGTACTTATGATAGAAACAGCTTTTTCGGTATTGTCCCGGATAACCAGGCTGCTTTTTTCTTTACTCATGTTGTCGCTTCCTTTCTACCATATACTGCGGCCCAACAGTTTCCTGCTGACCCCGTTGGCTCCGACGATCAATACAAACGCAATAACTGCATTAAACAGCCCCAGCGCAGTACCCAGAGAGAAATCCATCTGTCCCAGTCCCATCCGGTAGACATAGGTCTGAATCACATCTGCCACTTGATAGACCGTTGGATTGTACATGACCAGAATCTGTTCAAACCCGGTGTCAAGGATATAGCCCACTTTCATAATCAGCATCAGGATAATGGTAGGGAACAGTCCGGGAATGGTAATGTGGATAATCTGGCCCATTCTCTTTGCCCCGTCCACCCGGGCCGCCTCGTAAAGGGTGGGGTCGATGGCCGTGATGGCGGCAAGATAGATGACGGTGTTCCATCCGATTTCCTTCCAGCCCTCGGTAACTACCAGCAGTCCCCGGAAAATCGCCTTGTCGGTGAAGAAGGAAACACTTTCGAAGCCTACCATGTTCATCAGTTGATTTACCATGCCATAGGTCCCCAGCAGCGAATAGAAAATACCGAATACAACCACCCAGGAAAAAAAGTACGGGATATAAATGAAGGTCTGGGCACACTTGCGGTAGGTCATGCTGCGGATCTCATTCAGCATGATGGCGCAGAGGATGGGGATGGGAAACAGAAAAACGATCTTGTAAAAGTTGATGATCAGTGTATTGGCAAATACATGCCCAAAATCCGGACCTCCGAAGAGCCGCCTGAAATGCTCCAGCCCCACCCAGTCGCTGAGGGCAATGGCCTCAAAAGGGTTACTCCCCAAAAAAATGTTAAAATCCTTGAAGGCGATGGTCAGGCCATACAGCGGAACAAACTTGTAAACAATCAAAAAGAACAGTCCCGGAATCAGCATAATGTACAGCGGCAGCTCAGAGATCAGTTTGTCCCTTCTCCACCTTCCTCTTTTTGATAACTCTGCGATATTGTTGTTCATTTTACATCTCCCTTATCGAAATAGAAGCGGCCGCAAAAGGCCCAAACTAACGGCTCCGTGCTATTATTATAGCGCGGAGCCACGGGAGTTTTGTAGTAGGCTACATTACGATTTCTGTTCCAATCTTATAGCCTTTCCGTTTGAATCTGTGACAGATCGTCAATTCGTTTGAGGCGGATGGTGGCTTCCGTCCCCTCCCGCAACCGGGAAGTGAGGGAAATACCGCACCCTTCCCCGCACAGCAGGTGTATCCGTTCGTTCACATTAAACAACCCGTATCCAGAGGAGGACGGTCCATGCAGCAGCATTTCAAGCTTTTCCCCGGGTATGCCGCAGCCGTTGTCGGAGATCTGTATCACGATGTCGTCTTCTTCACTGCGGATTGAAATGCCGATTACGCCGTTCTCCGCATTGGCCAGCCCATGAAGCAGTGCATTTTCAATCAAGGGCTGCATGGACAGCTTGGGAATAAGACAGTCAAGGATATCCCCTTCAATATCCGCCTGTACGGTAAATTTATTGTCAAACCGTACCTGCTGGATATTCAGGTATACCCGGCTTAGCTCATATTCATCCCGGATGGTGACGATGTCCCGCCCTTTGTTGAGGCTGATGCGAAAATAGTTGGACAGGGCGTTAACCATATTCACGCTGTTTTCCCACTCCTCATCCATAATCATCCATTTAATGGTATCCAGCGTATTATAAAGGAAGTGTGGATTGATCTGAGCCTGCAGCGCCTTCATTTGCGCTTCCCGGTTGGCAATTTTGGAGCGGTAGGAATCCTCCAGCAGTTCCTTGATGGTGTCTACCATCCGGTCCACATTCTTCTCCAGGTCCGTCAGGTCCGCGCTTTTTTTCTTGTCCCGGAACAGAGGCGGGGCACTCTGCCGGGCGACAATCTTGTTGGTCATCAGGTTGATTCTTTTGATGGTACTATCGATGATGATGGAAAAAAACAGCAGCGCCGACAGTACGAGAATGAGAAAAATGCTGCTCATAATGGTGATTCCCATCCAGTTGAAGGAGTTTCGCGCCAGCCCGTAGGTTTTATCCTGGGGGAAGTTTGCAATGAGATACCAGTTGCAGAAATCCAGTTTTTGAAAGGCAATAATGTAGGAGGCATTTTCTTCCTTTGGATAGAGGATGCCCTTTTGCCGGGCCGCAATGTCCGCCAGGTCGGCATCAGACAATATCCTTTTCCCTAACAGGCTTTTTTGTTTGTGGGAAAGTACCAGGCCCTCCTCCGAGACAAGACAGACGGTTTCATCATAGTTCATTCCCATATCCAGCAGGCTGCTGATATCCGTTTCCAGGACATCGGCAAACAGCACCGCCGCAAATTCGTCGCTGCCAAGCTTCCGCTTCATGCTGACACAGGAGAAAATCCTGTCACGGTGGTGCTCCAGGCGGTTTTCATAGTCATAGGCATCCAGCCACAAAAGGCTCCTGCCTTTGTCAAAGCTCCGCCACAGCTGCTCGGTATAGTCCATTTCAGACAGCCCGAAAATAAGGTCGTGCTGCCGGGCGTAGAGCTTATCGTCTGCGACAAACAGCCTCAGCTTGTGAATCATATTTTTGCCATTATAGGCCCCTGCAATGTTGGATATGGTGCCAAAGTCGTCAATTTGCTGGCCAAGGGTGTCCTCCTGGGAATTCCGGCTGACATAGGGGTATACCGCATCCATGACGCCGCCAGCCGATTCCGCAATCATGGACAGGCGGAAGCTCAGATTGTTTTCTGTCTGGGCCAGCGCCTTGAGCATGGATTGGGAGACCTCTGTTTTGATAATATCCATCGAGTATCGGTAATATACTGCCATCATCACCAGCATGGGAAGGCAGACAAAAATGACAAAAATTACTGCCATTTTCTGCTTGGTCGTCAACCGGTCAAAGACAGTTTCCCGGATGCCCTGCATGACCCGTTCCAGTCGTTTTGCCATGTTGGCTCCTTTCTACTCAGATCGTGGCAGGCTCAGCGGCATGGTCCGTTCCGGCAGTCATATCCCGGTATTCGCTGGGAGTATATCCGGTGTGCTTCTTGAATAGGCGGGAGAAGTAGCTGGGAGAAGTGTATCCCACCGCAAAGCAGATATCATACAGCTTCATCTGCGGCTGCTGCAAAAATTCCTTCGCCTTTTTTATCCGTACCTCCGTCAGATAATCATTGATGGTCATGCCGGTTTCCTGCTTGAACAGCAGGCAGATATAGGTAGGCGTCAGATAAACCTCACCGGCAATGGTGCTTACGGTGAGATTCTCGTCAAACCGTGCATGAATGCAGTTTTTGATTTGAGAAATCACCGCGCTGAAAGGATTATTGCGTTTTTTCCGTGCAGCCTCACTGTAGGCAATATAAAATTGCTCCACCAGCCGGTACATTCTCTCCGTGGTCTTTAAGCAAAGAAGCCGTTCGCACACAAGGCGCGGACTGGCAAACTCTTCATCCACACTGTCCCGGTATTCTTCAAGCTCCGGAATGGCAAAGAAAATCAGGCTGAAGCATAGGTCCCACCGGGTGGCCTCATCTTGCATTTCTATGGCTTGAAAGGTCTCTTGCAGCAAAGCTGCCAGCACCTCCGTATCGCCCAGTGCCACCTGCTCCATCAGCTTTTTAAACTTTGCAGCCAGCCGGAAACCTTCTGCCTGCCTCCGGGACCCTTCGATGGCTACCGTTGTTCCCGTACCCAGGTAGGTTTTGTTCCGGATGGCTTTGACCGCCTCGTTGTAGCAGACATTTAGCTCCGCCAGTGTATCTGCCTCCTGGCTGACACCAACGGTCACGTATATGCTCAAATGTTGTATCAAAAATTCTCTTACTTCAGCCACAAGGGCCAGAAGCTCGGTTTCAAAGACACCGTCCTCGCGCAGCATCAGAATTGCTGAATATTCACCCTGCCGCATTTCAAAGCAGTATCCGGCAAAGTGCCTCTCCAAAAGCTCCTGGAAGATGTTGAGGAGGGCAAAGGAAACCAACTGCCGATCCCGTTCCTGTTTCCCTGAAAAGACCTCGTAGTAATTTTCCACCGAAATCACCATTACGCACAAGCTGCTGCCCTCCTGCAGGTGCAGCCCCAGAAAATCCAGCCGTTCGTTCAGGCGGGATTCGTTTTCAATAGGGTCCCGCAAAAGTTGAACCAGGAATTTATCTCTCAAAAGGGGCATACTCTGGCGCACCTTGTTTTCCATCTGCCGGAGCAGCCTCGTCTTCTGCCGCTCGGCATCAATCATGCCGACTACGCGGCAAATGGTTTGTTCCAGCTCGTTGAGGTCAATGGATTTGAGGATGTAATCGATAGCCCCAAGCTTGAGGGAAGATTTGAGAAAATCAAGGTCGTCGTGTCCGCTGATAAAAATGATTTTAATTTCGGGATAAAGCTCCCTCAAACGGAAAGCCAGCTCGATGCCGTCCATCTTCGGCATTTTCACATCCGTAACAAGGATGTCCACAGGTTGCTGCCGCAGTATTTCAAAGGCCTGCTCACCGTTGGAGGCTTCGCCTGCCACCTCAATATCAAACTTGGCCCAATCGAAATGCCTTTGCAGCCCCTTCCGGACCCTTGTTTCATCGTCAACGATATATACCTTGTACATTCTTCGCTCCCCTTTATGTATACCTCATAATTAGAATTATACCGTATCCGATTATTTTTTCACTAGTCTTATCTTCCATTTTCTATTCCAATTCTATAGACTTGCTCTGATTCACTAACATGAATCAGCATCGAAATTATCGAATTATTTATTCGTTATTTTCAATTTTACTAATGCTTATTCCTGTGATATCCTATTGGCAGACACTAGCAGAAAAAGCAACCGGCAGCGGGAGTTCCATTCTCTCTCCATAACTCCATGATACCGGCAGGGCATACTCTTTTATAAGGAGCAAAAGGATTATGGAAATAAAAAGACTTGGGCAAAGAGGGGTGCTCTTTACATATAAAAACCCCTCTGCATGCGATTTGAACCTCTACGCGATCCAGGGAAGACATTATAATTACATTATTGATACAGGCTTGGGAAGCTTGAGTGCACAGCCGATCAAGGATTATCTGAAAGATACCGGAAAACAGGCAATCGTGATCAACACCCATTATCATTTTGACCATGTCTGGGGAAATGGCGCCTTTGACGACAGTCTGGTCATCTCCCATACCCTTTGTCGGGAGATGATGCGTTCTGAATGGGAACATATGATGCACGAATACGGCTACCGTTGCCGCGGAGAAGTAAAAATGAGGCTGCCGGATTTGGTTTTCAGCGGCGAGCTACGCTTTGCAGAGGATGCCATCCGGCTGTTTCATTCCCCCGGTCATACGTCCGATTCCATAAGCATATTGGATGAAACGGACCGGGTGCTCATCGTTGCGGATAATGTTGGGGAAACTATGGAAAATTTAGTTCCGTCCCTCTCCTGCGAAAAAGAGATCTACAGAAGCACCCTGGAGCGATACCTCGCACTTGATTTCGATCTTTGTGTTTCCGGCCACAATGCAATCCTGAAAAAGAGCGCAATAGAGACCGTGTTGTCTATGCTGGAGAAATAGGCAGGAATAGAAATTCCCAGTAGAGGTGGAAAATCGTATAAAAATCACAAAGGGCTTCAAGTCTGAATCTTGAAGCCCTTTATTTTGGCGCTCACACAATTTCCAGTTGAAATTTGGCTGTTTTATCGTATATCATAGTGTACAACCTGGTATCCGAAGGTGTTTTGGGGGAATGTTATCAACTTTATCAGTCCATCTTAATCTAATACTGATCTACTATATCTTTTGTAATATAGCAATTGTGACATTTAATGTTACATGCAACATTAAAATGCAACATTAAATATTTTATTGTGGCACTTCAATGTTACAAAACACTGGCACAACATTAAGTTTTGTCAAGGTAATAGAATGAATGCTTACCTTTATTTTCCAATTTTACATTCTCTTCTTCTAGCTCTTTCATAAGCCGTATTACCTGATACCTGCCCAGGCCTGTCATTTGACGTACTTCGTGATTACTTAAATTTCGTTCTTTCAATATAGAGAGTATCCGCATCTTTACTGATTCTTTGTCAAGGCGTCTATCTCTGTCATAATCTACTCCTTTTTGAAGTAAAGCGTACATTTCTCTTGTAAGTGAGTAGTACCTCTTTTTAACTGTGCCTCCTGATTGGATCAGTCGCAGGTTATTCTCCATATGGCTCAATACTTCTCTGATATTGTCAATGTTACGCTGACAAATCTGCCCTGCTACATATGTATCAATCTCTCTGTGTTTAAGTAGGTAATTCAGTATAATTAAGTGATCTATATCCAGGTCCATTCCTTTACTATTAAGTACCATCATAAAATTCCTGAACTCCGGTATAATTGTTGAGGCCATAAGGCTTAACTCAACAAACTCTCCAATTTCACGGTATTGAGGAGGTTCTTTGCCTTCCTCCAATAACGATTTGTAGATCCTCGGCACTCCAAGGTTGGATTTATTGACTAGGTGAAGCCTGTCCAAAAGATCTGCGAGGTGCGGATTCCTTGCCACAGGTGGATGATGCAAAATATTCTCAGCAGTTACTCCTCCAATAAAGCTGCCAGGATTGGTAAGAACCAGTCTGTCTTTATAATGTTTAAGCATGACAGTTCCGGGTATCCTGTAATCACGATGCACAAATGCATTGAGAAGTGCTTCCCTTAGTGCAATCTTGGGATAAGTGCTGAATTCATAGTGAATAAATCCGTATTCTACAGTGGTGGCAGGATTGTCTACTGCCATGTATCTTTCCATTTCATTTAATGCTACAGGGATGGCATTATTAGCACCATCTTTCGTGGAATAATCAGTTGAGCTACGCATACGCCTGAAATCCCAACCATTATGAGGAATATACCTTTCCAGGGCTTCATTATTACCTACGATCAGAAGGCCCCCAAAAGTAAACTTATCATCTTTTATGGCTCCAATAGAACTAAGCAAATCTTCATCAGTTTTGCTTCCCAGTGCAGCAGGTGCATTTTCAGCCTTCATGATGCCTCTGATCTTCTCCATTGCTACAGGAGAGAAAAGGGTTCTCCAAGGAGCATCAATAACTGTCATTGTGAAGTCTGATACACCACTTTGCTGCATTATTTCCTTTCTCATAGAACCTGTAAGCGGTCTGCAATCCTTTCCAACTCTGATTGATCCGCTGCCATCAGTTTCAGTGTAGGGAGGCATCCCAGGAAATATTCTCATGAGAAGTAACCGGCCATGCCCTTCAGGAACCGTCACCCACTCAAAGTTTGCTGTTATATGAGGTTCAGTCCTATCATATATTGTCTTTTGCAGAAGTACCGCATCAACAAAGAGTGGTACTCCTTTGACTGCATTGGTTCTATCGGTGACTTTATCTCTGATCCCGAACACAATCATACCACCACCGCCATTTGCCATACAAACAGCCATTTTGACCGCAAGATTTACAGCATCATTATTGCTCTTTTCATTCCACTCCTTGAAGTCCAATTCCTGACCCTCAAAGTCATCAGCAATATGTTTATCCAGTTGTTCAACTATATTTAAGATTTCCTGGGTTGTTTTCATCTCATCTACCCTCAAACATTTATTTCATTTAACTACTATGTTATTAACATCTCAGGTTTCTTAATGAAAGTCTCTGACATCCAAAACACATCCAATCCCCAGCAACACGTTTCTTCTCTTCTTGTTTTCAATCACTGTTAAGACATCGTAGCAATCTTCCTTATAGCCTTTGCTCTCATCATATATAGATTTAATTTGAGCAAGAAATACTAAGCAACGCTTCAATTCACCCAGGTTTAGCGGCAATTGTAGTCCGCTCATATACGGGTTTTGGGATAGTTGTAAGTATCAATGCAAATTTTATCTAAATTTAATGGGTCTCCTGTAATAATTATACATCACGAACAGTAATATCATCAATTCTTTTGGCAATGAATCTATTACTTACATATTTATTGGTACTTCCAATCATTGTGTATATTATCATCCAAAAACTATTTTACATTTCAATCTCTCCAGATTTATCACTGTTGCTCAATATACTATACTTAATTTGGGGTATTGTTATATTTATTTCATATGCAGGTAATTTAAGCCCTGACGCAAGAGCCTTTATAAAAGAGATTATGAGTTCTATTGTTAAAAAGAACTCATAGGAGTAAAGTTGGGGTAGAAATCACAAAGGGCTTCAAGTCTGAATCTTGAAGCCCTCTATTTTGGCGGAGAGAGAGGGATTGCCGCCTGCTTCGCATGCTGATGACATCGCCCACCTTCGCTTCCGCTCCGGTACCGGGCTCCTACACTCGCTGCGAAATGACTATTTAGGTCATTTCACTTGACGCTTGTGCTTCCCGGGTTCAACTCTCTCTAAATCAGCGTATAAAGAAACAGAAGCCAGATTAAGTACTCTGACTTCTGCTTCTTTGAAAAGTTAGGTCAAAAAAGATGTTTCGGTTTCCGTTTCGATAATGCTTTACATTATTCCTTAATGTATCATAGGTTAAGAACTTCCGATGAAATTTTTCTTTTATAAGAAGTGGACACCAAATATTCTTTTATCTGCTCCAAAAGTGTAAAGAAAGACGCGGATGTATCTGCAAATCCCCATGCCTTTATAAATTGATCCTCTAGCAAACCAATTTTAAGCAAATATTTGCCCTCCCTACGCTCAAATCCCCTCACGGCAGGGAGTGTATCCAGCTTTTCTGTGAAATTCGCTGAAATTAATTCATCATGAAAGAATAAATCCATACACTCCAACACCGTCAACAATTCATGAGCGTGTATACATGAACCCAAGAGTTCTCTATCCTCTTTAGAAAAATCAAATTCCACCTCAAGTCCTTTAAAAAACAGGAACGGCTGTTTTTGTTCTTCTACAGTCTCTTTTTCGAATTCCTGTAGAATAGGGCAAAGATAGTGGCGGTGAAAACTCTCCGTATCCAACTCTGCCAACAGCGGTATGGTGAGCAACATAAAGCCAAAATTATTCCATACCTCTTCATCACGTAAGTTTTTGTATAATATGGCCTTTTCTTCCGCCTCAGTTGCCCTTATGATCTGCTGGATAAGTAGCAGATGTGCCAGAAACACTTGTTCAAAATGAATGAAGCGTTCACTCATTTTGATAATGCCATGCTGCTGTAAACGTTCTAAAATATTAATGTAATTTTCACCTTTTGCTATTTCCGCTATCTCTTTTTCAAACAAATCCCGCTCTAGCAAACTGTCGCTATCCCACTCAGCAATTTGCCACAGAACATCATACATTGTGCAGGGCTTGCAAGGACATTCTGCAAAAAAGAATTCTGCCAACCTACTCAGGAAATGTTTTTCCGACAACGGCAATTCTTCTGTTGTTTGCAACATCGTTTCCAAAAGGTCAATACCACTTTTCCTCTCCAAAAAACAGGCGATGGAGCCGGGCTCCCCATTTTTAATTACTTTCAGCAGCTGCTTTTTTATAGTGGGGGAAAAAGTTCCCCTGACGACTGCTTGAATCTGCTGTTTCTCTTCCAAGCAGCTTCTGCTTTTTTCCCAAATCATCGCCCATCCCTGATCTATCACCTCGCATAGCCGGATTTTTTCTTCCCTCTCTTGGTTTTCGCGTTCCTTCCATTTCTCATTCCGGAGCGAAGCTTGCAACTCTTTATTATGTTTTTCTTGTAATGAATCCGGCATAGCAACATGATACTCTAGATTATCATTCAACTCTTTATAGAATCTTTGAGTATAACGCACCCCTAAAAACTCAAATATAGAATCTATTTGAATTTCCAGCATAATAGCTAGCTGCTCGTACATGCCGTGGATTTCAAAATATTCAACCGTTTCCCAAATAAGTTCCTCAAGATTGGCCCGGAACCATTTTTTGTTCTGTTGCAGCAATTGGCTTGCTGCATTCGCAAATTCTTTTGCAAAATTGCACATATGGTAATAATGGGTTGCCAAAAAGCACCGCTGAAAATACTCCTCAACAATGGTCTCCTCGTTTTCAAAAACCACTCCAATTTTTTTACAGTCTCCTACCAAGGCAGGGTACACAATCATATCGGCATAGGCAAGTATTTTATCACTTTTAAGCATAGATTGATAGCGTTTGATTGTACTTTCCAGAAAACTGAATGATTCAATCTTTGGCCTCTTTTTGTGCAGCTGCAACAGAAGTGCGCATCTGTATAACTCGCTGCTTTTTGTTTCCTCTTCGCCCTCGGAGGTGTAGTTTTCATCGGCTTCAAAGGGCCAGGAAAATTCCCATTCCTTAAAGCGTTCTATAAGTAAATGAAAGGCTTTCTCATGTAGTGTGTCTGTGAGGGAAATTTTGTCGGCGTTCATCAGGAAAATCAATTGATTTATATAACAGACCCCATCCAACAATATAGGTCCATAACAACCGATATTTTCTCTCAAGTGTTTCAGCAAAAAATCCTGCGCCGCAGGTGTGCGGAAACGCACGACCTTCTCATCGCTGTCACTGTAATACGTATCCACCTCAATAATAGTTTTTTCCAACTCCGAAATACAGGCAAAATAGTTCCTTGTGTTGTCCGGGGCATGTTTCATATGTGCCAAGCAATGGTAATACGCCTTCTCCAAGTCTTTCATTCCTACAGGTTCCATCTCCCCTTGGGTTATAAAGGCAATCAAAGCAAGCAGCCTTGCCTCCGCTGTAAGCCTGTTAAAAATGTCTTCCCAAAAAGCGAAGGGGCTTCTTATATTTTCTATAAACCGCTGTACAAATTCATCCGGACTATCGTTCCAAGGATCGTTGTTCTTCAGAAACAAATCAATGATGCGGGGGTTATAGTCTGGTATTCCAATAATTATTTCTGCCTGGCGGTAAATAGGACAAACATACTTAAAGGCGAGGTTAGCGTTGTATAAATGGCTGAACAGAATTCCCGCCTTCTCCGCATCTGTATATGTATCTATATGGCAGATCAACTTATAGCGTTCTATTGTGAAACGCATAACGGAATATTTGGCAGTTGCTTGCTGGTAAATGTATTCTCTCGTTGTAATGATGAGCACTTTGTTCTTGTCTCTTTTGATAAGTGATAGCAATTGTTCCAGATAGCTCATTTCCCGGTCATGCCTTTTTTCTGCATAGAATACCTGGCCCCAAATATCATCTGCCACAAACACCTGTTTTCGCTCTGGCACATACAGATCCATCAGTTTTTGTACTGACGAGGTTGTCCATATAAACTCCTCAAAGTGCACTACTTCCATGTAGTACAGTGCCGCTATTCGGGCCAGCGTGGATTTCCCGGCTCCAGGCTGGCCCGAAACAATAACGCATTTTTGTTTTTCCAGCATGTCCATTGCATCATGGTAAATACGAGTGGCCACAAAAGTTTCTCGCGCCTCTTTGGCCAGAGCCAATTGCCGCCGTGATTCCTCTGCAACACTGTTGTTGATTACTTCACGTATTAACTCCTGAAGCACCGCACCGCCAGCTGCCCAAAGCTTGGGGTAATTGCGTACAACATTCATATACCGTGGATGACACAGGTAATTATTCAAGTCATCGCTAGAAACCAGATCTCCTGGTTGTTTGATGTATTCTTGGAAGAACTGCATTAATTCGCTTTTTTGTCCTTCATCTAGTGGTATCGATACCACTAAGATATATCGTTTAGGCTGCAGCTTCTCTACCTTTTTCGTTTCTTCTTTGAGCTCTTTCTTGAGTGCCTTATATTCCCCATACCGCTTGGCTTGCAGAATAACAGCTCCTTCCTCACTACAGAAGCGGCCGTCAATTCCTCTATCTTTCCCCTCTTTGAATGATTCAAATAAAAATCCTTCTCTGATCTGAATCACATCACGGGCTAAATTTTGAAAATCCATCCCTTCCAACTGCCGGTGAAAATCATACTTCATTTTCCGTGTCACTCCGATCTGGATCGAACTGTATTCTTATATAACCAGTTTAGCCTATTAGAACAGAATTGCAAACACCATAAGTATGTAAAGAAATGCAATATGGTATTATCCTATCATTTCATTAATTGGTGAACAGATCGAAGGGCGGCAATTACATTTAGGGGTAGGAATACCGATAAAGCATTTGAGAAACAAGAAACAGCATAATATAGCCAAAAAACAAAAAAAGCCGTATCCGGCTTCTTTTTATTGGGGTAATGGTGGGAAGAAGATTTCTTAATACGCGCGCAAGTGAACTACCAAATATGGTCAAAAGCCATGAGCGAGTCCGGACATCAGTGACATTCCTATTTGAAGTATCAATGATTAAAGAACAGAGAATACGCAGAATCTATGTTATTATCAATACAAATTACTCTTATATTATTTTTCACCAAATGCTTGATAAATTCGATACTATCCAGAAAATCATTTCCCAAATCAAAAATACTACCGGCAATGAATACGCTGAACTCATTTTTTTCAAGTCTATTTACAATTTCCTTTAGATGCGGCTTTTCCCATGCTGACACCACAAAGCCCTCGTCTATGTATACTTTTTTCTGTGCTACGCCCAAACAATCCAAAAACGCCTTTATCTGGTTTAATTTTTGCTTCTTTATATGCTCGCTTCTAATGGGATCCATTTCGTCTATTGATATGTAACAGATGACATTCTGGCTGATCTTGTCCATCTTTCTCCCTCCAATAATCGTTTTAATGATCAATATGATGGGGGAAGTAAAAATATACCGGCGATCTTTATTTCATGATTTCTTGCTTTATAGGTATGTTGTGAGTTTTTAGTATATCTATAATTTTGTATGCTTCTTCTTTGAATCCAACCGAGGTGTGAACTGCTATCCCGGATTCTTTATCAAAATAGCTATAAGAAAGTGATCTAAAGCCACCTTTGGGCCCTAAATATAACGTAACATCTTGAGCCGTTTTTAAATTTTCCACAAAAATCTCTTTTTGCCTTTCGTTTTCTTGGATTACTTCTTCATCAACGATCTCTAATGAATTCCATAATACATCCAGCATAGCGATCCCAGGAAAGCTGACTGTAATAAACCGATCACTGCCTCTGCTCCATATCCCCTGACGTCCAACGGTAATCCCTTCTATTCCGGCAATTAATCCCTCTGCATACTTTGTTAAATCCGTGGTTAACTTTACTTTTATATTTTTCTCCATAATTTTTACCCCTAAAGCACATAATCATAATTTAATTGCCACTATAAAGATTATATTTAAATTGGATTTACCTGTAAATAAAAAATAGCACAAAATCATAGAAAAAGTCGTTTTTGGGTCATCCTACCGCCTACCTTTTTTAACAGTTCATCGAAAAACCTTTGAAGAGATATTCGCGCAAAATTTTCAATGCCCTTCAACCTTTACAAATTGATCCTCATGGCTAAAAGTCCCGTAAAATAGGCAAAAAATGAACTGGACAATCACTTGTGACTGTCCAGCTATCTTGGAAGGTTAGGTGTGATTCTTCTCGTCCATGAAATAAAGAAGGGCTTTATCGTACCAACTATCATTCAGTAGATGAATTCAAAGAGCGAATCAAGAAATACATAGAGTTTTATAATATAGAACGTCCACATGTTACGCTGGCCTATAAAACGCCAAATACCTATGAAAACTTATTTTATGACAAATAAACCCAGAAAGCAAATTAGACACTTATGTTCGAAAGTTGATTTTTTTACTTTTTGTTCATTCAACTTCAAGGTTTTGTATTATGGACACAAAACTAATCTCAAAAAATCAGAAACGCCCAAACCCACGTGAACAAAGAAATTGAGCATAAAAAACGACGGCTGATATTTGGACATTCCAGAAAAAATGTTCAAATTATCAACCGTCGTTCAACCATGCAATACAATCTTTTACATAATTTCAATTCTCATCATCAATCCAGCATGATACAATATAAA
>JAFADI010000273.1 GCA_023424965.1 Bacillota bacterium
CAGGCTTTGGTTTTTCATGTTATACCTCCTCATAATCATTCATTTCCATGCGTAACATTTTAAGCGACTTATATAAGCGGGTTTTTACTGTATTAATATTTTCATTAAGAATCTCTGCAATTTCCTCTATCTTTAGGTCCTCAAAATACCTCAATGTTATTACAGTACGGTAATTGTCGGGTAGAGTATCCAGTGCCCTTTGCAGGTCAAAATTTTCATACTCGTCAACTGTCCCGGAGGTTAAACTGTCAAAGCCCTCCTCTCCTATAACACCCCCCTTTCTTTTTTTTCGCAGAAAATCCAGCGAAGTATTTACGACAATCCTGTAAAACCATGTTTTTATGTAAGCGGAATTTTTCAGGGAATCCTTCGATGAAATGGCTTTGTATACAGCTTCTTGAACAATATCTAAAGCATCATCGGCATTCTTAACATAACTAAAGGCCAATCGATAGATATTTTCTTTATATGTGACAACATAATCTGCTATTTGACTTTCCGGGCAGCTTTTACTCATTGGCGCCAATGCCTCCTTTTCTTTGATTAAGCTACGTATCTTAACTGAGTTACACTTTATAGACGTCCATACTGCATAAAAAGTTGTTAATGTTTGCAAAAGCAGACGTTTTTCTTTATTTTGTGATGCTGGGCAATTATTGCAACGTCGCTGATTTGACGATTAACATAACGGTAGCCCGTCTTCCTGGGTACCATATGAAATCATGCCTGCGGATGTTTTATTAAAGAGATGGATTGCGGAGGCTCCCTTTCAAGAAGGCGGCCATTTCTTTATAATGTGCTGGTAATTCGGAGCAATGGGGAAACTTTCAATGTGTTCAAATTTTTCTAGTTCGTCAGAATTCCGAGGTTTCGATATAATCCAGGTTGCTGATGAGTTTCTTTGCCGCGGCAGACAGGGGCACATTTTTCAGCCAGACGGCGCCGATGCTCCTGGAGGGGATTTTCTCCACGGGCTTGATTTCGAAAAGCCTGCCTCTGTCCAGTTCATCTCCGATGAAATTCTTTATTACGCAGGCGATACCGAAATCATATTTGGCAAACTGGATCAGAAGGTCCACGTTGCCCAGTTCAAAAGCCGGGGTGACGGACACAGAATTAGCCTTGAAATATTGGTCCATGAATAATCTTGAATTGCTGTTCCTTTCAAGCAGGAGCAGGGGATGCCGGAGTATTTCGCTCAAGGGCTGCATTCTCTGGCTGAGATGCCTGTATTTCTGCCCCGTCACGAAGCAATCCTGCACTTCCATAATGCTTTTGAATTCAAGCTGCTCGTCGTCAAAAGGAAGATTAATAATGCCGAAGTCTATTTTGCCTGTTTTCAGAAGCTGTATGATGGCCGGTGTCGTAGCGCATATCACGTGGATCTTTATCGCGGGATAAAGGGTGTTGAACAGCTTCAAATAAGGCAAAAGGTAATATTTGCACAGGGTGTCGCTTACGCCGATCCGTATTTCCCCGTCCAGCAAGTCCTGAACATCGTAGATTTTTTTCTCTCCCGCCGCCAGGAAGTTGAGCGCCTGCTCCACATATTTGAACAAAACTTCCCCTTCCGGAGTCAAGATCACTCCTTTGGAGGTCCTGAAAAACAAAGCGCATTTCAACGCGTCCTCAAGCTGCCGGATGGACCTGCTGACGGCGGGCTGAGTGATATATAAATGCTCAGAAGCCTTCGATATATTTCCGTATTTGGCGGTGTAGAAAAACGCCTTGTATAACTCCAGGTTCATAGCTATAACTTATCCTTATAACAAATATGTTTAATATGCATTTCATTTATAACACAACATCTATTATAATCAACTTGTAGAAAAAAACAAGGAGGAATTGATGATGAGCACGAAAATAGGGATTAACGGTTTTGGAAGAATCGGAAGGAATGTTTTTAAGATAATTCTGGAAAAATACCCGCAGGAACTGGAGGTCGTAGCAATTAACGACCTGACGGATGCCGGGACGCTGGCCCATCTTTTGAAATATGATTCCATCTCGGGAAAAATTAACGGCACCGTTGAGGCGGAGGGGAATTCTCTGGTGGTCAACGGCAGGGAAATAACAATACTGGCGGAAAGAAATCCCGGAAGCATTCACTGGAAAGAACTTGGCGTTGAGATTGTCCTGGAGTCCACCGGGCTTTTTACAAAAAGGGAAAAGGCGGAGGTGCACATCACGGAAGGCGGAGCCAAAAAAGTGCTGATTTCCGCACCCGCAACGGATGAGGATATCACGGTAGTTCTTGGCGTCAACGAAGACAGGTATGACCCCGTAAAACACAATATTGTCTCCAATGCCTCATGCACAACCAATTGTCTGGCTCCTCTGGCCAAGGTGCTGCATGAGAATTTCGGGATCAAAAAGGGATTTATGACCACGGTGCACGCCTATACCAATGACCAGAAAATATTGGATCTTCCCCATAAGGATTTGAGGAGGGCGAGAGCGGCTGCCTTATCCATCATTCCGACGAAGACCGGTGCTGCCAAGGCAATTGGCGTTGTCATACCCGAGCTGGAGGGAAAAATGAATGGATATTCGTATAGAGTCCCAACGGCGGTTGTCTCCGTTGTTGACCTGGCAGTCCAACTGGAGAGAAGCGTAACCAGGGAGGAAGTGAATGCCGCGCTGAAGTCCGCGGCAGAAGGGCCTTTGAAGGGTGTGTTGGACTATTCCGAGGAACCGCTGGTTTCGGTGGACTACCAGGGCAATCCGGCCTCATCTGTGGTTGATTCCTTGCTGACTGCCGTTGTTGAGGATGACATGGTCAAAGTGGTGGCCTGGTATGACAATGAATGGGGATTTTCCAGCAGGTATGCCGACCTGGCGGCTTTTGTGGCAAGAAAGGGAATTGAGTAAAATCCGGAGCTGCTTGGGCAATGTGATCGATTTGGGATATTGCTATTTTAAATGAGCCTATTATTTGATAGAATGATTTAGGATGCGCGACGAGTATTTAGAAAATTTCCGAGGTGAAAGAATGGCTCCGTTTCAAATCGATCTGAATGAAGAGCAATATAAGGTTGAGATATTTCCTTCAAAAATTGCGGAAATGATTGCTGTCATGAGAATACTGGTGGACAGCAGGCGTTATGAATCTGAGAGAGAATTCATCGACCGGCTTCATAAAAAGTTGACCGTGGAGAGTATAAATTTTCTGAACCTGATTTCGGGAATAAAATTTCCCGGAGCTGACTTTTTTGGCTTCTTCCTGAATGAGGGGATATATCATGACTTCGATTTGTTCATAGAAAAGATTTCCGGCTATCACGACGTGGATTTTATATACCTGGCATTTGACAGAGAGATATCCAGGGAAAAAATTGAAGCTGCCAGAAACGACAGAGGCCGATTCCAGTCTTTAGTTAAAGAACTGACCAGCAGCTTGTGGCAAGGGGGGACTGAACCGATCCAGGCCCTTGTTTACAACACGGCCAACTATAAAAACGGTCTCATAAACCTGGCCAGAGAAATATATAATGATGAGGAGTTCAGCATAAAAGTCGACGAATTGTCCGGTGTATACAAGCAGTCGGTGGAAGATATCCGGCGCAGGCTTCTGAATAAAAGCCCTCTTGACCTGGCAATGGAGATCAAAAACAAGAACTTTATATGCAAGTCCTCTTATGCCCGGTATTACTTTTTGCCGACCTTCTTCTTGCATGACCTCAATATAGCTGGCTGGAATGAAGATATTTTCATGCTGTTCTACAATGTGAAAGATGAGGAACGGGTTGACAATGAAGAAATAGACAAAGTCCTGGCCACGTTTAAATCCTTGTCCGACAGGACAAGACTTCAGATACTGCAGCATCTCAGAAGCAAGCCGTCTTACGGCAAGCTGCTGGCAGAGAGATTAAAGCTTTCAACGGCAACAATCTCAAGACACCTGGAACAACTGAGAGCAATGGACCTGATTGTTGAAGAGAAAACGGACAATTACAAGTATTTTAAACTGAATAAGCGGGAAATCGACGGGCTGCTTAAGAACATACAGGAGTTTTTATCGGAGAAATAACTGGACACAGGATTTATATAATTTGAAAAAGGTGATGATTTGAACCTGAAATCATCACCTTTTTTTTATTGACATTTTCTTCTGGGGACACTATAATTTAGTAATTACACAATTAGTTTATTGCGTAATTACGTAATTAATAGATGAGTAAAAAACTAATTATTATTCCATAGAGGAGGCCGCGTAAATGATTATCTATGACAGGGAGTTTACTTCAAAAATAAAACCGGCGAACGAATTTGAAAGATATTGCAAAACTGAAAAACTGGATTATCTACATATCCTTGCAAGCCGTATGTCGAAGGAGAAGGAAGCCTGTCGCGAGCCTTCCCGCAAGCTGCAATTTTTAAATAGCATGTTGAAGCTGTTTCGATAGCGAGGGCCGCCGGCATAATGTCTGCGGCCCTTTGTCATGCCCGGAAACAGTTTTCTTCCCTCCGGGGCATGGGGGATATGTAGAAATGCAAAATACTCCTGTGTTTGTGATATATACATATACGCTGCGACTTTATATAATGGAAGCATATGGACTGTTTGTCAAAATTACATATTGTCATATGGGAAAATAGCATCGCGGATGTTCTTTCGAAAGGCAAAAGGCATGGAAGTGATGGCCTTCCTGAGTATCTAGCAGAACCCTTTGCGGCGGTTACCGGGGGTGGCTGGGGCATTTCCAGCAGGAGCAAAGAGATACGGCTGTCAATGCCATTATTGACACCATGAAGCGCTGTGGAAAATTGGGAATACAGGGCATTATAGCACCTGCCGCCTACGGCATGCACTCAAAACGGCTGCCTCCCTTCAGCTCGCCCCGTACCGAAGAAGAGGACACCCGGGTGCTTCTGGAAGGGCTTGAAAAAATCCGGGAGGCCGCCGAAAAATATGAGGTTTCATTGCTGCTGGAGCCGTTAAACCGGTATGAAGACCACATGGTGAACACCGTTGAACAGGCGGTGAATATCGCCCGGCAGGTGGACAGTCCCTTTGTAAAAGTTATGGCAGACCTTTACCACATGAATATAGAAGAGGCCAATATCGGCCAGGCATGAAAGGAATCCGATGAAAACCACCACCTACGGTACGGGGCAGCTTATAAAGCATGCGCTGGACAGCGGGTGCAGAAAATTCATCCTTGGCCTTGGCGGAAGCGGGACCAACGATGGAGTGCCAGGGGCTTCATCCCCGGGTGCATTTATGCTATAATTATCCAGGTAAGCAAATCTTGAACCTATAGGAGACACCAGAATGAAGAACAAATTTGCTACGTACCTTTGCTTTGCCGTCATTACCGTTTTCGGGATGGTTTTAACCTCTTACAGTCCCCTCTTGTCTTCAATCTCCGCCACATTCTCTCTGTCTCTCGCCCAATCGGGAATTGTTTTTACAGCCAATTTCATCGGCTTTGTGGCATTTATCCTGTTTGGCGGCGTGCTGGCCGATAAACTGGGGAAAAAGAGCATCCTTGCAGTTGCCGCTGCCGGTTTTGCAGCATCACTGATCTTGTTTCCGCTGTCTTCGAATTTCTATGTTGCATGTATTGTCATGGCGTTGATCGGAGGTTTCGGAGGAATCATTGAGACGCTGATCAGTGCTGTCGTATCGGATATCAATCGGGAGAAAGCCAGCTACTATGTGAATTTCACCCAGGTGTTTTTTTGCATCGGCGCCGTCATCGGGCCTGTTACGGCAGGGTTGTTTGTGGCGTCCGGCGTTTCCTGGGGGTATTTTTATTTCTTGCTTGGCGGTATCAACCTGCTGCTGGCGTTGCTGTTAATCATCGCAAGAATGCCAAACCTTCGGAATCCAGACGGCATTTCATGGAAGCTCTTCAAAGGGCTTGTGACGGATGGGCGTTTCCTTTTGATTTGCTTGTGCATGTTCCTTTATACGGGCTCCGAAATCGGCAGTTGGGGATGGATGTCCACTTTTCTTAAAGAGAATATGGGATTCTCCATTGCAAAATCCAGCATCGCCGTTGGAGCTTTCTGGGCGTCGATGGCAGTCAGCAGGTTTATCTGCGGACATCTCACCTTCAGGTTCGCCGAAAGGCATATCATTATTGTTTTGGCGGTGATATCCGCGTTATTTGTATATCTGTCAGGATTGCACATGAATGAATTGATCATGTGGGTCGTTATCATCGGACTGGGATTCGGTTTCTCCAGCCAGTGGCCGCTGATAGCGGCTTTTGGAAGCAAGGATTATAAGGAAGCATCAGGGACGGTATTTGCACTGCTGGTTGGAAGTGGTGGCCTGGGAGGCACGGTTATCCCGTATTTTATGGGAACAATTGGTGAAAAGGTCAATACCCGGGTGGCATCCATGAGTCCGGTAGTATTCTTCGCGGCCATTGCAGTCATATTTTTCTTTATCGGCAGAAGGAGGCAAAAAACTGTATCGGTTAATCCGGATTATTCCTGATAGCAGGCAAGAAACGTTGCGGATTTGTTCCATTGTGACCAGGGGCCTGGACAGCGTGGGGACAGTCCCCAACTTTGGGGCATATTACAGCAAACATATATGCAGAGCCTATCCTTTTAATAAAGTTATCAATATCTAAAGTGGACGTAATGCAACGATTGCTATGCGGATAATTTGCTGTGAAATTCAGTAAGCGTGGGCTTTTAAATACAAAATCAAATTTCTCCATGGAGGATAAACCTCCTGGCACTTCTGCCGGGAGGTTTATTTTTGTGCAAAAGTGACCGGCCCCTGGTACCGGGTTCAATAAAGAAAGCAATTGCTTACCTCTAATAGCAACGCAGTCTAGCGTAAAAAATTTTAAAAAGTAGTACTATTTTATTGTCGGCAATGGCTTTGATTTATAGCGCGCGATATAAATATTTAATTTCAGGGAGATAAGAAGGAGAGAAAACGATGAATACCGACAAAAGAATCAAACTTCCCCAGAAAGCAAAAATCGGTTTATACACGGTGGGCTTGAAAGCATATTGGCCGCAATTTGAGGGACTGCGGGAGCGCATCATCGAATATGTC
>JAFADI010000015.1 GCA_023424965.1 Bacillota bacterium
AGGGAGGCGAAAGCCTCCTTTTATTTTTGCAGCCTTCGGTATATAATAGTACAAAAACGATTTGAAGCGAGGACAGCAAATGATTCGATTCGGGCCTTCAGGGAACTCTGAAAGCTTCTATGCGCAGGGCGGCAAGTCGTCGGTGCAAATGCCTGCGTGGCTCAGGAACATGGGCCTTTCCGCCTATGAGTACCAGTGCAACCGGGGCGTAAAAATAAATGAAAAAATGGCCGGACAGCTGGGGGAGGAAGCCCGCAAACACGATATATTTTTGAGCATCCATGCCCCGTACTATATTAATATGGCCAGCGAAGAGAAGGAAAAAAGGGACAACTCCAGGCGCTACATACTTGAAAGCCTGCAGGCCGCCAAATGGATGGGCGCCAAAAGAGTGGTGGTCCACACGGGCTCTGCCTCGAAAGTCAGCCGGAAGTGGGCCCTGGACACGGCCATTGAGGTATTGAAGGATACCCTTGAAGAGGCCGACCGACTGGGGCTTTCCGGTGCGATTGTCTGTCCCGAGGTGCTGGGCAAGCTGAACCAGCTGGGCGATCTGGAGGAAATCCTTGCCATGTGCCGCATCGATGAACGGCTGATCCCCACGGTGGATTTTGGACACCTGCATGCCAGGGGAATGGGCTGCCTGAATTCCGTCGAGGATTTTGAAGCGGTTCTGGGCCGGATAGAAGGGGCGATCGGTGAGGAAAGGTTAAGAAGGCTGCATATCCATTTCAGCAGGATTGAGTATACGGCGGGAGGCGAAAAGAAACACTGGACCATTTCCGACACCCAGTACGGTCCTGAATTTGCACAATTGGCGGAAGCAATGGCAAAGAGGAAAATGGAGCCGGTGGTCATATGCGAATCCCGGGATCTGATGGCGGAGGACGCCTTGAAGCTTAAGAAAATATATGAAGGTGTTTTGGGAGGTTGATTATGAAGAAAATATTGTTGTTGAACGGACCCAACCTGAACCTGCTGGGGACCCGGGAAACTGACGTATACGGCAGGGAAACCCTGGAGGATATCGCCAGAAAAGTCAACGGGGAGGCCGCAAAACTGGGCCTGGAAGTGGATTTTTTGCAATCCAACCATGAGGGGGAGCTCATTGACCGGATTCATGATGGCAGGGGGAAATATGATGTAATTATCATCAATCCGGGCGCATATACTCATTACAGCCTTGCCATCAGGGACGCAATAAAGGCCGTGGAGCTGCCGGCAATTGAGATACACCTGTCAAATATCCACGCCAGGGAAGAGTTCAGGAGCAAATCCGTGATCGCACCTGTTTGCAGGGGGCAGATCTGCGGCTTTGGCGGCGGAAGCTACATACTGGCGTTACATGCGGCTGCGGCCATATAAAAGAGGAGGATGTTATGGAAAATCAAATCATTAAAAACAGGCTTTCAAAATTCCGTGACAGGCTGAGGGAGAAAAACCTGGATGGGGCATTAATCGTAAAAAGGGAGAATTACATCTATCTTTCCGGCTTTACAGGCACATCGGCCTTTCTTGTAATAACTGACGACAAGGCTTTCCTGCTGACGGATTTCAGGTATGTGGAGCAGGCGGGAAAACAGGCACCGGAATATGAGATTGTCAAATACCAGGGAAATGTTCTGGCAGCCGTAAACGAGCTGATTGTATCCAACAGCATCAAACGGCTTGCCTTTGAAGAGAACTTTATGACCTTTGACAGCTACCGGGAATTCGATGAAAAACTTGAAATTTCCGAATTTCTCCCGCTTGAAGGCGCTGTTGAGGCTTTGAGAATCGTAAAGGACGCCTGGGAAATTGAAACTATAAAGAAGGCCGTCAGCGTAGCCGACGGAGCCTTTTCCCACGTGTTGAACCATATAAAACCCGGAGTGGCGGAAGTCGAAATCGCTGCGGAGATCGAATATTTCATGAAAAAGCAGGGAGCCAGAGGACCTTCCTTTGAGACCATTGTGGCATCGGGAGAGAGGGCCGCAATGCCCCATGGGGTTGCCTCGGAAAGGAAGCTTCAGATGGGTGACGCCATAACCCTCGACTTTGGAGCCCTGTACATGGATTACTGCTCCGATATGACAAGGACGGTTTTCCTGGGCCAGCCCGCGGAGGAACTGAAAAAAATATACAATATCGTGCTGGAAGCCCAGCTGATGGGAATCGAAGGAGCGAAAGCGGGTATGACCGGCAAGCAGATTGACGCTATTGCACGGGAGCATATCGCAGGCAAGGGATATGGAGACCATTTCGGCCATGGACTTGGCCATGGAGTGGGCCTGGAAATTCATGAGGAGCCCAGGCTTTCTCTCATGGGTGGAACCGTCCTGCAGGACGGGATGGCCGTTACCGTAGAGCCGGGCATTTACCTGAGCGGACTTGGTGGAGTGAGGATCGAGGACATTATCATTATAAACGGCGGCAGCCCCAGTGTGCTGACTTCTTCCACAAAGGAAATGATAATCTTATAATTGATCCGGCCGGATACCTGGCAGGGTCCACACAAAATCGGAGGCAATATTATAAGTCCCTTTAAGGAATCCTTCGATTGAGAGCCATAACATTAAATATTTAATAAATATGGCTCCAGAAGAAAATTTTTCTTGAAATAAGTAGAATTTTATTTTAAGATAAACTAGGAAATAATTAAATATAAGAGTTTCTGATATTTTGATGATTCTTTTACAGTTAAAAAGTATTATCCAATTAAGTGGAGGGAAAATAGAATGATAGTTGCAGGAGATTTTAGAAACGGCGCCACCTTCGAGCTTGACGGCAATATTTTTCAGGTTGTGGAATTCCAGCATGTCAAGCCTGGAAAAGGAGCTGCTTTCGTAAGAACCAAGCTTAAGAACATTGTTACGGGAGCTACGGTTGAAAGAACTTTCAACCCTTCTGACAAAATGCCCAAGGCGCATATTGAAAGAAAGGACATGCAGTACCTTTATAATGACGGAGACCTTTACTATTTCATGGATGTGGAAACCTATGAGCAAATGCCGTTGAATGCTGCCGCCATCGGTGATTTCCTCAAATTCGTAAAGGAAAATGAAGTGGTAAAAATTCTTTCACATAAAGGGAATGTTTTCGGCATAGAGCCTCCGACCTTTGTAGAGCTTGAAATTACTGAAACAGAGCCGGGCTTCAAAGGCGATACGGCCCAGGGAGCCACAAAGCCTGCAACGGTTGAGACGGGTGCTGTTATAAAGGTTCCGCTTTTTGTAAATCAGGGCGACAGGATAAGGATCGATACCAGAACCGGGGAATATATGGAAAGAGCCTAGTGTACCGGTAAATATTCACCGGAAATCTGAATAAAATCGGGGCAATTGACCAAATAATTTATATAGGTTTCAATATTTGGAGGTAAACATGAGTTATTTAAAGGAACGTGTTGCATATCTAAGGGGATTGGCTGAGGGAATGCAAATCAGTGATTCGACCAATGAAGGCAAGCTTCTCAAAGCAATTCTGGAAGTGATGGATGATTTTGCCCTGGCCGTGGAGGACGTTGAAGAAGTTCAGGAGCAGTTGAGCGAGCAGGTTGACAACATCGACGAGGACCTGGCGGAGATTGAAAGGGCCATATTTGATGAAGAATACGAGGAAGATGAGGACGACGACGAGATATTCTTCGCCGAAATCGAATGCCCTTATTGCAACGAAACCATCAGCGTGGATGAAGACATGATCGACGATGACGGGGAAACCATCGAGTGCCCCAGCTGCCACAAGAAAATTGAGCTTGAATGGGAATGCGACTGCGAAGAATGTGGAGACCACCACGAATAATTTTCTCCGGCCGCTTTGAAACTGAATATTAAAGGTTAAAAAGGAATGATCGCAAATCGATCATTCCTTTTTTGTTTTTCTTAACAGTCATAAATTTGGACAAAGCCAAATACTTATAGATATGTCCAAAAAAATAGGACCGGGGGAAAGACAGAGCAATGAATACCGACGAAAGGCTTATGATTGAAAAGAACTGGACAGGCAGAGAGCAGCCACAGGTTTTAAAGTATTTTGCACAGCCCATCCGGCATGTTCTTGAAAAAATTGAGGCACGGTCCTTTGACTCGCTGGAAGAGGTAAGACTCAGGGCGGGCAAGCCGCTGATGGTTCAAAACAGGAAGGGACAGTGGCTGGTTGAAACCGGGGGCGTCTTAAAAGGAGAATCCGTAAAGCCTTTTATCGTCCTTCAGGAGGACATGATAAAAACACTGGAACTGATGAGTGAAAACTCTATTTACGCATACCAGGATGAGATCAAAAACGGATTTATAACCCTGCGGGGTGGTTACCGGGTGGGGATATGCGGTAGGACCGTAATGGACGGGACTGCCGTAAAAAATATCAAAGACATATCGGGACTGAACATCCGGATGGCAAAACAGGTTAAAGGCTGCTCCAGGCAGATACTGAAGTACCTGCTCAACCCAAAGGGTGAAGTGTTCAACACGCTGCTCATATCCCCTCCCCAGTGCGGTAAAACCACCATGATAAGGGATGTAGCACGGGTGCTCAGCGACGGTGCGGGCAGTGGACCGGGCCTAAAGGTGGGACTGGTGGATGAAAGGTCTGAAATCGCCGCCTGCTATAAGGGGATGGCTCAAAATGACATAGGAATCAGAACCGACGTGCTGGACGGCTGTCCAAAATCCATCGGCATGCCCATGCTCCTTAGGTCCATGTCGCCTCAGGTAATCATCACAGACGAGATCGGCAACCAGGGCGACAGGGAGGCAGTGATGCAGGTGCTCAACGCCGGCGTGAAAATTATTACAACGGCCCATGGGTACAATGTATCGGAATTGAAAACCAGGAAAGAAGTACTTGAAATGATGGAAGAAAAGGTATTTGACAGATATCTCGTGTTGAGCAGTGCCGGGGGGCCGGGGACCCTTGAAGAGGTGATCGACGGCCAAAGCATGGAGATTCTCTACAAAAGAGGACAACGCACATCAAACCGGTACATGGAAAGGGATGAGGGTGAAAAATGCTGCTGAAAATCGTGGGAAGCATATTGGTGATCGGGGCCTCCAGCCTTATAGGCTATGCCTATTCCAGGGACAGCTCCCGCAGGCCCCAGGAACTGAGGACACTCCAGGGGCTCCTCCAGATTTTCGAAACGGAAATATGTTATCTCTCCAACGTGCTTTCGGAGGCCTTCGAAAAAATAAGCGGCAGCAGCGGCAGTGAGGTCACAGGCTTTTTCAGGGATACGGTCCTGAATCTTAAGAGCAGTGATTCTGCCACCGCCTGTCAGGCCTGGGAGCAGGCGGTGGATAGAAACGCAAAAAAAACCGCCTTGAAAGCAGAAGATATAGGGATTTTGATGGCCTTTGGCAAAATGCTGGGCAATTCGGACCTGGAGGGGCAGATAAAAAATATAAGGCTCACCGTCGAGAAGTTAAAGCTGCAGGAACAGAAAGCGGAGGAGAGCAGGAAAAAAAACGAGTCAATGTTTAAGAGCCTGGGGGTGCTGGGAGGTCTGGCGCTGGTAATCATGTTATTCTGAAAAGCTTCAGCCAATGATGATAAAGGAGAAGGATAAAGCTATGGGAATTGATCTGGTTTTTAGGATTGCAGCCATCGGAATACTCATTTCTATTTTAAATACGGTACTGAGCAAATCGGGAAGGGACGAGATGGCGATGATGACCACCCTTGCAGGCCTGGTGGTGGTACTGATGATGGTTGCAAAAGAGATTGTCAATCTTTTTGATACGGTAAAAACCATGTTTCAGTTTTGAAAAACACGGAGGTAGAGGAAAAGGTGGATATACTTCAGATCGTTGGAGTAGGGATTGTTGCTACAATACTCATCGTAGTTTTAAAAGCACAGAGGCCTGAAATCGCGCTGCAGGTGAGCATAATCACGGGAATCATCATCTTTATGCTTGCGGCAAGCAAGCTGGGGGCCGTTTTAGAGCTTCTGGGAAGCTATACAAAGAAGGTAAATATCGATTCCATTTATCTGACGACACTTTTGAAGATCATAGGGATCGCCTATATTGCGGAATTTGGTGCGGAGGTGTGCAAGGATGCGGGAGAATCCTCCATCGCATCCAAGGTGGAGCTGGCTGGAAAAGTGGTGATCATGGTGCTGGCGGTACCCATCATAACCTCCCTTTTGGACCTGATCATCGGAATCATGCCTTAATACCCCATGAAACGGAGGAAAACATGCGCTCTGGAAATGCGATAAACACAAGAAAAATACTTTTGCTGGTAACAAGTCTTTTTATCTGTGGGACAATCCTGTTTTTTCCTCAGGCTGCCCTGGCGGAAACGGCAAAGGATGAAAAGGCGGTAGAGGACAGGATTGTGGAGGAACAGCTCCGGTCCGGCGACGTCAAAAGCCTGGAGGGACAGCTGAACAAATATGACAGCAGTGAGCTGAGAGAAATACTGCCGGAATTTGACCCCCAAAAGATTATCGAGGACGGAACCCGGGGAAAATTTGAGTTCAGCCCGGTAGGCCTTATGAATAGGGGTCTTTCCTATCTGCTGAAGGAAATTTACGTTAACCTGCACATTCTGATTAAGCTCATTGTCCTGACAATTCTATGTGCGGTGCTGAAAAATCTTCAGACCTCCTTCCTCAGTGACAGTGTGGGGGAACTGGCCTTTTTTGCCTGCTATGTCGTGATTGTGTCCATATTGATTACAGGCTTCAATACCGCTTTGAACCTGGGCAAGGAGATTATTGACAGCATGGTTGCCTTCATGCAGGCCACCATACCGGTTTTAATAACCTTGATGATGTCGGGAGGGAACATCACCTCCGCGGGAATATTCCAGCCCATCCTCATCATGATCGTACAGGTGGCTGCCACCATCCTCAAAAATGTTCTAATTCCGCTGATATTTCTTTCAACGGTCCTGTCCATTGTTGACAATATATCGGACAAGGTGCAGGTTTCCAGACTTGCGGGACTTTTGAAGCAGGTGAGTGCCTGGTGTCTGGGAATCATTCTGACGGTTTTTATTGCGGTAGTGTCGGTACAGGGCTCCCTGGGAGCCGTGGTGGACGGGGTTACCGGCAAAACTGCCAAGTTTGCCATCGGTGCCTTCATACCTGTTGCGGGAAAATACCTTGCCGATGCGGCCGACGCTGTGATCGGCTGTGCCCTGTTGATAAAAAATGCCGCAGGAGTGGCCGCCATGGTGGGGATTCTTGCCATATGTCTGGTTCCTTTGCTTAAAATATTTGCCATTATGGCCCTTTACCGGCTGACCTGTGTTTTGATCGAGCCCCTGTCAGAAAAGAGAATAACAAACTGCATCAACAGCATTTCGGGCTCACTTACGTTTGTTATCGGCATTGTGGCATCGGTGGCCTTTATGTTCCTGATTTCCATCACGGCAATCATAAGTGCCGGCAACATATCGGCAATGATAAGGTAAAGGGGGTGGTTTTGTGATTGATTTCTTGAAGGGCTGGGTCTTTAACATCGTCACCCTGTCCATCCTCGTGGTGCTCCTGGAAATCCTCGTTCCTACGGGGAAAACCAAAAAAATCATAAACCTTATCTCCGGGTTTGTCCTGATTATTGCCATCATCAATCCTTTTTTAAAGCTTTATGCCAAGGGGGTGGACCTGGAGCAATTCTACCTGTCGGGCAGCAACTTTCTGGACCGGAAGGAGATTACGGCAAACAGCAGCCGGATAGAAGAGACCCAGGGGCAGCAGATCGTGGAAGTCTACAGGAGCAAGCTGGTGAAGCAGCTGGAGGAAGGACTCAAGGGAATCGAGGGTGTGGGGGGTGTAAAAGCCGACATCATTATCAATGAAGATTACAAATCCGAGGCCTTTGGACAGATAAAAAGAGTTTATCTGCAGCTGACGCCGGAGGAGAAAAGCAATTCGACGGAACCGGTGGTGAAAATAGATAGGGTAAAAGTGGATACAAAGGATGAACAATCCGGTGCCAAAGCTCCCGCAAAGCAGGAGGCCGTGCCGGGGGTACTGAAAAGGGAAATTGAAGAAAAGGTCAACAAGCTTCTGGATGTAAAAAGTGAGGATATCGTTATCCAAGCGGGAGAATAGAGGGGAGAAACGCATGAAAAAAATATGGGACTATCTGAGGAACCTCCTGGAGGGCAAGAACAAGAAAAAGCTTGTGGAAAATGCGGCCATTGTCGTAATCATCGGAGTGATAGCAATCATTGCCGGAGGAACCATTTTCGGAGGTTCGAAGGAGGAAAATACGGCCGGCCAGGGGAAGGAAAAGGAAGCGGCGCAAACCCTGGGCATGGCGGCACAAGCCGATGAAAAAAATGAGGTGGAGAAGCGCATCGAAGCAATTCTGGCTCAGATCGAAGGAGCGGGGAAAGTGGATGTCATGGTCACCTATGTGTCGGGTAAGGAAGTTGTCCCTGCCTATGATACGAAGAAGAGTGAAAACGATACCAGTGAAAAAGACAATACGGGAGGCACCCGGAACATCAATCAGAACGACTACGAAAATAAAATAGCCTATGAGGAGGGGGCGGGAACGGGCAAAAAGCCCATCATATTAAAAGAGGTGCTTCCGGAAGTAAGGGGCGTGGTTGTGGTGGCGGAAGGCGCGGGAAACATCGAGGTAAAGGAGAAATTGAGCAAGGCGGTGCAGGTGCTCCTGGATGTACCCATCCACCGGATACAGGTCTTTGAGAAAGGCCGTTAGCAGCCGGGAAAACAGAAAAATATTTTGTACAAAAAATGAAATAAACGGATTTGGACTTGAATATATATAGCAGTGAGGCTAGTTCAATTTATTTTATTCAGTTTATTATTCTTCAGTAAAGGGAGGGGACTTGAATGATGGTTTTCAAAAGAAAACAAATTGTGGTTTTATCCTTGGTTTTAATGATAGTAGTTGCAGGATACCTGCAATACAGCTATAAGAAGAGCAGTATTTCAGTGAGCGGCAAGGACAACAGCAGGCTGGGTGAGGCGGTATATGTTGAAAATGAAAATGATACGGCAGCCCAGGAACAAAAAGACAAAAAGACCGATGACAAAAAAGACCCAAAAGCCACCAGTGCTTCAAAGCAGGCCAACGATTTCTTTGCCCAGGCAAAGCTGGATAAGGAAATAACAAGGAGCAAGGATCTGGATTCCCTCAAGGCCATCACCGAGGATGCCAATGCCGCCAAAGAGGTAAAGGCCAAAGCATATGACCAGAGAATGAAGCTGGCTCAGAACAATGACAGGGAATTGAGGATCGAAACCCTGCTGAGGGAAAAGGGATATGACGACGTGGTTGCCCTGTTCGGCGACGACGGAAGCCTTGACATCATCGTCAAAGCCCCCAACCTCACCTCACCCCAAACGGCCCAGATTGCCGACGTTGTGACAAGGCAGGCAAATGTGGATATGGGCAAGCTGCACATAAAGAACATCTACTGATTTTTATCATTGCCCATAGGTTGCTTAAGGCAAAGTATAATGTTATAATTGACATTAGGCTTTGTGGTTGGGAGGGAATGACGTGGAAGAAGCTTTGGAAAACATAGGTGATGATATGGGCAACATAAAAATTTCCGATGAGGTTGTTGCTATCATTGCCGGAATTGCAGCCACAGATGTTCCTGGAGTAGCAGGAATGAGCGGAGGAATTGCCGGCGGGATTGCTGAAATGCTGGGACGCAAGAATCTGTCAAAGGGAGTTAAGGTTGAGGTTGGAGAAAAAGAAGCGGCGATTGACCTTTTCATCATTGTCGAATATGGTTTCAGAATACCCGACATATCCTGGGAAATACAGGAGAAGGTGAAAAAAGCAGTCGAAACCATGACAGGCCTGAGTGTCATCGAAGTTAACATACATATCCAGGGTGTAAATATCGATAAGGAACATAAAAAGGAAACTGTAGAAGAAGTTCCGAAGCTGAAATAAATTTTACTGGAGACCTTTGATGAAAAGGTTTAACAAAGCATGAATATGTTAAAAATTTAAAATAACCCGAGAGGGTTTATTTTTTTTAGGAGTTCCGGAAAGAGCAAAGACTTTATTGCGGAAAGTTGATTTATTGCAGTGCTGAGTATATAATGTAAGTGTATGATCAGATGGCACAAAAGCCCAGATTGGCAATGCACGTGAGAAAAGAATGTAAGGTATACAAGGGGTGTACATAATATGAATATCTTCTTCAGAATCGTTCTGGCTGTTTATGCTTTCTTTTTGACTATTTTGTCCTTTATAACCATGCTCATAACCTTGAAAGACGGTCTGTTCGATTATTTTTCGGACATTATAAAAAACGAGGTGCTTGTCAGCACCAATACCCGGTTTATTATGCTTCTGGTGGCGTTTATCTTTTTTGCCTTAAGCCTGACTTTTCTTCTTTCAGGCTTTCGGTCCGACAAGGATAAAAAAGCTGTTAGTAAACATACTAATATCGGAGAAATTAAAATATCCCTCGACACAATCGAAAATATTGCTCTCGGCGCTTCCAGAAAACTCAATGGGGTAAAAGAAGCGAAAGCCAATCTTTTCAAGAGGGAGGACGGAGTGGCTATTGTCGTCAGAACCGTAGTGCTGCCCGATATCAACATACCTTTGCTGTCGGAGGATATTCAGGTTAAGGTAAAAAAGGCGATAGAGGACAGCACCGGCATCAAGGTCAGCGACGTAAGGGTTGTAGTTGAAAATATCTATTCAGGCTACAGGTCCAGGGTTGAGTAAAGCGAGGTGGAGAGTATGGACAAGGAAAAACTTTTAGAGTTTTATAACTCCCACCGGGGAGGAATAAATGGAGCTCTTATTGGTCTTGTCGTGGCTTCCGTTATTCTTTTGATCGGTTTTTTTAAAGCTCTTTTTATTGCATTATGCGTAGGTGTAGGGTATTATATTGGGAAAAGAATCTCGGAGGACAAGGACTATCTAAAGAACCTTCTCGACAGAGTTCTTCCGCCGGGGACTTACAGGTAGGTGTAAGAAAAAAGAACTGGGCAAGGCAACGGAATATTATTTCTAGTGTTATCGGGAGGTATTTTTTTAATGGGAAGAAGAGCATCCAGGGAATTGGCAATGAAGCTCTTATACCAGTTGGAGATCCAGAGGGAAGATAAGGAAGAACAGATGCAAGCCGCTTTGAATGATGATGCTCTGACGGAGAACGACAAGGAATATATAAAGGATGTAATTGAAGGCGTATTAAAAAACACTTCACATATCGACAAAGTGATCGAGAAGTATTCCAAAGGATGGAAAATCAACAGGATACCTAAAGTTGACCTGTCCATACTGAGGTTGAGCATATATGAAGTGAGTTTCAGGAATGACATTCCTTTTAATGTTTCCGTGAATGAAGCTGTGGAATTGGCTAAGAAATATAGCTCTGAGGAAGCGGGAAGTTTTATCAACGGAATACTTGCAAAAGTACCTCAAATCAGGATTCTGCCCGCGGAAGGAAAAACTGAAAGCTGATATTTGAGCCGGAGAAAGAAAGAGAGAATGAAGAATGATTTTGGGTTCTTCATTTTTTTTAGGGGCATGGAGGTTATATGAAGTATGTTCTTTCGGTTTCAGAAATAAATAAATATATAAAAGAAATTGTTTCAAGGGATTTGATTCTCTCCAACCTGTGGGTCAAGGGTGAGATTTCCAATTACAAATACCATTACTCGGGACATATGTATTTTACGGTAAAAGATGAGATGAGCGTACTGAAATGTGTTATGTTCAAATCTCACGCCCAGCTGCTGCGCTTTGTCCCGGAAAACGGGATGAAGGTCATCATCAAGGGCTATGTGTCTGTTTTTGAGAGGGACGGACAATACCAGCTCTATGCGGAGGAAATGCAGCCCGATGGGGTAGGAGCTCTTCATCTGGCTTTTGAGCAGCTAAAAAACAAGCTTGAAGCCGAAGGGCTTTTTGATAAAAGCCTGAAGAAAAAAATTCCCATGCTGCCCCAGTGCATTTGTGTGGTCACCTCCTCAACGGGAGCCGTGATCAGGGATATTATCAATGTTTTGAACCGGCGGTTCGGCAATTACCGTCTGAGGCTGTTTCCCGTGGCGGTACAGGGGGAGCTGGCAGCAAGGCAGGTGGCGGGGGCAATCAGTCGAATCAACCGGATGAAATGCGGAGACGTCATCATTGTTGCAAGGGGAGGAGGCTCCCTGGAGGAACTGTGGGCTTTTAACGAGGAAATTGTGGCCAGGAGCATCTTTGCCTCAGAAATTCCTGTGATTTCCGCCATCGGACATGAGACGGACTTTACCATCGCGGACTTTGTTGCGGACATGAGGGCGCCAACGCCTTCGGCGGCGGCGGAAATGGTGCTTCCGGAAAAGTATGCGGTAAAGGACCGGCTTTCGGGCTACGATATCAGGCTCAGAAATTCCCTGCTGAAGACCCTTAGCCTGCGGCGGACAAAGCTTCTGAGCCTGAAGGGCAGCATCGTTTTCAGGCAGCCCTATGACCGCGTATACCAGGAGCGGATGCGGGCCGACATTTTGAACAAATATATGTGCAAGGCAGTCAAGGCCCTGACGGAAAGGGAAAAATCAAAGCTGGGGCTTCTGGTGGGAAAGCTTGACGCCTTAAGTCCCCTCACCGTGCTGGCCAGGGGATATGGCATCGTCAAGTCGGACAAGACAGGTCAGGTTGTGAAAACCGTGGATGCTGTGGAGGTAGGCGACAGGGTCCATGTCAGCCTTGAAGACGGCAATATCAATTGTATTGTGGAGGATGTTGAAAAGGGGAAGGTATATGGAAAAAAACAAGAAAAGCTTTGAGGAAGCCATGAATGAGCTGGAAAGCGTAGTTGAACAGCTTGAGCGGGGAGAATTGTCCCTGGATGAGTCCATCGAGGTATTTCAAAAAGGGGTAGAGCTTTCAAGATATTGCGGCAGACGCCTTGATGAGATTGAAAAGAAAATAACCGTACTGATTGAGGATGAAAAGGGTGAAGTGAGGGAAGAAACCTTTCAAGCCGAAAGCTGACATTGACCGAGGAGAAACCAATGATATTCAAAGAGAAATACGACGCATGGTTGGAAACAATAAACGCAGAATTGGAAAGACGGGTACCACCGGAAGACACCCCTGAAAAATCCGTTTGTGAAGCGATGAGATACAGTCTTCTGGCCGGAGGAAAGCGCCTGAGACCTGTTTTGGCGCTGGCGGTCAACGAGCTCTTTGGCGGTGTGGAAAGGGAAGTGCTGCCTTTTGCCTGCGCGGTTGAAATGATACACACGTACTCCCTTATTCACGATGATTTGCCTGCCATGGACAATGACGACTATAGGAGGGGCAGGCTGACAAATCACAAAGTTTATGGAGAGGCCAGGGCCATTCTGGCGGGGGATGCACTGCTGAACCGTGCCTTTGAAGTCATGACAGAGGCTGCCCTCAGCGAAGGGCAAAACGTGTATACAAAGGTCAAGGCCATGGATATCATCGTAACTGCCTCCGGAACTTCGGGAATGATCGGGGGCCAGATTGTGGACCTGGAATCCGAAGGCAGGCAGATTCCTGTGGAATTGCTCCAATATATGCACCGGTGCAAGACCGGAGCGCTGATCTCGGCGCCCATCCTCGCAGCGGCTGCAATAAACGATGCGGACCCGGAAGAGTATGATTGCCTCAAAACCTATTCGGAGAAAATCGGACTCGCTTTCCAGATCAAGGATGACATCCTGGACATTGAGGGCGACAGCAGCCAAATGGGCAAGAAGACGGGAAGCGACGAAGCCAATCATAAGTCCACCTATATAACCCTATACGGTGCGGATAAATCGAAAGCCATGTTGAAGGCTTTAATCGAAGAAGCCGTAAAATGTTTGGAAAGATTCGGAAATAAAGCAGACTTTTTGAAAGAATTAGCTTTATATATTATGAAAAGGGAAAACTAATGGGTGGGTCCTTTGGGAGGTTGTTCCGTGAAGATTTTACAGGAGATTTTTACAAATAAGGCCATCATCATACCGGCTGTCGCCTGGTTTATCGCACAGCTGATCAAAGTGGTGGGCGTAATTTTCAAAGACAAAAGGATTGATTTTACCAGGCTTGTGGGTTCCGGCGGCATGCCAAGCTCTCATTCCGCCTTTATTGTATGCCTTACAACCGTTGTCGGAAAATCAAGGGGCTGGAATTCCGCTGAATTCGGTATCGCTTTTGCCATATCCCTCATCGTGATGTATGACGCTGCAGGCGTCAGAAGGGCTGCGGGACTTCAGGCAAAAGTGCTGAACCAGTTGATTTTTTCTCAGGACCACAAGATAAATCTCGACGTCAAGCTTAAAGAATTGCTGGGACACAGTCCGCTTGAGGTGGTAATGGGCGCTATATTGGGGATTATCATGGGTTTGTGGCTGGGATGACGAGTAAAAACATAAAGGACTCATGTTCAATAAGCATAACAACGCTAATGCAATTTAAAACATAAATCCGTCTGATTTGAGTACAAATAATACACAGGATGTTCTTTTACAGGACACCTGTGTTTGTGGTATAATAACCGCTAAAGCGGTTATTATGAGAAAATCAATGCGCGTGCAAGATTTTCGGCGGTGCCGAAATGCACATGCGCAATTATACCATAAACCCTTTCGAGTTTATGGTATAATAATCGCTAAAGCGGTTATTATGAGAAAATTTATGTGTGTGCAGGATTTTCGGCGGTGTCGAAATGCACATGCGCAATTTTGCCATAACCCTTCGTGTTTATGGCAAAATGACCGCACTATGAAATTTGCTAAAAAACAGGGTGGTGCAGTATTCTAGTCAGGACTGCCGGCTTTGAAGACGGGCCTAAAAATCCGTTTAAGGGCACATCGATGAAGTTCCTTGTGTCGGCTTGCTACGCCCAGTGGTGGGCTGATGCTGGGAGTTAAGGCTTAGGGGCGATCCGCAATGGCATGTGGGCGTTGACCCCTTTACCGTGGAGACCCTAACCTGTGGAAGAAAAGCCAATGGCGCCGGAGTTTTATACGGCTTCATTGCCACCTCGACTACGGGAAGGGATTAAACCTGTTAGGCGGTACCGTATGGTGCTGTGAACAGAGTAGCCTGCCTTGAGTGAGATTGGTGGATAATGGATCAGATGGGAACGTATTGGCCAATATGAACACATTATCGCTGTTTGAAACCAATTTTGCAAAAGAGGCTAGGAGTCGGTCAGCCTGTAGGGGAAAACCCCTAGACTGTTCTACTAAGAGGTGTATTGGGGATTAAAGTGTGGACTAAGTGGTAATCAGGCCCCGCCAGTGGTAACACGGCGGCGGAATTTTTAAAGGGAAACCGCCGGTTTGGCGACATTTCGGTAAATTCCGGGGAAATCCTGCCTGACCTAAGCCGCAAAATTTACTCAATATGCTACCACCCGGTTTTATATAAAAGCCATGGGGTATCAAGCCCCCTCGCAGTACATAAACTATTTGTGAAACAACCGGAGGATTTTTGTGGAAGACAATTATAAGCATCCTGTGGATGAAAAAAAGGTAAAGTTCAGATTGAACTTGTTAAGTTCAAAAAATGAGCACAATAAATGGAGTATAATGATAACAATACTCTCATTTTTTTTATCTGCCTCAATGTCTTTCATATCGTCCCAGATATTGCAGGATGTCCGCATTTTCGTGGCTTTTCTGGTGGTTTTAGTGATTATTGTCATAAACATTCTATTTGATATAATAGGAACAGCGGTAACGGCTGCCGAGGAGGCGCCCTTCCATGCCATGGCGTCGCGCCGGGTATATGGGGCAAAGCAGGCCATCCGGCTCATCCGGAATGCGGATAAGGTATCCAATTTCTGCAATGACGTGGTTGGAGACATTTGCGGTGTTATCAGCGGTACGGCCAGCGCGTTCATCGTCATCAAGATCCTGGGAAGCAGCGACGCCGCGGATAATTCCATCCTGGGGCTTGTGGTGACGGGTTTTGTGGCTGCCTTCACCGTGGGAGGGAAAGCCTGGGGAAAGGCTTTTGCCATTGAAAACAGCAATTACATTATTTACAGGGTTGGAATCGTACTGAAGTTTGTATCCGTCAGAATCGATTTGGGAAAGAACCGGAGATACAAAAAAGGAAAGAAAAATTAATACGCCTTGCTTATCATCAGGGGGACTTAAAATATTTTAACAGTCCCAAAAGATAAAGGGAAGCGGTATGGAAAGAGGGATGGACCTTACGTGGGGATTCTATTGGACGGTATTCATTCTCCCGAGGATGTAAAAAAACTGAAAAATAGCCAGCTCGAAGAACTGGCATCGGAAATAAGGGAGTTTTTAATTGAAAAGGTATCGAAGACAGGAGGGCATCTGGCTTCAAACCTGGGTGTCGTGGAGCTGACGCTGGCCCTCCACAGCGTATTCAATACGCCTGAGGACAAGATTGTGTGGGATGTGGGGCATCAGTCATACGTACATAAGATCCTTACGGGCAGGAAGGACCGGTTTGATGCCTTGCGGCAGGCCGAAGGCATTTCGGGGTTTCCGAAAGTCAATGAGAGTCCCCATGACTGTTTTAATACGGGGCACAGCAGCACTTCCATCTCTGCTGCACTGGGGATTGCCAAAGCGAGGGATATAAGGAAGGAAAATTACTCGGTGGTGGCGGTGATCGGCGACGGGGCCCTTACCGGGGGCATGGCTTTTGAGGCCCTGAATGATGCGGGAAGGTCTCCCAACAATCTCATCGTAATACTGAACGACAATGAAATGTCCATCGCCCAGAATGTGGGCGGGATGTCCAGGTATCTGAGCAAGATACGCACAGAACCCTTCTATTTCAAGGTGAAGGAAGACATTGACATCATTTTGAATAAAATTCCCGCCATCGGCAAGAGTGCCGCAAAGGCCCTGGATACCGTCAAGGGGACCATAAAGTATATGATTATGCCCGGAATCATTTTTGAGGAACTGGGCTTCAAATACCTGGGTCCCATTAACGGGCACAGTGTTCCCGAGCTGAAGAAGGTATTGTCCAGGGCAAAGATGATCAAAGGCCCCGTCTTCATCCACATATGTACGCAAAAAGGCAAGGGCTACACCCATGCGCAGGAGAACCCCCATGTTTTCCACAGCATCTCTCCTTTTGAAATTGAAACCGGTGAGGCGAAAGCGAGCAGTGGGCCTTCCTATTCGGAGATATTCGGAAACAAGATGATGGAGCTGGCGGCCGCCGACAGGTCCGTGGTGGCCATAACGGCTGCAATGCCTCATGGAACAGGATTGGACCGGTTCTCAAAGGTATGTCCCGAAAGGTTTTTTGATGTGGGGATCGCGGAACAGCACGCCGTGACTTTTGCCGCCGGGCTGGCCAGAAACGGGATGAAGCCGGTGGTGGCCATTTACTCCTCCTTTCTGCAGCGGGCTTATGACCAGATACTGCACGATGTGGCAGTCCAGAACCTGCATGTGGTTTTTGCCATCGACAGGGCTGGAATCGTGGGGGAGGACGGAGAAACCCACCAGGGGCTGTATGACCTTTCCTTTTTGAGCCATATGCCCAATTTGACCATTCTGTCCCCCTGTGACTACAGGGAGTTTGAGGATATGCTGCAATATGCGGTTTTAAAGCACGACGGTCCCATCGCCGTGAGATATCCCCGGGGAAAAGGCCCGGACCTGCTGGCTCCGGCTCAGCCCGTTGCCTACGGACACGCCGCAAAGCTCCGCCAGGGAGATGATGTTTCCTTACTTGCCGTGGGAAATATGGTGGAGGTGGCGGTGAAGGCCGCCGGGATGCTTGCTGAAAAGGGAATTTCCGCCGACGTTATAAACGCCAGATTTGTGAAGCCCCTGGATGAGAAGACCATCCTGAATTCCGCCATGAAAACGAAAAGGGTTATTACCATGGAGGATAATACAGTGATGGGAGGCTTCGGCAGCAGTGTCATGAGTCTGCTGAATGCCTGTGGAAGCACTGCGGAATTGAGGGTGCTGGGCTACCCGGATAAATTTATCAGCCAGGACTCAAAAAATGAGATCGCCCGGAAATACAAGCTGGATGCGGAAGCGGTGGCAAGAGAGGCCATAAAGCTGGTAAACAAAAGTTAACGCATTATGCCATGCCGTTTCATCGATGAAGCCGCTAGTTTAAACGGTATGGCACAGTAAGATATAAATAACAATGGAAGGAAGGACCGTTTTGGAAAAGGAACGTCTGGATGTTATTCTCGTAAACAGAGGCCTGTTTGAGAGCAGGGAAAAGGCCAGAGGGGCCATCATGGCGGGAGTGGTGCTTGTCAACGGCACCAGGGAGGACAAGGCCGGCTCCAGGTTTGATACCGCCTGTGACATTGTGATCAAGGAGGACGTAAACCCATATGTCAGCAGGGGAGGCCTGAAGCTGGAAAAAGCCATCAAAGCCTTCGGCATTGAACTGGAAGGCAAAAAGGCCATCGACATCGGCGCTTCCACAGGAGGCTTCACGGACTGTATGCTCAAAAACGGGGCGGTGAAGGTGGCTGCGGTTGACGTGGGATACGGGCAGCTGGCCTGGCAGTTGAGAAACGATGAGCGGGTAATATGCATGGAAAGGACCAACATACGATATGTAAAAGCCGGAGATATCGGCTTTCTTGCAGATTTTGCCTCCGTGGACGTGTCTTTTATCTCTCTTACAAAAGTACTGCCTCCCGCAAAGGAGCTGCTTACGGAGGAGGGGGAAATGGTGTGCCTTATAAAGCCCCAGTTTGAAGCCGGCAGGGAAAAGGTGGGGAAGCATGGGGTTGTCAGGGATCCTGAGGTGCATAAAGAAGTAATAAATAAGATCGTGGCCCATTCCATCGCCACGGGATTTCATATAAAAGGCCTGTCTTTCTCTCCTATCAAGGGTCCGGAAGGGAACATCGAATATTTATTATATATTACGAAGGCGGACCGGGGAGATATGCCTGACTGGACCCAGGAGGTCGGGAGAGTGGTGGATGGAGCCCATGGGAGCCTTAACGCATGAAGGACAAAGAAAGCGGACTATACAGGAGAAGCAAACTGTATAGTTTTTTTCTTTCAAACTTCTGTGCATAAATATGTTTTTTGAATTGCCTTTTTATGTTATAATGAGCGCAGC
>JAFADI010000034.1 GCA_023424965.1 Bacillota bacterium
ACCGGGGAACCTATGTGGCGGGAGTGTGGTTTCCGGACAAAACCCGCGTGGGCTGGTGGAAGATAGGCTATCCCGAGTATTTCGGCAAGGTTGTAAACACAATCAATTTTATAGGGATCAATCTCAGGGTGGACGGCCATGAGGTGGATCTGGCGGTGGATGAGGTGCTGGAGTACAACCGCCGGCTGGATATGAAGGGCGGCGTACTATATAGGAGTTTTACCGTAAAAACGCCTTCGGGACGTGTGGAGGTGAGGACGGAAAGGTTTTTCAGCCTCAGCCAGCGGGAAATAGCCGCTGTCAGGTATTTGGTGCGCCCTGTGGACAGGGGGGCCGTCATCCGGCTTACTCCCTGCCTGGATGGGGATGTGCACAATGAGGATTCCAATTACCAGGAGAAGTTCTGGCAGCAGGTTTCGGTCTCTGCCGGACCAGAGAAGGCAAGCCTCACCGTGAAGACAAAGCCCAACCCCTTTGGGACGCCAAGATTCACGGTGTGTGCCGCCATGGGGGTCACGACTTCCGGAGAGGTCACCGGCTGGGACCCTTTTGAAAGGGATTGCTTTGCGGGAACGGAGATAAGGCTGCAGGCGGAAAAGGGCCAGTGGGTGGGCGTGGATAAGTTCATTGCCGTGACCACCGACAGGGATATTGAAGAAGGGTTTGTGACCCAAAAGGCGGAGGAGCTGCTGGAGGAGAGCATGAAAATGGGCTATGACAACCAGCGGGCAGCCCACAGCTGGTGCTGGGAGGACCGGTGGCAGAGGGCCGACGTTGAAATCCAGGGGGATGTGGAAGCCCAGCAGGGCATACGCTTCAACATCTTCCAACTGCTATCCACCTATTATGGGGAGGATTCAAGGCTCAACATCGGACCGAAAGGCTTTACCGGGGAAAAATACGGAGGGGCCACCTACTGGGACACGGAAGCCTTTGTGCTGCCCATGTACCTGGCAATAGCCCCGCCGGAAGTCCCAAGGAATCTCCTGGTCTACAGGCATGACCAGTTGGAGGGAGCCTGTGAGAATGCCCGGCGGCAGGGCCTTTGCGGGGCTTTGTACCCCATGGTGACTTTTACGGGCGTCGAGTGCCACAACGAATGGGAAATCACCTTTGAAGAGATCCACCGGAATGCAGCTGTTGCCCGTGCCATCTACCAGTATGTGAACTATACGGGGGACAGGGCCTACCTGTGGGAATACGGCATCGACGTCCTTATCGGGATTGCCAGGTTCTGGGCGGCCCGGGTGCACTATTCCGCCAGGTCCGGCAGCTACATGCTCCACGGTGTGACAGGACCCAACGAATACGAAAATAATGTCAGCAACAACTGGTATACCAACCGGATGGCGGTGTGGTGCCTCGAGTATGCCCTTGAGGCCATCGGCATAGCCCGGGACAATGGATATGCGGCAAAGGTTGATGCCCACGGTGTTACGGCCCGGGAGGAAATGAAATGGCGGGAGATCGCGGAAAGAATGTATCTTCCCTATGATGGAGATCTGGGGATTTTCATACAGCAGGATACCTTCCTTGACAAGGAGCTCAAAAGCGCCGATGAAATTCCCGCGGAGGAGAGGCCCATCAACCAGCACTGGTCCTGGGACAGAATCCTGCGGTCCTGCTACATCAAGCAGGCGGACGTTTTGCAGGGCATGTACTTCCTGGGGCATTTGTATCCGGAGGAAGTAAAAAGAAAAAATTTCCTGTTTTATGAGCCGATGACAGTCCACGAATCCAGCCTGTCTCCCTGCGTCCACGCCATACTGGCGGCGGAACTGGGTATGGGGGGAAAGTCGGTGGAAATGTACCGGCGGACGGCGAGGCTGGACCTGGACAACTACAACAACGATACGGCGGACGGGCTCCATATCACTTCCATGAGCGGCAGCTGGCTTGCCATCGTGCAGGGCTTTGCCGGAATGCGGGTGACGGAGGGGCGGCTTTCCTTCACGCCCTTTTTGCCGGAGGGCTGGAGGGCCTATTCCTTTAAGGTCAATTACCGGGGAAGACTGCTTAAAATAAGGGTGGAGGACGGCAGGATGTCCATCCGGGTAGAGAGCGGGGAACCCATCGGTGTGTGGATTAAAGGGACGGAACATAGAATTGGGGAATTTTACGAGGAGATGCTGGCTTGAAAATTGAGGAGATAGATATTAAAAGGGTTGAGGCGGTCATATTTGACCTGGACGGGGTGATCACCGATACGGCGAGATACCACTACATGGCCTGGAAACGGCTGACGGAGAAATTGGGCATTCATTTCGACGAAAAAATCAACGAGCAGTTGAAGGGTGTGGACCGGAGGAACTCCCTGGAAATCATCCTGAGCAGTTCCGGCAGGCGGTACGGACTCGAAGAAAAACAGCAATTGGCGGAGAGAAAAAATGAGTATTACAAGGAACTGGTCAACGCCATGACCCCGGAAGACATCCTGCCCGGAGTGCTGCAGGTCCTGAAGGGGATGAAGGAAAAGGCAATCAAAAGAGGACTGGCGTCCGCCAGCAAAAATGCGTTTACGGTGGTAGACAAACTGGAGATCAGGCAGTATTTCGACTACATTGCGGATGCCGCAAAGATAAAAAAGGGAAAGCCCGATCCGGAGATCTTCCTTACGGTGGCGGAAAACCTTGGAGCGGACTCGGAAAACTGTATTGGTGTTGAAGATGCGGAGGCGGGCATACGGGCGATAAAATCCGCTGGGATGTATGCCATAGGCATCGGGGACCGGAAGGTGCTGAGGGAAGCGGATAAAGTCATTAAAGGCCTGGAAGAGTTCAACATATAAAGGCAAAAGGCATACAGGGAGGGCGGCCATGAAGAAGGCGTGGTGGAAGGAAGCGGTTGTTTATCAGATTTACCCCAGGAGTTTTTATGATTCCGACGGCGACGGGATAGGAGACCTGAAGGGGATAATCCTGAAGCTTGATTATTTGAAGGATCTGGGCATTGATGTGATCTGGCTCAGTCCCGTCTATAAATCCCCCAACGACGACAACGGATATGATATTTCCGACTACCGGGATATCATGGAGGAGTTCGGAACCCTTAAGGATTTTGAAGAGCTGCTTGCAGAGGCGCATAACAGGGGGATAAAGCTGATCATGGACCTGGTGGTGAACCATACCTCCGATGAGCACCCCTGGTTTGTGGAAGCGAGAGCCTCGAAGGACAGCCCCAAAAGGGACTACTATATCTGGCGGGAAGGCAGGAATGGCAAAGAGCCCAACAACTGGGGCTCCTTCTTCTGCCCCTCCGCCTGGACCTATGACGAAGCTACGGGAGAATACTACCTGCATCTTTTCTCCGGGAAGCAGCCAGACCTGAACTGGGCCAATCCCGGTGTCAGGGAGGAAGTGTACGACATGATGGCCTGGTGGCTGGACAAAGGCATCGACGGATTCCGGATGGACGTCATCAACTGCATCTGCAAGCCGGAAGGACTGGCGGATTCCTGCAAGGCTCCCACCTGCAGCGACGGCTATGTGCTGGACCCTGCGCTTTATGCCAATTGCCCGGGGGTGCACCAATACCTGCAGGAGATGAACAGAAAGGTCCTCAGCAGGTATGACATCATGACGGTGGGCGAAACTTCCAATGTGACGCCGGAAACCGCCGCCCTCTATGTAGGAGAAGACAGGAAGGAACTGAACATGGTCTTCCAGTTCGAGCTGATGGGAGTGGACTGCGGCGAAGGCGGGAAATGGGACCGGGTGCCCTGGAAGCTGACGGAGTTCAAAGGAATTATGTCCAGGTGGCAGAAGGAGCTTTCCGGTAAGGGCTGGAACAGCCTGTACCTGGGAAACCACGACCAGCCAAGGCAGGTGTCGCGCTTTGGAGATGACGGGAAATACAGGATGGAATCGGCAAAAATGCTGGCAACCCTGCTGCATACCCTCCAGGGGACACCCTACATCTACCAGGGGGAGGAAATTGGGATGACCAACGTCTGGTTTGAGTCCCTGGAAGAGTGCCGGGACATCGAAACCCTTAACTTCTATCGTGAATATGTGGCCGGGAGGGGCGGAGACCCAGAGAAGGCCATGGAGCTCATCCATGCCGTGGGCAGGGATAATGCCAGGACCCCCATGCAGTGGGATAATAGCGCAAATGCAGGCTTTACCGCGGGAAAGCCCTGGATAAAGGTGAATCCCAATTATGTGAATATAAACGCCAGGAATGCGGTGGAGGACAAAAACTCCATTTTCAATTACTATAAAAGGCTGATAGAGCTCAGAAAGGAAATTCCCGTCCTCGTTTATGGGGAATACAGGCCCGTCCTGGAAGAGGATGAGCAGATTTACAGCTACCTGAGGTGCATGGGAGAAGAACGGCTGCTGGTGGTGTTGAATTTCTTCGGAACCGAAACCCTCTTCAGTCTTCCGGCGGAAATCACCTGTGAGGGTAAGGAACTGCTGATATCGAATTATGCGGTTCCCGGGGAAAGGGATTTGAGAAATATTTTGTTGAGACCTTACGAGGCAAGGGTCTACCGGTTGATGTGACGTCAAAAGATAGATATGCATGCAGGTGTGGGAACCGCGGCAGTCCGGACGAAATTCCGGCCTCCTGCGGTTCTTGGCTTTTCGGGTTAATTTATTTTTGATTTTAGAGTCCGTTACCGATATAATTGTGTTGAAAATACTTGATTTTACAGATAAACACTGGAGAATAAAAAGAGAGGATGATCAACATGCGGGAAACAGATTTCAGCAAGAGGCAGGTTCTAAAGTACGTGGGCGACCCCAGCCAGTTGTTCGGCGCAAAAGACTATACCCTCAACAGTGGAAAGGCCAGGGGAGTGAGAGCGGTGGACCTGAAAAACGGTTCGGGACTGGAATTTACGGTGCTGCCGGACAGGGGAATGGATATTGCCTGGCTGTCCTATAAGGGAGTAAATTTCAGCTACATAGGAAAGCCGGGCGTTGTGGCTCCGGAGTACTACAGCCAGAGCGGGCTGGATTTTCTGCGGAGCTTTTATGCGGGATTTCTGACCACCTGTGGGTTAAGGAGCGTGGGTTCTCCATCCGTTGACGAAGGGGAGGAATTGGGGCTACACGGACGCATAGCCAACACTCCGGCAGAAGAGGTATATTCGGGAACGGAATGGAAGGAGCAGAGCCCCGTCCTTAAAGTAAAAGGAAGGATGAGGGAGGCCAGGGTCTTTGGCGAGAACCTGGTGCTCCGCAGGGAAATCACCTGCAAATGCGGCGAAAACAAAATTGTCATCGAAGATTCCGTTGAAAACGACGGCTTCAGAAAAGAGCCCCTGATGCTTTTGTACCACTTCAACCTGGGGTATCCGGTGCTTGATGAAAAAGCTTACCTGCTGGCCCCCACCAGGGAGCTGAGACCCAGGGATGAAGTAGCCGCAAAGGGTGTCGACGCCCACGACCGGTTCCAAAAGCCCACGGAAGACTATTCCGAACAGGTCTTTTACCATGACCTGAAAGCCGATAAAGACGGAAATACCTGTGCCGCGTTGATCAATGAGGAGCTTGGGCTGGGTGTGGTGATCCGTATCAACAAAAACCAGCTTTCCAACTTCACCCAGTGGAAGCAGATGGGCGAAGGAGAATATGTTCTGGGCATGGAGCCCTGCAACTGCCAGGTGGGAGGCCGGGCCGATTCCAGGGCCAAGGGCGTTCTGGAATACCTGGAGCCGGGAGAGGTCAGGACCTTCAGGACGGAAATCGAGATTCTGGACGGTGCCGGAGAGATCGACAGGCTGAAGAAGGAGATCGAAAAGCTGTAAAATAACCTGTTGTGTTAGTTGATCTCCATTAGCACAACGCGTTAATGAAAAAGCAAATTTTAAGAAAAGCAGCACCGGCTTGATAAACTGAAGCGCCGGTGCTGCTTTTTTGCTTTAACGGCAGTTGTTCTCTGCTTTTTTCTGTGGGGACAGTCCTCAACTATTTCCGTATTTTCGTGTTTTTGATGGCGGCTTTTCCCATAAAATTGAGGACTGTCCCCTATAAAGGACGGCCCAGGCAACCACCTGGTCTACCACCTGCAGGGCTGCAAAATCGGTGACAACATCCGTGAACTGATCCGGCAGAATGCTGGATGGAGGAGTGGGCAGATTTTTCTTGTGTTTGAGATTCCGGTAGAAAAAGCAGAGAAAATAAAGTATGATATTGTTATATGAAACGTTTTAGGAGGAGCATATGGCAACAATCAAGGAAGTCGCAAAGCTCGCGGGAGTCTCTATAGGTACCGTATCCAATGTGTTAAATGGAAAAACATTGAATGCCGAATTAATTGAACGGGTCGAAGAGGCGATGCAACAGTTGTCTTATCGGCCGGACGCGAATGCGCGCAGCCTTAAAAATACAAAAAGTAAATTAATCGGAGTAATATTGCCAAATATTACCCATCCGGACTTTTCACGATTTCTATCGGAATTAGAAATATTATTAAGAGAAAAAGGGTATGGAATTCTGCTTAAGATTAGCCAAAACAACCGTCTTTTAGAAAAAAAAAGTATAGCCCAGTGCCTGGAACAATGTGTGGATGGGATTATTTTTTACGCGGCAGCGAAGAAAGACGTTGAGCATATTATTGAGAATGTTAACATACCCATTGTGTTAATCAGTAAATATCATGTGCCCAGATTTGTTGGAGACAGTATCATTTTAAGTTATAAAAAAGCCATAGAAGAGATATATGATCGATTGAGGGCGAAAGGAATCGGAGAGATTGGGCTGATCTTTGAGTCAAAGCTGCTTATAAATGAAGAGATAGGGGAAATAGCCGAAAAATACAGTATTTCGGAACAGTACATTAAAATCGTAGATTACAGTAAGGAAAGAGGATTTAAGGCTGCCTATGAGCTGTTTTACGAGAAGCCCGAGATCAAAGCGATCATTACCAGTAATAGCTTGATTGCAATAGGTTCAAGAAAAGCTCTGGAGCTTTTAGAGAGGAAAGATGTACTGATTTTCACCTGTAAGGAAAGTAACTGGATTGAGGATAATGATTATAATGATGGCATTATCAGTATTTCCCAAAAGGAAGTAGCGGAAAGAGCAGTCAATAGGATTATTGAGGCAATTGACAAGCCAAATGTGCATGAGCAAATGACGGAGGTAATTCACGCACAGTTTCAGTATGAGACAAAAGAATTTGTGCCGGAATATACAGCAAGTAAAAAGCTGAAATTTGCCATGTTTGATTCGCCGGTAGCAAGGGGGATTCAGATGCTTGCAGGAATGTATCAGAAAAAGACCGGTGTGGAATTGATTTTTGAATTATTGGACTATGGAGAACTGGAGGAACGAATTAATAAAATTGCAAAAGAAGAAAGCAGTATGTATGATGGGTTTATGCTTGATATAACATGGCTTGATGAAATAGCAGAAAGTGGAGTAATTCTTTATATTGAGGATTACTTTCATGAGGACAGCACGTATCTGGATGGTTTTATCGACGAAATGCTTCGGGAGTACGGAGTATATGAGGACAAGCTGTATGCCCTTCCGCTTATGACTGGAACCCAGCTTCTGTTTTATCAAAAAGACTTATTTGAAGATCAGATTTTAAAACGGCAGTTTTTCAGACAATATGGAGAAGAATTGGTTCCGCCTTCTAATTGGGCTCAATTTAATCTGATTGCAGAATTTTTTACCCGATCCATAAACTCAAAATCACCGGTTGTATATGGAACAGCATGCATCAGAGGAGAGAATGTGTTTAACTCCATTGGTTTTTTAAATCGGTTGTGGTCTTACGGCGCGGATGTTTTTGATGAATCAGGAAAGGTAGACATCGATTCTAAAAATGCCGTAAATGCTCTGAAAAGCTATATTAAAAGCTTTCAATACAGCTCACCGAATGAGAAAAATAATTCTTGGGATGATATGGTTTTTGAGTTTAAAAAAGGAACGATTGCGATGGCAATTATGTACGATTCCCATGCGATGGAAATTAATGATTATACAAAATCCAAAGTGGCTGGAAACATCGGGAGTACATTAATTCCAGGAGGTACACCGGTGCTTGGAGGATGGAGCCTTGGTTTAAACGCCTACGGAAGGGAAAAAAAGGGTGCCATGGAATTCCTAAAATGGGTATGCAGTGCTGAAAACTCGATTTTACTATCTTTATTGGGTGGTTCGACGGTCCAGAAGAACTATTATGAAAAGGCGGATCTGGAAAATGTGTATCCATGGAAAAAACTCATATTGGAAAGCTACAAGCAACGCAGAAAAAGAAGATTTCCGATGGGTTATGCAAAAACAAGGCGCAAAAGTGAAATATATATGAAAACTATTCCTCATGAAATTGATAGTGTATTGCTTGGGGAGATAACGGAAGAGCAGGCAATCGCAAATATGAACAAGGAGATAAGAAAGCTTCTTTAAGATTCGTATTCTGCCTTAAACTATATAGAAGGTTCCCTGATAGCAGCTTCAGGGGTGGATTTTCCAAGGGCAAAAAAAGTTGACCGTTAATTCACCTCTGGTTTTTATACGCTTTTTTACGCTTAACTAACGTCATTATAGCCAATTTCCGTTAAAAATAATATCCAAATGGGCGTTTTCTTTTAAAACGGGATTTTCGTGTTTCAATTCACCACTCACTATAAACTTTGCAGGAGCAGAAAAAGGGTATTGACATTCTGGGGGAAAAGAATTATTATATAGTATATGAAACGATTCATGAAATAAATATACGGAGGACAGGCAATGATTGATTTTAATGACAAAAAACAAGTGGCAAAAGCGATTCAATTCACAAATGTGAATCCGAACTTAACAAAAGAGGGTATGATCAAACATTTGAAAATCTGCATGAAATATGATTTTCAGGCTGCCATGGTCGCACCGTGCTTTGTGCGTCTTGCAAAGGATGTGCTGAGAGGAACCGGAATTGAAGTAGCATCTACACTAAATTTTCCGATGGCGAATGACACGCTGGAGATGAAAGTTGCTGCTTTAAAAGAATTAATTAAGGCAGGTGCGGATCAATTTGATTTTCCGCCAAATCCCGGATTGCTAATCGGAGGTTTTGAAGAGGAATATTACGAAGAGATGAGGCAGATCGTAGAAATTTCCCACGCAAGCGGAGTCATTGTAAAATCCATGCTGGAGTTTGGGTATTTGAATGAGGAGCAGAAGGTGAAAGCTGCACAACTTGCTTATAAAGCGGGAATAGACTGGGTAAAACAGTCAAGCGGCTGGGGAGTCGGAGGATGTGCGGCAACCATTGAAGATGTTAGGATTTTAAAAGAAAACATTAAAGCACCTTGCAGGGTAAAAGTTTCAGGGAAAGTAAATACACTGGAAAAAATGAAAGCAATGTTTGAAGCCGGAGCAGAATTAGTTGGTACCAGTTCGGGACCAGAAATTATAGATGGGCTTGTCGGGGATATTAACGCCTATTAATTAGAAAAAGTGATGGTAATTAATCTTATGTGCGCTTGGAGCATTCTCTGTGTGGATTGCTATTACCGGCAAAGGTGTCATTGATAAGAAAATACCAGTGGAACAATAGGAGGTAAGAATGAAAGTCTGTATTGTCGGAAGCTATGCAAAAGCACTGGTCATGACATCCGACCGAATCCCAATGGCTGGCGAAACATTAATAGGTTACGGTTACAGAGAGACCTATGGCGGAAAGGGTTCTGATATGGCTGTCCAGGCAGCAAGGCTTGGAGCAGAGGTCGGGTACATTGGTGTTGTAGGCAAGGATGGATTTGGAAGCGAATTTATAAGTCTTATGGAAAAAGAAGGCGTAAAAACCAAAGGCATACGGGTTACAACGGATAAGCCGACGGGTGTGGGATTCATTGTTAAAGATAAGAATGCAAAAAATATTATTGTGGTGGACATGGGAGCAAATAAATTATTTCATGCGGCGGATATTGATGCAAATATGCATTTGATCAAGGAAGCGGATGTGGTCCTGACACAGCTTGAAATACCAATTGATACCGCATTGTATGCACTCAGGAAAGCAAAGAAAATGAATAAAATTACCATATTGAATCCCGCCCCGGCAATAAATCTTTTGGACTATGATTTGAGTTTTGTAGATATTGTTACTCCGAACGAAACAGAGGCCAGAGTGGCGATCGGCGAGCTGCCGGAAGTAGATATGTCACATCGGCAGGTTGCAGAAAAGCTGTTAACAACAGGTTGTAAAAAAGTTATTATGACACTTGGCGGTGACGGAGCAGATATTCATACCACAGATTCCAGCATGCACGTGGAGGCCTATGAAATAGATGTGGTGGACAGCAATGGCGCGGGAGATAGTTTTAATGCATCCCTGGCAGTGGCGCTGGCGGATGGGAAATCGCAAGAAGACGCAGTTTCTTATGCTGGTGCAGCAGCGGCCCTTTGCTGTACAAAGTGGGAAACGGTACCATCTTATCATACGGCTAAAAAAGTAGAGGAATTCATGAAAAAAGGATATGGAAAATAGGACTACCAAATATTGAGATTGGAGGCGATGATTATGAGGACAAATCGGATTTTACATCCGGAGCTTGCGAAAGAATTGGCGCTATGCGGCCATTTGGACATTGTATTGGTAACGGATGCAGGTTTTCCGATTCCAAAAGATGCCAAGCGAATTGATTTGGGGTATTATGCCGGCGAAGCGGATGTTTTGCAAATTTTAAGGATGCTTAGAAAGGAGATGTTCGTAGAAGAGGTATCTTTTGCGACAGAGGTAAAAACACATCATCCGGCATTGTACAAGGAAGTACAGGAGATTTATACCGGGTCGGGAGCTGTATTTAAAGGCACCACACATGAAAACTTAATTGAGAATATTGCTCCAAAGGCAAAAGTTGTCATTCGTTCGGGCTCATTAAATGCATGGGCAAACTTTGCCCTTACCTGCAGTACAGATCCGTTCGCCTGGTTTACGGAGGACGATATTACAATCCTTCCGGCTTATATTGAGAGGCGAAGGAAAATAAAGGAAAATGAAATACCAGAGCTTTAAATGCAGAGTATATAGTAGTTAACTCCCTACTGCACGTTGTCAAAAGTGCTTTCTTGTAGCACCCACTGATTTTAAATAATTCTTCTAAAAAAAAAGAAGGAGTTTTTTAAATCCATATAGAATATATCATGCAGTCAAATTTGAACGTTCCAAAAAACGATAAAATGATGGTGATTATTCTTATGTCAACAATTAAAGATGTTGCAGAAATGGCAGGAGTGTCTCATGGTACCGTATCCAATATATTGAATGGTGCCAAGGGGGTAAGTCTGGAGAAAGTCAAAAGAGTTGAAGAAGCCATTAAAAAACTGGGTTATCAGCCTGATGCCAATGCCAGAAGCCTCAAAAAGAACAGAACCATGCAGGTGGGAGTTGTATTGCCCAATATTATAGACCCGTGCTTCTCTCAGCTCTTTACCGGCATTGAGAAAGTACTTGGTGAAAACCAGTATACTTCAAGTTTGTATATTACCTCTGAAATTCCTGCCAATGAAAAGCGCATTTTGAAGCAAGCCCAGCAGCAAAGGCTTGAAGGATTGATTATTGCCACATGCCATCCCAACAATGTAGAATTGTTTGATCAATTGGTGAAGCATGGGTTGAAACTTGTTTTTGTTGAAAGGGAAGTGGAAGGTAAAGATTATAATTTTGTCGGGTTTAGCAACAGTAAAGCAATTTACTCTGCCGTATCCAGACTGATAAACCTGGGATATAAAACAATTGCGCTGGTAGTGGGGCCTGATGAGTATAGCAGTGAAAAGGAAAGTATAAAAGGGTATCTGGAAGCGCTAAAAGATTATGATATAAGAGCTGCTGAAAATCTTATCGAGAGCACAAGCGCCAATAAGGAAAGTGCTTTTAAGGCCGCATTCAGACTATTGCAGCTGGGAAAAGTTCCTGAAGTAATTATAGCATCCAATATCCAGATCGCGGAGGGTGTAATTTCCGCAGTATCCATTTATGTGGACCATGCAGTGGAAAAGCCGCTGATTGTGAGTTTGAGTGAAGACTCGTGGACAAGTAACAGTTATCCGCAGGTAATAAGGCTTCCAAGGCAATTTATGCAGGCCGGGGAAAAAGCGGCTGAACTGTTGCTGGACAACATTAACCATTCAGCTTTCCACGAAGCAAAAAGTATACTTTTGGAGCCGCAGGAAGTGCTGATTGATGAATGTTTAAATCAAGGCGGCAAGAATTTGAACCGGGCACACAGAAAAGACACCATAAAGGTCCTGATGCTGGATAGCTCGGCATCCTATGCAATATCCTCCCTTCTCAATGATTTTAAGAAAAAAGAAGGAGTCAATGTAGAGATTGATGTTCTGAACTACAAGGAAATATATGAGGCCATCAAGAAGGAGGCTCTTTCTGAAGAGTACGATGTTTTCAGCATAGATATTCCATGGCTTCCGAAAATGGTTGAAAGAGGAATACTTTCCGATTTGAGCGACCATATAACAGAAACCTCCAATTCTATCAGAAACCTCATCCCGGGTATACTGGATGAGTATGCAAAATATAATGACAAGTTTTATGCTCTTCCGTTTATGTATGGAACACAGGTTTTGTACTATAGGAAGGACCTTTTTGAAAATATTAAAATTCAAAGGCAGTTTTATAACGAATATAAAACAGAGCTGAAGCCTCCAAAAACCTGGACTGAATTTAATGCCGTTGCAAGGTTCTTTACCAGGGAATTCAACCCTGAATCGCCTACCGAATTCGGAACAACCCTGGGGGGGAAGAATTCCAGTGGAGCTGTGTGTGAATTTTTGCCCAGGAAGTGGGCTTATGGGGGCTCTTCCTTTGGCGAAAACGGGAACGTAATACTGAACAGTAAAGAAACAATCAGGGCTTTAAGGAACTACTGTGAGAGCTTCAAGTACGCATCTCCCGGCTCACCAGAGCACTGGTGGGGAGAGCAGGTCGACGAATTCTGCCAGGGCAAGGCTGCAATGATGGTTCTGTTCATGTCTCATGCAACGGACATTACCGACAGATATAAGTCAAAGGTTACAGGTAAGGTCGGATACGATGTTGTTCCCGGAGGAATGCCACTTCTTGGCGGCTGGTCTCTTGGCATTAATAACAACAGCAGGAAAAAAGACCTGGCGTTTAAATTTATCAGTTGGGCATGCTGCAAGGAGATGGCCATACCTTACACTATACTGGGCGGGTCAACTCCCTGTGTGGACCTGTACAGGAATCCTGAACTGGTATCCATATATCCGTGGCTTCCGAAATCGCTTGAAAGCTTTAAACTCAGCAGAAAACGTCTTTTACCTAAAACATCGGGGGGGAAGGTGATTTCTGAAAGAGCATATGAAGAAATTCTGGGAGAAGCTGTTTACAACGCAATCAGCAACAGGGTGTCTCCTGAGGGGGCTATTGAAGCCGCGGCGCTCAAGCTGCAGGAATTAATATCGGAAATTTAAGTTTAGGGGGGAACAAGCTTTGTCATCAGCAGAATTGTCAAGCAAGTCTCGGAAAAGTGGTGGGGAGAAAAAAGTTTCGGGTGCATTCAGAAGGGTTTTTAAGGCCAAGGAGTTTCCAATATTCATGGCTTTATTCACATTATGTGTGGTTGTCTCATTTTTAAGTCCTTACTTCCTGCAGGTGCAAAACATTTTCAATGTTTTGAGACAAATCTCCGTCATCGGTATTTTAGCGGTAGGTCAGGCCCTGATTATTATTACGGGAGGGATTGACCTATCGGTAGGTTCGGTGCTTGGATTAATGGGTGTCATTACAGCTTTGATTGCAAATACCGGACTTCATCCTCTTGCAGTTTTTTTGATATCCATAATAATAGGCTGTATGGTTTCTTCTCTCAGCGGTTTAATGGTTACAAAAGCCAGAATAAACCCATTCATTGTAACTCTTGGAATGATGAGTATTGCCAGGGGAACTTCACTTCTCATTACAGGAGGGATGCCCATTTCAATAGATACCAACAAGATTACTGCTCTTGGCAGCGGATATTTGGGCGTGGTTCCTGTACCGGTAATAATCATGTTTATTGTAACAATCCTTGGATTCATATTTGCAAACAAGACTCTTCCGGGAAGAAACATTTATGCAGTAGGAAACAGTGAGAGAGCGGCAAAGCTTTCAGGTATAAGGGTAGACCAGGTAAAAATAATGGTATTTGCCATAATGGGGGGCTTGTGTGCCTTATCAAGCATGATCGTATCGGGCACACTGAAAACGGCAGAGCCTGGAGCAGGCACGGGGTATGAAATGGACGTTATTGCGTCCGTTGTTATTGGCGGCGCCAGCCTGGCTGGTGGGCAGGGTTCCATTATTGGCGTAATAATCGGAGCATCCATAATGGGTGTGCTGAGAAACAGCTTTGTTCTTCTGGGTGTTTCAGCATACTGGCAGATTATTGCCATCGGTGTAGTTACGATAGTTGCTGTGGGTATTGACAGCTTAAAGGCACGCAAGGATTAAAATATAAATTGGAATTCTGTGCCGACAGAATTTTAATAAAGCCCAAGTCTTGCCGGAATGGAGGGATTGGCAGTATGGCAACGGGTAACAAAAATCAACCCTAAAAAAGGAGGATTAATTAATGAAACGTTTGAGTCTGGTTCTAAGTATTATTCTGGTTGCAGCATTAGTGTTTACAGCATGTGGTGCTAAGGCGCCTGCGGAGGAAAAAAAGGCCGAAACCTCGCAGACGGAGAAGGTAGAAGAGAAGAAGACTGAAGAAAAGAAAGCAGAACAGGCAGTTCCCGATGTCAAGCTGCCAAAAGGTGGGAATGTTGAAGCTGTAAAGAAGATGCCGGAAAGGCCTTTAAGAATAGCATTCCTTTCCTTCCAGAACAACCCCTTCTGGTTCCCTGTAAGAGATGGGGCGAATGCTGCAAAAGAGTACCTTAAGAATTTTAATACCCAGGTTGACTATATAGTAATGGGTGATGATTTGACGGCGGACAGAGTTGTAGCTGCCATGGAGGGAGCAATTGCAAAAAAATATGATGCCATTGCTGTTGTGCCCATATTTGATGGAACAGAAAATGTTATAAATAAGGCTGTAGACGCAGGTATACCTGTATTCAATTTTGTAGCGGAAGGTTCAAAGCCAAGCAAGAGAATCGCTTTCATTGGGCAGGACGCCTACGCCGCAGGACAGCTGGCGGGTAAAACGATTGAAGAAATCACCGGCGGAAATGGTAAAATCGGAGTTATAACCGGTGTCTTCGGAGCAACCCAGCATGAGAACAGAATGAACGGAGCCCTTGATTACCTGAAGGAAAAGGTTCCTGGCGTAGAGATAGTTGGTAAGTATGAAAACAGGGACAGGGCTGATACAGCATATTCTCTTACAAAAGACATGCTTACGGCAAACCCTGATCTGAAGCTTGTATATGTCACTGCGGGCGGCCCCTTCGGAGCAGCGAAAGCTATCCAGGACCTCAAACTGACAGGTAAAGTTGGAGTTGTTTGCTATGACCACATTCCTGATAATCTCAAATATATCAAGAGCGGCGAAATACTTGCAGCTATAGCTCAAGACCCATTCGGACAGGGCTTTGATTCAAATATTTACCTCTATAATTATCTTGTTACAGGTGAAAAGCCTCCCAAGGATTTCATCCCGGTTAAACTTGATGTTTGCACACCTGAGAATATAGGCGAAATGTACCCTGATCAAAAATAAGAACCCAGCAAGTGAAAAAATACGGATTAAATGGCGTTAAAACGGTAAATTACACTCACTGAGTTCATAATTCAAATATTACCAGAAAGCATTACAAATGTCCACATAATGTTGGCATGCAGAGGCTTTGCAGCTCTGCATGCCAACTAGTTCTCAAATAATGGGGGTTTTGTAGTTGAGTAGAACTTGTTTGCTTAAAATTGAATCCATTTCAAAAAGGTTTCCCGGGGTAAAAGCACTTGATAATGTTAGTTTCGAGGTTCTTCATGGTGAAGTGCACGCCATTGTCGGCGAAAACGGCGCCGGGAAGTCAACACTGATGAACATACTATCCGGAGTTTATTCTCCGGATGAGGGAAAGCTGACCTTTGACGGAAAAGAGGTTCAGTTCAAAGACCCCCGGCATGCTCAGGAAACAGGAATAGCAATGATTCATCAGGAGTTGTCACTAGCGCAATATCTTAGTGTTATGGAGAACATGTTCATTGGAAGGCTCGTAAGGAACAAACTGGGATTTGTGGAGCATGGGAAAATGTATGAGCTGTGCCGGAATGAACTGGAGTACCTTGGTATTCCGGGCATTCAGCCGGATATGCTTATTAAGGACTTAAGCGTGTCGGAAATGCAGATGGTTGAAATTGCCAAGGCGTTATCTTTGAATTCCAGGTTGCTTATTATGGATGAGCCTACCTCCTCCCTGACCAGGAAAGAAACCGAAATGCTCTTTGCCACCATTCGGAGTCTCAAGCAAAAAGGGGTTTCTATCCTTTATATTTCACACAAGATGGAAGAGATATTTGAAATATCAGACAGGGTAACAGTCATGAGGGACGGAACATACATTAAGACACTGAATTCGGCGGAAACGAATTCCCGGGAGCTGGTATCCCTGATGGTCGGCAGGGAGTTCAATAAGATGTTCCAAAGGAATTACAGGCCTTCTTTGGCGGACGAAACCCCTGTGTTGGAAGTTAAAGAGCTGTCCCATGGTAAAAAGGTTAAGGATGTAAGCTTTAAGCTCCATTCCGGCGAGATTCTGGCTCTGACAGGGCTTGTGGGCTCGGGAAGGACTGAACTGCTTGAAACTATCTTTGGGGCCAGGAAAAAGGACAAGGGTAAAATATTTATAGATGATAATGAAGTAAATATTGATTCACCTGTTCAAGCAATAAAGCTAGGTATCGGATTGGTACCTGAAGGAAGAAAAACACAGGGATTGTTCTTGGGGATGAAAGTAAGAGAAAACATTACAATTGCAAATTTATCAAGGCTTTGCAATTTGCAGTTCATCAAGAGAAAAGAGGAAAAGCACAAGGCCGAGGAATATGTAAAGAGGTTAAGGGTTAAAACAACTGACATTGAGCAGCAGGTACAGTTTCTTAGCGGGGGGAACCAGCAGAAGACAATCATTGCCCGATGGCTGTTGAACCAACCCAAGGTGCTGTTCCTGGATGAACCAACCCATGGGGTTGACGTCGGAGCAAAAACAGAAATATATGAAATAATCGATCGACTTGCTGAAGAGGGAGTATCCATCGTACTGATTTCTTCAGAGCTTCCTGAGGTGCTGACATTGGCAGACAGGATACTTGTAATGCACAACGGGATGATTACAGGGGAATTGCAACGGTCTGAAGCCGACCAGGAAAAAATCATGCAGTACGCAACAAACCAGTTGGAATGAACTGTTCTCCTACCTTTGATGGTTTTGAATGTATTTAGATATTTGAGATCCACAACGTTTACTTCTTTTTTAAAACTTTATTTATTTTGAAATAATAGAGCAAATCCCATCAGTGGGGGACGGTACTCAACCATTTTTTCAGCGGACGAACGCGCCGGACGAATAAAATCACAAAGTTGGGGACTGTCCCCTATTGACGGATAATTGGTATTATAATATAATACCAATATAATGAGGTAATGGACGCATTATAAAGTCATAAAAGGTTGGATATATTCCTATGAAAATAAAAATATTTCAAAAAGGTTTCAACTATTCCCAGGACGGCCCGGGCAACCGCCTGGTCTACCACCTGCAGGGCTGCAACATGCGCTGTCCCTGGTGCGCAAATCCGGAAGGGATTTCGAGGGATGGCACCCTTGTGGTCAATGAGGAATTTCTGCTGGATTCTGTTTGTCCTTACGGGGCTATCGAAAAAAAGCAGTTGGACAGGGAACGGTGCCGGGAGTGTGCTTCGCAGGACTGTATCACTGCCCACAACACCAAAGGCATCCGGCTTTCCTGCAGGGAATATGAAACAGGCGACGTAATCGAAGAGGCAAAACGGAGCTCCGCCCTGTTCTACAACGGCGGGGGAGTTACCTTCAGCGGAGGCGAGCCCACCCTGCAGTTTGATGCCTTGAAGCTGCTGCTGGAAGGCCTGAAGGAGGCGGGAATCCATACCGCAATTGAGACCAATGGCACCCACCCCAAGCTGGAGCTGCTTTTTCCATTGATCGACATGCTGATCATGGACTTCAAGCATTATGACAGCGGTTTGAACAGGGCCATAACGGGGGTGGAAAATTCCGTCATCCGGTCCAATATTGCAAAAGCCCTGTCGGCCCACCCCAATGTGCTTATCCGCATTCCCGTCATGAAGGGCTTTAACGATTCGGAAGAGGACGTGGAACGCTTTGTGGAGTTTTTCAGCCGGCATCCTGTGTCCTGCGCTTCTTTTGAATTCCTGCCCTACCATGAGTACGGAAAGGCCAAGTGGGAGCAGTGCGGGATGGCTTACCCGCTGAAGGATGCTTTTGTTGATCCTGAAATAATTAACATATATGAAAAGGTATTTAAAGAAAATAATCTGTCAGTAGTGAGAACATGAGGAGGGTACAATCATGACGATAGCCGCGACTACCAATATTGAAGCCATTTGTTCGAAAGAGGAACTGCACCGTAGGGCCCAGGCGCTTTTTGAAGAGGAGAGAAGCCGCAAACGCCTTGACGGGTGGTTCATTGCCAAAGAAATTGCCCGGGACTGCGATTTGAAGTACGATGGACTGCCGGCTGAAATAAAGGCGGCGGAGACTTTGCGGGAAATCATCCGGCAGCTTCCCATCTCCATCAGCGAGAATGCGGTTTTTGCCGGCACGCAGGATGACGCTTTCGCCAGGTCCTATGCCCTGATTAATCCCACCTTCAGAGTGGATTCTTTTACAGGGTACTGCGACCCCACCGCCGTGTTTGACGACATCACTCCCGATGAGAACATTACGGCGGAACGCATTCGGAGTCTTCGCGAATATACGAAAGAGACTCCTTTTGTGAAAAAACTCAAGGAAGTATACGAGAAGGCGGCCGACAGCACATCGGAGGCAGTATTTTTTATTGAGCAGGTCACAGGACATCTGATTCCCGACTTTAAACCGGTGCTTGCCGATGGAGCAGAGAGCATTGCCCGGAGGATAAAACAAAAGCTGGAGACCGAAACCGACGTATCCAAGAAGGTAAATTATGAAGCCATGCTGATAACCCTTGACGGACTTCTCCTGCTGGCGGCACGTTATGCCGGGTATGCCGGGGCCATGAAGGACAAGGCGGAGGGAAGCCGGAAAGAGGTATTTGCCCTCATGGAGGAGACGTTGAAGAGGGTGCCCCAGAAGGGAGCAAGAAACCTCTATGAAGCCATACAGGCATTCCTGCTGCTCTGGCAGGTCATGTGCCTCGAGCAGGCTCCCAATCCTTTTGCCTTTTCCGTAGGCAACGCCGACCGCATTTTCGAGCCTTACCGTGCAATGGGCAATTTGAGCCGTGAAATGAGTGCGGCACTTTTCAAGCACTTCCTGGTGTTTTTCAATGTGGGAGACAGGAGCTGGGCCATTTCACAGAACATCATCATCGGAGGCAAGTCAAGCCAGGGAAGAGACCTCACCAGTGAAACCTCTTATGCGCTGCTGGACGCCTACTTCGACATGAACCTGCCCCAGCCCATCCTTTCGGTAAAGCTTCATAAGGATACCCCCCAGGAGCTTTACGGCAGCCTGGGAAGGTTTTTCTTTACGCCGGGCTGTCTGACGCCCTCGCTCTTTAATGACGACGCGCTTTTTACGGTTCTGGCAAATTCGGGAATCGAAGAAGAAGACCTTGAGAACTACTCCATCGCAGGCTGTCAGGAACCGCTCATCATGGGAAAGGACAACGGGAACACCACCAACAGCTGGCTCAACCTGGCCAAAATTCTCGAGCTGACCATCAACGAAGGAGTTTCTGCGATTACAGGCAGGAAGCTGGGCCCCGATTCCGGTGAACAGGGCTCCGGCAAGGCAGAGGCCGGAAGGGACCTTTCCAATCTAAGAAATGCCTTTTATAAGAATGTGGAGCACTTTGTGGACAAAATGGTGGAAGCTGCAAATGAAGCTTCGGAAGCCATTTCACTTTTGCCTGTGCCTTTCCTTTCCACCTTTATGGGGAGCGTGGAATCGGGAATCGATATAAGGGACACCTTTGAGCAGGGAACGAAATATAACGGCAGCGGCTGCCTCATCCACGGGCTCTCGGTGATTGCCGACTCCTTTATCGCTGTGGACACGCTGCTGAAGGAGCGTCCCAATGACTGCGAAAGGCTTGTTGAAGCCCTCCGGACGAATTTTGAACAGGATGAAGAGCTGAGGCAGTACCTGCAGAGGTGTCCGAAGTTCGGCAATAATATGGAAGTCGTGGATAAAGAGGCCCGCAAAGTGGCTGTGAAATTGAACGATATCATTTCTGGCAGGAAGAATTATCTGGGCAATCCTTTCCGGCCGGACTGGAGCACACCTTCAACCCACCTGCTGTACGGATATTGGGTAGGCGCCACGCCCGACGGCAGAAAAGCCAGGGAAATGCTGGGCTACGGCGTTGATCCCCTTTACGGGGAGGCCCAGTCGGGTATGGGTTTCCGTGTCCTGTCCAACATGAGCCTGCCCTTTGAGGGTATGACGGGAGGCTATGCATCCCATTTCGGAATCGACCCCAACTACTTCAACGGGAAGACCATGGAAGAGAAGGGTCTGGAGTTCCGCAGCAAGGTGATCGCTCCGCTTTTCTTCAACAGCATGAACAGGAATACGGCGCCCTATTATCTCTATGTCAATGTGACTACTCCCGAAACCCTCCGCAAGGTTCTGGCAGACCCCAAAAAATATGCTCCCAGCGGCGTGTACATCATGCGCATACATGGAACCTTCGTGAATTTCCTGGATTTGTCGCCGGAGATCCAGGCGGATATTATAAAAAGGCTTGACCTCAAGTCTACAGCGATATAGGGATAGGAATATGACCATGGAAAACCACCGCCTTTATCTGGCGCTTAAAAATAAAATCTGTGAATTGATCTATAAAGGGGTTTACAAGGAGGGGGAGAACATCCCGCCCGAAAGAACTCTGGCGGAAAGCCTCAATGTAAGCCGTGTGACGGTAAGGAAGGCCCTCCATCTCCTGGAGAAGGACGGAATTGTGGAGCGGGTCCAGGGAAGCGGCACCGTTGTGAGGCTTAAGGAAACGGGCTATGAGGGGACGATGGATATCATCGCCCTTCTGGCCCCTGCCCAGAGGCCTTTCTTTTCCTCCTTCATCGATCATTTCCAGAAGAATGCGGAAAAGAATGATTCACTGGTGCTCTTTATGCAGAATCCCCAGGACGAAAAAGTGGAGGACAGCCTTTTCCGGCTTTTTCAGAAAAATATCCGCAATGTGGTCTTGTGGCTGGAGGACCTGAAGCTTGACGGTGAGTATATAAAAAGGCTCCGGGGCCTGGGGATGAATATCGTTTTCTTTGATATCACCCTGCCATCCCCTTATGCGGATTGCGTTTTTCTCGACAACCATGACGCGGTGGCAACCCTGTACGGTTTTTTGAAGGCCAAAGGAGTAGAAAGCATTTGCTATATCGGGTGGGATAATCCCGGGCTTTCCAGCGTCCGGGAGCGTGAAGACACCTATACTTCCATGGGTATAAATACGAAAAGGCGTTATCATATTCCGTGGAGGGAAAAGTACCGCCTGCAGGAATATATGGAGAAGTTTGCAGAGGACTTCAAACGGGCCGGGAATTTACCCGGCGGCATCATCTGCGGGGACGGAGAGATCGGGATTGCTTTGAAAAAGGCTTTTTTGTCCCATGGCATGGAGGATATCCCTATTGCCTCCGTTGACGATTTTCCGGAGGCCAAAGGCCTCGCACTGAGCGTATACATGCAGTCCTTTGAAAGCCTTGCAGAGAAAGTATATCAATGTCTTTCAGAGCAGAACACCAACCCCGGGGGATGGAAAGCGGCTCTTTACCCGGTCAAAGGGAAATTAATCGAGAGGGGATAAATCGATGAGATCAATAGGATTGGATATCGGAACAACAACGATTTGCGCGGTAGTTCTGGACGGTGAGACGGGGCTTATCCTGGAAACGGTGACACGGCAGAATGATTCCTTTATAAAAAGCCCCAATGTCTGGGAGCGGATCCAGGATTCCTCCCTGATTATGGAGCAGGTCACAGCGATCATCAGCGACCTTGCAGGGAAATATGCGCCTATCGCAAGCATCGGCCTGGCGGGGCAAATGCATGGGATTGTCTACATTGACGGGGAAGGTGCGGCGGTAAGCCCCCTTTATACCTGGCAGGACGGAAGAGGCGACCTGCCCTATAAGGATGGCCTCAGCTATGCGGCTCACCTGTCAAAGGCTACGGGCTATAAATCGGCCACGGGCTTCGGAGCGGTGACACACTTCTACAATTCCGTAAACAACCTTGTTCCCGAATCCGCCAGGTATTTCTGTACCATTCATGACTATGCGGCCATGAAGCTTGGGAGGGCCGCAAAGCCCCTGCTCCATCCTTCCAATGCAGCCAGCATCGGGCTTTATGACATGGAAGGGAACGGCTTCGACGCCCGGGCCATTAGCGCCGCAGGTATGGATGCAGCCTTTTTCCCGGAGGTTTCAAAGGTGGATGCCCTTGTGGGAACAACGAAAGAGGGAGTGCCGGTGGCGGTTACCCTGGGGGACAACCAGGCCAGCTTCATGGGGGCCGTGAAAAGCAGCACATGTCTTTCGGTGAATATCGGTACATCAAGCCAGATTTCGGTGTTCACCGATAAATACGGCAAGGATTCCAGGGTGGATATACGGCCTTATGCAGGCGACGGCTTCCTGCTGGTGGGCTCACCCCTGTGCGGCGGAAGGTCCTATGCCCTTCTGGAGGGCTTCTTCCGGTCTGTGGTTCAGATGGCTACGGGGAAGGACTGCGGCAGGTTGTATGATTCCATGGATGCGCTTGCCTTTGACTTTGCTTCCCTTGAAAACAAGCTGCGGGTATCCACCCGGTTCAGCGGTACCAGGGAGAACCCGTCCTTGAGAGGCTCCATAACCAACCTGGGGACGGACAACTTTACTGCGCAGCATTTTATCGTAGGTGTACTGCGGGGAATTGTGGAAGAGCTTTACGGATTCTATGAGGAGATGAAACCTTTACTTTCCGCAAAGCCTGACATGCTGGTCTGCTCAGGAAACGGGGTGCGCTTGAACAAGCCCCTGCAAAAGATCATTTCCGCCATGTTCGGCATGCCGGTGAGCATACCCGTCTATAAGGAAGAAGCGGCTTACGGTGCCGCACTCTACGCCTTTGTCGCGGGAGGACTCAAAAGCCTGACAGAGGTCCAGGCACTGATACGCTACGAATAAAAGTGCGGGGCATCGAGCCCCGTCATTTGATAACAGCAGCATACCCACGTATGCTGCTGTTTTTATGCAAGGAGCATTTGGATTTCAATAATGAACTTTTGGGGCTTCTTAGGAGTACGATGCCCGGACCTTTGGCACAGATCTCCCCGGAGGGACGGCTTGCAGGTGAGGCCAATCAGCACTTTATAAAGAAGGGATTTCATTGTGTAAAATATAAATAAAACCGTTTCGCTGTTTGGGGAATTATGCATGTATAAAAAGATAGGATGAACTCAAAAACTTTGGTTTCATAGGCAGTTCCGGCTGGGTCACCTGTCTTGAATTTAGCTCGTAGAAAAGATAAAAAAATTTTTTTAAAAAAAGAAGGATTTCTTTAATAGGTATAGAATATATAAATATAAAACCGTTTCACCAAATAAATCTTAAACCTAAACAAGTTTTGAGAGAAAGTTGGTGAAAAGTATGTCTGATGTCCCTTGTATCATGTAAAAAACATTGGTTGATTAAAAATAAGAAGCTTTTGGGGAACTATAAAGGAAAAAACTGTATTTTAAAATAAAACCGTTTCACCAAAAGAGAGAATCTATTAAAAAATATATTGGGGCATCAATTTGGAGGAAAGGGGTGATTAGATGTCAAGATTCTCAGCAGGATTTTATAATAAAGACAGTTTTGACTCCAAGCTTGGACCTTAATATCTTCACTTGAGCCCACTGTAGAAATCAGTAAGATACCGGTACAAGTTTGGAAAATTGAATTTAAAAAATAAAAAAGAAGAAGGAGAAAATTTAACCATGAAGAAAGCGTATGGGATATTCCCGCCACTATTTACGATCTGGAACGAGGATGAAAGCTATTGTGCAAAAAAGATGGAGAAATACATAGACTGGCTGATTGACAGCGGAGCACAGTCCATCGTTGCCTGCGGAAGCACCGGTGAAAGTGCCGCCATGGACATGGCCGACCAGAAGCAGGTCATTGAACACGTGGTAAAGTACACCTCGGGAAAGGTGCCTGTATATGCGGGAACAGGAAAGTATTCCACAAAAGAAACCCTTGAGCTGAGCATCCATGCAAAAAATGTGGGTGCGGACGGGTTGATGGTAATTCTTCCGTACTACTACAAACCTTACAAGGAAGCTGCGATGAACCATCTGAGAG
>JAFADI010000064.1 GCA_023424965.1 Bacillota bacterium
GCTCCGCAGGAAAATAGGAGCTTTTGGACTTGGAAGCCTTGTCAGGACCACTTTGAAAATCCTGCTCTCCAGCGCTGTAATGTTTGCGGTGGTGTGGCTTGTGGACCTTTTGCTGGGAGAGCTTGCGATCGGGGGCGTTGCGGCTAAGGCTGCCAGGCTTTTTATCCCTGTGGCTGCCGGAGTCCTGGTATATTTTGTTTCCACCATGCTTTTGAAGGTTGAGGAGGCGGTGGAGGTCATGAACAAGGTAAGGCTCAGGCTGCGTCCGGGCTGAAAGGAGAAATTGTATGAAGCTGATAAAATATATCTGCCTGCTGCTCTATTACATTATTGCAAGACACCTGCCCGCTTCCGATGCTCCCTACAGCCTCGGTTCAAAATACATAAGAAGGTTTTTGTGCAGGGTCATATTCAAAAAGGCCGGGAAGAATCTCAATATCGAGCATGGGGCCTTTTTTGCCTCGGGCTTTGAAATTGAGGTGGGGGATAATTCCGGCCTGGGCCTTAACAGCAGGGTCACCGGTCCCCTGAAAATAGGCAGTGACGTCATGATCGGCCCCGATGTCATGATCTTTACACAAAACCACGAAACAAGCAGGCTGGATGTGCCCATGAGGCTCCAGACGGCTCCCAAAAAGCCTGTGGTTATCGAAGATGACGTCTGGGTGGCTGCAAGGGTTATCATACTGCCGGGAATCACAATCCATAAAGGCGCTATTGTGGGGGCCGGTGCGGTCGTCACCAGGGATGTTCCGGAATATGCCGTTGTGGGCGGAAACCCCGCAAAAGTCATAAAATACCGGGACGGCAGGGACAGGAATGAAGAAAACAGGACTAAGGACTAGGAATGAAGTGGAGATGATGCTGTGATAAAGGTTTTATACCTGCTGAACCACGCGGGCAAAGCGGGAACGGAAAGATACGTGCATTCGCTGATCGAGAGGCTGAACGGAACACATATTAAAGCATATTTTGCATATAATGAGGAAGGTCTCCTGGTGGACAGGCTGAAGGACATGGGGGTGGAGACTTACCGCGTTGCCATGAAAAACCCCTTTGATATCAGGGCTGCCTTTGAATTGAGCAGGCTGTGCAGGCGGCTGGGCATCGACCTGATCCATACCCAGTTTTTAAGGGAGAATTATATCGCATTGCTTTCCAGGTTTTTTAATCCCGGGGTGAGGGTGATGTACACCAACCATTTCATTATGGCCAACAACCTGGCCCAGAGGATTTGCAACAGGGTGCTCACCCGTCTTGAAGCGAATATCATTGCGGTCTGCAACAAGGGAAAGGCAATGATGATTTCAAACGGCGTCAACAGGAAAAGGATCAATGTCATATTTAATGGCGTGGACCCCGACTTCTGGGGTGACCGGGTGGAATCCACCATGCGGAAGGAATTCGGCATCGACCAGGATGCCTTTGTCCTGCTCTGTGCCTCCCGGTTTGCCCATGACAAGGGACACCGGTTTCTCATTAATTCCGTCGCGGAGCTCAAGAAGCTGACGGATAAAAAGTTCAAATGCGTTCTGGCGAACGACGGACCGCTGCTGGAGGAACGGAAGCAGCAGGCGGCAAGCCTGGAACTTACGGGGGACATTATCTTTACCGGCTTCAGGAAAGACGTAAAAAATCTCATCGCCGGCAGTAACCTCTATATCAACTCGTCGGAACATGAGGCCCTGAGTTTTGCCATTATTGAAATGCTTGCGGCGGGATTGCCGGTGATCGCGACAGACATGGGCGGCAACGACGACATCATCAACGGGGAAACCAATTGCGGAATCCTTGTGAAATATGACGACAGCAGGGCGCTGGCAGAGGCAATTATCAAGGTGATGGACAGTGAGGAACTCCAGAAGAACCTGAAGGAAAACGCGCTAAAAGCCATCAAGGAGAAATTTAATCTTGATAAGATGGTAAAGGAAACATATAATCTATACATGGACAGCGTTGCAAAATAAAGCGAAAAGGCCTGTAATCAAGGCTTTGAGGGAATGGGGATTGCGATGACACTGATGGACAATAAGGGAAAACTCTTTGGAAAGGTAAGCATTGTCGATGTTCTCATTGTAATAGTGTTGCTGGGAATGTTTGCGGGATTGGCTTTCAAGCTTTTTAAGCCGGACAGTGCAGGAGCCTTTTCCAAAACAGAGAAAGTGCTGATCACTTTTTATGCGGAAGAGGTTCCGGAATATTCGGTGAAAGCCGTGCAGGTGGGTGATGTGGTGAAGGACGGGACGCTGAACGTGGACCTGGGAAAAGTGACGAAAGTGAAGATCGACAGGCCCGTGTCTTTTGCGTTTTCCGACCAGGGTGAGTGGAATGCCTCTGCGAAGGTGGGATACAACTCCATCGCCGTAACTTCCGAGTGCGAAGCCCAATGGACCGAAAACGGGATTAAAATCGGAAATTTCCAGTATCTTGTGGGACATGGAGTGGATATCTTCTGGGCGGGTAAGTCCAGCTTCGAACATAAAATTGCCATCAGCGATATAAGAAAAGCTGAATAGCCCATAGGGCAGAGAGGTGAACAAAGGATGAAAGCAATTGACAGTAAAGGAAAACTATTTGGGAAAATAAGCATTATCGACATTTTAATTGTAGTTATCATTCTAGGGGCCGCAGCGGGCATCTTATTCAAGTTTTCAAAATCAGGGGCCTCGGGAGTTCTTTCAAAACCCGACAGGCTCCAGATAACGGTTTTTTGCCCTGAAACGCCTGAATACTCCGTAACGGAAGAAAACATACCCAAGGGCAGCCTGCTGAAAGACGGCGTGCAGGGGATTGTCCTGGGAACCGTCACAGGAGTGAGGGTTGAAGAGTCCATCGGGTATGCGGAATCGGCCCAGGGCGAATTCAAGGCTTCCAGCAAGGAGGGCTACAAGTCGGTATACGTGACGGCGGAAACTACCGGGAGATACAGTGAAAACGGGGCCGTTATCAATAATTCGGAGTTTTTTGTCGGCCAGGTCATCGACAAGTTTAGAGCGGGAAAAAGCGAGCTTCGCTACAATTGCAGAATATATGAAATAAAAAAGATAGATTAGGGGCTGCCTGTCATGAACAACAGTATTATTTTATCCGTTGCCGGCAATCTGGCATACAGGCTGGCGGACATGTACAACCACAGTGTGACCCACAAGCTGCTGGTCGCTTTGTCACGGTGGCTCAAGAGCTATTTTGACCACAGCGCTATATGGGCCTTTGTAAAATCCTATGAGAATACCTCCAGGTTTTTTGAGCACAGCCTGTGCCTGAAGCTTCTCCAGGGGGGCGCCGACGGATTTTTAAAGGTCGTAAGGAAGATTGCCTCCTGGATGGATGAGGTGATAAAAAACAGCTTTGCATACAAGCTCTTTCAATACAGTGTTGCCGGGAAGCTGTGGGATGCGCTGTCGCGCCGGTTTATCCTCATCATATGCTTCTTCATCTTCATCCAGTCGGTAGTGCCTTTCGACAGCTGGCACAACCAGTACGGAGCGGGGCTTATCCTGCTGATTACCCTTTTGTACCTGGGCAAAGCGGCGGGAGACATAAGGTACGGCCTTGCCGTCAAAAAACTGGACTTTGCGCTGGTGCTGTTTATCCTGTCCATAGTTATCGCCGCCTTTACATCCATTACACCCGCCAGCAGCATCAAGAACCTCATCTTCAACGGGATGTCCTTTTTGCTGGTGCTGGTAATGGTGAACACCATCAAGAGGAAAGAAGAGCTGGGGGTACTTGTGAACTGGATTATGGCGGCCATCACCGTCACCTGCTTCCTGGGTTTCTGGCAGTATATCAAGGGCGTTCCGGTGGACCCCTTGCTGGTGGATATCCGTTTTGGAACGGTGGGAAGGGTGTTTTCTTCCATGGGAAATCCCAACAATTATGCCGAGTACCTTATACTGACACTTCCTTTTTACGCAGCGGCTTTTTTCAATGTAAGGAACATCTACTGGAAATTCATCATCGCGGGGCTGACCGTACTGCCTCTGGTGAATCTGGTGCTCACACAGTCCAGGGGAAGCTGGATCGGCTTTGCGGTGGCCGGCTTCGTGTTTGTATTTTTCAAAAACAGGAAACTGGTTCCCCTGTTTATCATTCTGGGTTTCCTTGCCATTCCCTTCATGCCTCCCTCCATTATTGCCAGGCTGAATACCATAGGAAAAGATACTTCAAGCCTATACCGGCTGAGCATCTGGGACGGAGCCTGGAGGATTATCCAGGATTATTGGCTTACGGGCACGGGGCTTGGAACGGAGCCCTTCAGGGTTCTGTTTAACAGGTATACCAATACGCCGCTGCCGGCCCATGCACACATGCTTCCTTTGCAGGTATGGATCGAGCTGGGCCTGCTGGGCATCGGGTCTCTGGTGTGGATGGTGGTACGGCTTGTGAAAAAGGGCCTTATCTGTGTGTCGGAGGGCAAGAACACATATTTGAACAACATTATCATCGCGGGAGTTTCTTCACTGGCAGGAATCCTCGTGGTCGGGCTTGTAGAGCATGTCTGGTTCGAACCGAGAATTCTCACCATGTTCTGGATCAATATAGGAATACTTCTGGCGGCCCTCAACCTTCAGAACCTCAAGCCAAGGGTACTGGAACCGCGAAATTGACCTATCGGAGATTATAATGGCAGAGTGCAGGGGTTTCCTGTACTCTGTTTTTTTATGTGGATTACAGACCGGGTTCGCTGGAAGCCTTTCTGTAGGTATAGAAGGATACTCCCAGGAGGTAGATAAGGAACAGCGTCAGCATGCTCAGCATGACGGTGTACCCATAGGACCAGAAAGACGCTCCCAACAATACGATGGCCAGGAAAGCGGAGAAAATGTTGGCAATGAATTTGGATATTTTGTCAAAATTATAGTAACCGCTGTGGAGGGCCGAATAATTCAACTGTTTTTCCAGGTTGTGTATTCCTCTGACAAACAAATTCCTCATCACGTAGACGAGGACCAGCCCTAAGATTGACAGGGGAACGAGGATGTACAGGGCGTAGGTCACAAAGGCATAAATCACCGCGGCGCTGTAGACGCAGAAGCAGACAATAAATTTATTGCTTCTGCCCATCTTTACATCGGACTCTTCAGGAAGCAAAAAGGGCTTCATGGTGATGGAAATCAACTTGGCACTGTATTTTATGAACCCGGGAGTCAGGATGGATATGGCACTTTTTACCCTGGGGGAATTTTTCATGGCGATGGGGGCGATGAGTGTCATGATGAAGACATACACACCGGTAAACTGGTACAGGGATTCGCTGATGGCGCCGGCGGAAAAGCCCAGGGCGGCAAATATCATGGAATATTCTCCCCGGGCAATCATGCTTGTTCCGATGGCCACGGAGCTCTTGGGAGAAAAACCGCTGAAGAAAGCGGAAGAGGAAGTGATGATCACCTCTCCCAGAATGGTTACGGGGACCACAATGGCGATAAGCCAGAGAATACCGGGGATTTGCCGGGGATCCAGCAGCATGCCGAAGTAAATGAAAAATACCGTGAGGAAAATATCCTTAAAGCCTGCTACCGTTCGATGGAGCCTCTGTTCTACGTCATAGCTGACGATCACCATGCCGAAGAGGAAGGCGCCTGCGGCGGAGGCCAGGCCCAGCTTCATGGCAAGGGCTCCGATAAGAAGTACAAGGCCGATCATCAAGGTGGTGAAAAGCTCCTGGGAGTCAATCTTGACCAGGTTATCGATGAATTTGTTTATCACGAAAATTCCGATTAAAATAAAGGCGCTGTAAAATATCAGAGCCTTGAGAATGGAGAAGGAGATTGCTCCTACTTGAACCTTGTCGAAAGTGGCAAAGCTGGATAGAACACCTAAAAGCACAATGGCAAAGAAATCTTCAAATACCATGACCCCCATCAGCACCTCCGATTCCTTGGAGGCGGTTCTTTTCATATCGAAAAGCAGCTTGGCCACTACGCCGCTGCTGCTTAGGGCGATGATGGAGGCAAAGAACATATCTTCCTTGAAGGGGAAATGCAGCAGTATCCCAAGCCCGAAGCCCAGGATAAGGTTAAAAGCGATTTCGTAGGTCCCGATAAACAAAACGGAATTCTTTATTCGCTTGAACTTGTTGATGGAAAATTCGATCCCCAGAAAGAACATGAGAAAAACGATCCCCAGCTCGGAAAGGGTGCCGAGAAGTCCGGTGTCCTTCACAATGCCCGATACATTGGGACCTATCAATATGCCCACTGCGATATAGCCGATAATGACCGACTGGTTGATTTTTTTCATCAGCAGTGCGGCGAAAAAACCGAAAAACAAAACAATGCCAAGATCGAATAAAATATTTGTATGCATTTATCCCCCTGAATCAGTTTATTTTTTGGGGCAGGCTACCTGATAAGCGCGAGAAAATCCTTAAACCTTTCGGGTTTTCCGATAACCACACAGGTGTCGCCCTCCTGGAATACATCATCGGAACTGGGATTGGGTATAAAAGTATCGTTCCTCAATATTGCAATAATTGAAATCTGGGTTTTTTTCCGGATGCCCAGGCCGCCGATGGCTTTGCCTACCACAGGCGAATCCTTCTCCAGCTTGTACCAGTCTATCCTTATCCCTTCAAGGGCAAGTTCCAGGTCTTCAACGGCTTTGGGTTTGTACATTGCGCCGGAAAGAAAGCCTCCAAGCCTTCTTGCTTCTTCATCCAGCATGGCTACGCCGGCTTCCGGTTCCCCATCCTTACCCATGATATACAGCTCCCGCTTGCCGTCATGATGAATGATCAGAACCACTTTTTCCTTGGAGTAAGTGGAGCAGCTTATTTTTTTGCCTATACCGGGCAAATCGGCTTCACTGAAAAAAGACACGGGTTTTCCTCCTTAAAACTTGTAAATTGTATACACTGGAGATATGATATATTTAAAGCATATACATATTTTATCAAAAGTAGAGTTTTTAATAAATACTTCTATAAATATTCTGATAAAGAGGATGTGCCCTATGAATATTATTATTATAGGCTGCGGCAGGGTTGGGGGCAGGATCGCGGTCCAGCTTTCCAGAGAACAGCATAATGTATCGGTAATCGACAGGAATCCCCTGGCTTTTGATAAGCTGAGGGACTGCTTTGACGGTAAGATTATTTTAGGCACCGGCATCGATGAGGAAGTCCTCTCGGAGGCGGGCATAAAAAATGCCGATGTGGTGATCTCCGTCACCAAAGGAGACAATACCAACATCATGGCAGGCCAGATTGCAAAATTCCTTTTTCACGTGCCCAGGGTCATTGTAAGAACCTCCGATCCCAAAAACAAAAAGTTTTATGAGAAAGAAATAGGGCTGGAATGTTACTGCCCCACGGAAGCAAGCTCGGAGAAATATTTAAGCCTGCTGAAGGAGGGTGTCTGATATGTATGTCATTATTGTAGGGGCCGGCCAGGTGGGCTATTACCTGACAAAGACACTCCTCTCCAAGGGCCATGAGGTGACCCTGGTAGACTGGAATTATACCAGGACTCAACTGCTTGAGCAGGAACTTGGAGGGATCGTCCTGTATGCGTCGGGTTCTTCCATCGACGGACTGGAAAAGGCCGGATGCTCGCGGGCCGACGTTATCGTAGCGGTTACCGGAGACGATGAGGACAACCTGGTCGTCTGCCAGCTGGGCAAAATGTATTTTAAAGTTCCAAAAGCCATCGCTAGAATCAATAACCCTAAAAACGAAAGGGTTTTCAGGGAACTGGGGATAGGCACCACCATCAGCGGCACCACTTCCATTGCGGAAACCATCGAGCGGTATGTGGCAAAACAGCAGATCATACCGCTGCTGACCTTCGACCACAATGAAATGGCCCTTGTGGAGATGGAACTGCAGCAGGATTCACCGGTTGTGGGCAAAAAAATCAGCGAATTGACCCTTCCCTATGAATGCATCATCGCACTGGTGCTCAGAGGAAGAAATGTGGTGTTTGCAAAGGGGGATACGGTTTTTGAAGCGAGGGACATCGTCATTGCCATATCCACTCAGACGGAGCAGGACAATTTAAGGAAAATAATGCTGGAAAATCCGGGGAGTGAAGTATGAGCTACGATCGAATCCTTATTCCTACGGACGGAAGCAAAACCAGTGAACATATCATCGAATTCATATGCTCCATTCAAAAAGCGATCCATGCGGAAATAAACGTGGTCTATGTGGTTGAAGTGCCAAGGAATCTTCCCTTGAGTGCCCCCATGCCGGATATAACCAGACTGGCCAGGACTGCCCTGGACAGATCAATGGATATTGCGGAAAAATACGGAGCCCGGATTAATTCCTCCATCATCTATTCAAGAACCATTGAAGACAGCATCATTACTACGGCGGAACAGCTCCAATGTGACGTAATCGCAATCGGGCAGGACAATCAGAAGCTCAGGATATTTTCAAATACGGCTTCAAATATCTATCAAAGGGCGAAATGCAATGTATGGCTGTTCAATAATAAAACCTGACTGAAAAGGCACTCTCGAGCTTGAGGGTGCCTTATTGCTGGCTGGTTGCAGCAGGGTGTGCGTATTAATAGAGCGGACCGGGAGTGTAACAGGCGGGAAAAGGATTGATGTCCTGAATCTCGCTGTATGAATAATGCCTGGTTGCAAACTGGGACTGGTATAAATACTCAAGCAGGTAGATGGAGTTTCCGTCCACTTGGCACAATATGCCTGAAACTCCCTGCCCGTTTGCCAGTGACACTCCAACCGGCTTGTTCATTAAAAAGGGCAGCTTTAATTGCCAGGGCATGGTAGGTCACCTCCTACTTTACAGTATTCATAAAGCAGGAAATATGCAACCCGCGGAAGGAAGAAAGCTCATAAATAATATCCTTATACGTACCTGCCAGAGCAGTCTTAGCTCACCCGGGAGGCGGCCGCAAAATCTTCCTGGGATAAAGGCGCTTTTACGACGGAGGTAATGGCCTTGGTGGGGCATTTTCCGATACATTTCGCTTCGCTGCAAAGCTCCATGCATATCCTGGAGTCCACAACGGCAAGGTTGTTTTCCATTTTCACGGCGCCGTGAGGGCATTCCCTGGTGCAAAGGCCACAGCCTATGCAGGCGGCGGAGCAATGCTTTTTCGCAGAGATTCCCTTATCCCTGGAATTGCAGTCCACACGCACACGGGCACCGACGGGCAGCATCTGGATGACGTTTTTGGGACATACGGTTTCACACTTGCCGCAGCCAGTACACTTTTCCTCATCGATGATGGGAAGTCCGTCTTCCCGGAGGGTCATGGCGTCAAAGGGGCAGTGGCTCACACAGGTTCCAAACCCGACACATCCGTAAGCGCAAGCTTTGGGTCCTCCCTGCAGCAGTGTGGCTGCCACACAGTCCTCCACGCCTTCATACTTGTATTTTCTGACGGCGGTCCCATACACGCCGGCGCACTTTACGTGAGCGACCCTGGCCTCCAAGGCGGGAGCGGTTTTTCCCGTGAGCTCTGCCACCAATTTGGCCACGGCTTCCTTTCCAGGAGTGCACAGAGCGGGAGAAACGGCCGGGTCCGTCACCACAGCTTCTGCATAAGCCTGGCAGCCCGCATAGCCGCAAGCGCCGCACTGGCCTTTCGGAAGGACATCCTCCACAATATGAATCAAAGGGTTTACCTCTACCGCAAATTTTTTATTTGCGTAGGCCAGAACAAACCCGAAGATAATACCTACGATCCCCATTACAATTAAAACCATGATTGAAGTACTCATTTTTCATATCCCCCTTATATTGCGATCATGCCTGAAAAGCCCAGGAATGACAGTGCCAGCATGCCTGCAAGTATGAATGCGATGCCCAATCCCTGGAGGGGCTTGGGTACGTCCGCCAGCCGGAGCTTTTCCCTCAGGCTGGACATAAGAATGATTGCCAGGGCGAATCCTACGCCGGAGCCTACGGCATTCACCAGGCTCTTTGTGAAGGTGAAGCCGGATTCCGCATTCAGCAGAGGTACTCCAAGGACCACACAGTTGGTGGCAATCAGAAGGAGATAAATCCCCCACATGTTGTAAAGCGCAGGAGCGTACTTTTTGATAAGCATTTCCAGGAGCTGGACAAAGATGGCGATCAGCAGCACGAAGATCAGCGTGGTCAGGAAGGTCATATGAAAGGGCGCCAGGATGAAGTTATAGACCACCCAGGCCATTGCCGAACTCAGGGCCATAACCGAGGTTACCGCCATTCCCATGCCGATGGAAGCATTTAAATTTTTGGACACGCCGAAAAAGATGCACAAGCCTAAAAACCGGGTCAAAACAAAGTTGTTTACAACTGCGGCGCTTATAAACAGAATCAGATACTCTTTCATTATGCTTTACCTCCCTCTGCGCGGCGCTTTTCGAATTTTTCGTTCAAGAGCTTGTAGCCTCCTACCATATAGCCGATGAGAATAAAAGCTCCCGGAGGAAGGATCATGATCAGTGCAGGATTATATCCGCTGCCCAGGACCTGATGGCCAAACAAGGTTCCGATCCCCACGAGCTCACGGATAATTCCGATGGAAAGCATGGCGAGAGCGAAGCCCATGCCCATGCCCAGTCCGTCGAAGAAGGATGGGATTACCGGGTTTTTAGAAGCAAAAACCTCTGCCCGTGCCAGGATAATGGCGAAAACCACGATGAGGGCCAGGTATATGCCCAGCTCCTTGTAAAGCACGGGGAAGTAGGCCTGAAGGGCCAGCTGCACTACCGTAACGATGGTGGCGATAAAGGTTATATAAATCGGCACACGAACCTTTGGATTTACGAACTTCCTTGTAAGAGACACCACCGTATTGTTTGCGGTGATGACAAAAAGCACCGACAGCCCCATGGTAAGAGCATTTACAGCCGTGGTTGTAACCGCGAGGGCGGGACATAGGCTCAATGCGAGAACAAAGATGGGGTTTTCCGCAAATATTCCTTTTTTAAATATATTCCATAACTCTTTCACTGCCTTAACCTCCCAGATATTGCTTTACTTCGTCTACGGCCTTTTTCACACCGTCGGTGACCGCCTTTGAGCTGATTGTGGCGCCGGTCATGGCCTGTATATTTTCTTTATTGGTGGGGTCCTTGACAACCTTCAGGCTGCCGGCGGACTTCCCATTGAACTGGTCCCTGAAGGGAGCCTTTGACGCGTTGTCACCCAGTCCAGGGGTTTCACTGTGTGCGAGGATGTCATAATCAATCACCCTGCCTTCGGTATTCACGGCCACCAGCAGTTTGATGGTTCCGGCATAGCCCTTGTTTTCCGAGGGAACGATGTAGGCAACGGCGCTGCCGCCCTTTTCAGCAATAAACCAGTTTTCCTTGCCCTCCACCGGCTGGAAATTTTCGGCGCCCTCCACCAGGGATTTCATGGCATCATTTTTAAGTTGGATACTCTTCTGCTCCGCAATGGGGGCAGTTATGAAGAAGGTGGCCGCAATGACGACGCCTGAGACGAGACAGGCGGATGCAAGATTTAATGCAATTTTAACGATACCGTATTTTTTTGTATTTGGTTCCGATGACATCTATATTTTCCTCCCTGTTCCGAATTTGACCGGTGGAATCAAACGGTCGATCAGCGGTGTTATGCTGTTCATAAGAAGTATGGAGTAACAAACTCCTTCCGGATAGCCGCCTTTGATCCTTATAAGGGCCGTGATGGCTCCTGCACCCACCGCAAAAATAATCTGGCCTTTGCGGGTAATGGGGATGGTCACCATATCCGTTGCCATGAAGAAGGCCCCGATGATCAAGCCTCCCGCGAGCATGTGGAAGAGCGGATCGCCGCTGAACCAGCCAGCCGGTCCGAAAATCCACGTCAGGAGCCCCGCAGTACCGATCATGAAAACGGGAACCTCCCATTTGATATAGCCCTTCAGGATCAGATACAGACCTCCAAGCACCAGAAGCACGGACGCCGTTTCACCCAGGCTCCCGTTGCGTGTTCCGAGGAGCAGTGCCTTGTAGAGCTGGGGAGTGCTTCCGAAGGTTTCGATCAGCTTGTCGTAGCCCTGCTGTTTTAATATATTTAAAGGCGTTGCGCTGGTAACGGTGTCCACGTTGGTGGTCACGCTGGTCCAGGTGGTCATGGCCACGGGCCAGGATACCATCAACGCAGCTCTTCCTATATGTGCGGGGTTGAATATGTTAAAGCCCAGCCCTCCCATGGAGTGTTTTGCGATAACAATGGCAAAAGCCGATCCCAGGGCCGCCATATAGGGGGGAATGCTGGGAGGAAGGCACATGCCCAGCAGCAGCCCCGTCAAAAAGGCGCTTCCGTCACTTATCGTAACCGGCTTTTTCCTGATTTTCTGTACCATATATTCGGAAGCCACGGCGGACAGGATGGACACAAGGAGCGTTACCACCGCGGGGATGCCGAAGTAATAGACTGCGAACAGTGCCGCCGGTGCCAAAGCCGCGTTGACACTCCACATGACCCTGGAAACCGTGTATTCGTCACGGATATGGGGAGAAGGTGATACCACCAGTTCATTTTCATTTAATACCTGAGTGTTCAATGTTAACTACCAATCCTTTCACTGTACTTTAAGCACCCTTGTTTTTGGCGACCTGGGCAGAATTTACCGCTTTGCAGTACCGGATATACTGAACGATGTTCCTCTTGGCAGGGCAGGCGTAGACACAACTGCCGCATTCCACGCAGTCATAAAGGTGGTAGTCGTCCTTGGCTTCTTCATAGAGCCGTCTTTCACCCAGGATGCCAAGCATGCTGGGATTGAGGCCCATGGGACAAACCTCCACACAACGGCTGCAGCGGATACAGGTTGACTCTTTGCCGGCGTTGACATCCCCCTTGCTGAGGCACAATATGCCGGAGACGGCCTTTATGACCGGAACCTCCAGGGTTGATTGGGCGGTTCCCATCATGGGACCTCCCATAATAATCTTTTCAAGAGGTTTATCAAGGCCTCCGCAGAAATTCACAGCGTCTGCAAAAGTGGTGCCTACCCTCAAAAGGAGGTTCTTGGGCTCCTTTACGGCGCTGCCGCTGACGGTCACAACCCTTTCGATGAGGGGAATGCCCCGGGTGACCGCATCATTTATCGCCACCAGGGTGCTTACGTTATTGACCACAACTCCCACGTCCAGCGGAAGTTTTCCCGATGGTACCTCACGGTTCACCAGCATTTTTATGAGCATTTTTTCCGCCCCCTGAGGGTACTTGGTAGGCAGGGCTACTACCTGTACATTGGTTCCGGAAAAAGCTTTTTCCATCGCCTCAATGGCGTCGGGCTTGTTATCCTCTATTCCGATGAAGCCTTTGTCAATGCCCACGATTTTCATTGCAATCTTTGCACCGGCAACAATTTCTTCCGCATAGTGAAGCATTACCCTGTGGTCGGTAGTCAGAAAGGGTTCACATTCCGAAGCGTTGATGATGAAGGAATCCAGCTTCTTGTCCTTGGCGGGTGACAGCTTCACATGGGTGGGAAATGCGGCTCCGCCCATTCCGACGATGCCTGCCTGGCGTATAATGTCAATCAACTGCTCACAGCTCAGGTTTTGCCAATCCCTCCAGAGGGGAAGACCTTCGATCCATTCGTCCTTGCCGTCGCTTTCGATGGCCACGGATAGACATTTTCCGAAAATAGGATGGGGATAATCCGCCACATCGATAACCGTTCCGGAGATGGAAGCGTGTATGCTGCTGGAGACAAAAGCATCGCTGGTGGCAATGAGCTGGCCCTTTTTTACCTGGTCACCCTTTTTTACCAAGGGGGAGCAGGGAGCTCCGATGTGCTGCCTCACGGGAATGATGACCTTTTCCGGTACCGGAACTGTCTCAATCTGCTTTGCCGCAGTATAAATTTTGTAGTCGGCGGGATGAATGCCGCCCCTGAACTTTTTAATAAGTTTAATCATTACTTGACCCCTTTGCAAACCAATTTAGTCATGTTGAAAAAATAACTTCCCGTATCATTTCGCTACACCGCGTATCATACCGATAAGCGGCCCGCGAAAAACGGGAACTAATTTTTCAATCATGCCTTAAGATAAAATCCGGATGATCACCGGCTGCTTTTTTTCAGATCCCATGCTCTTATCAAAATACTTTATATATGCAATTGCTAAAACAAAAGCCAGGAATCCTGCGATACTGCCGAACAAACCTGCAGAACCGCCGAAAAACCGGGCGGCATAGGTTCCTGCCACAGCGCCCAGAGCAGCAGCGACAAGAGGCATAATATATACAATAAATGCTGCTTTTAGCATATTGATGTCTTGTAACTCAACAGCAACGCGCTGTCCAGGTTTTGCATAAAGTATATTGTATACATCCATAACCATGGAATTATCCCCGGGACAGGAACCGCAGTTGCTGCAGTCACCATGCCTGTTAAGCTTTACCTTGGCAGTGTTCCCGTTAACCTGGATTACGATTCCCTCAGCTTCTTTCTTCATCTCCATGTTCTCCTTTAATTACAAATATGTAATGCACACAGCTCAAAATGCTTATAAAAAGGGAGCTGTAGCTAGACGAAATATATACTGTATACAAGAATCTAAAAAATCTACGTTCAGATTTCTATTATACTTGTTAAAAATTTAATTAATAGTGTTTTTTACATGTTAAAAAAATAACTTTTGATTTTATGGTAAACATACGAAGGAAAAGGAATTTTTGGGTGAAATTGCTTGAATTAAATGGATGGCATTGCAATGACTGTTCAGAAAATTTTTTACAAATTTCAACTTTTTGTTAGTGTAATTTCAATTGGGGTATCATTACACTTGTGCGTAAATAAGAATTTTTATGGGAGGTCTTTTTTTTATGAAGAAATTTGTTTGTCCCGTATGCGGATATGTTCACATGGGAAATGAAGCGCCTGAGGCATGTCCCCAGTGCAAGGCTCCGGGAGCAAAGTTTACAGAAAAGGCGGAAGGCGTGATGCAGTGGGCCGATGAACACAGGATCGGCGTAGCTTCCAAGGATATCGATCCGGAAATCCTGGAAGGTCTGAAGATGAACTTTATGGGCGAATGTACAGAGGTGGGCATGTACCTCGCAATGAGCCGCCAGGCGGACAGGGAAGGTTTCCCGGAAATTGCGGAAGCCTATAAGAGAATCGCCTTTGAAGAGGCGGAGCATGCCGCAAAATTCGCAGAACTACTGGGAGACGTGGTGCATCCGGATACCAAGAAAAACCTTCAGCTGAGGGTTGAAGCGGAATACGGAGCCTGCCAGGGCAAAAAGGACATCGCGACAAAAGCCAAGCAGCTTAACTATGACGCCATCCATGATACCGTCCATGAAATGTGCAAGGACGAAGCAAGGCATGGAGCTGCATTTAAGGGGCTTTTGGAGAGGTATTTCGGTAAGTAATATTATAAAATATTACGTTTTAATGCGGGTAAATAGATTCGGGGACGGGAATTTGTTCGGTTTGAAGTCCGAACGAAGAACCGTCCCGTGTTTTTTAACCCAAAGCAAACGAATCATGCTTTGAATACCGGAAGCAATATTTCATCAACCAACAATCTCAACTGTTCGGCGTCAGCCAGGTCTTTGCTCATCATATATTTTATACGAATCAATTCAAAAGGCAAGGTCAGACTAATATCACTGACCTCTTTAATTTTTTCACCGCGAGCTTTAGCGAACTCCAACAATTTCCTCATGGTCAAAATATTTTTCTCCGTCGCGTTAATTTTGATCTCTGCTATTCTTTTATTGTTTTGACCTATCTCAAATAAGAGAGCATTCATGATTTCCGGACCGACCTCTGCATAAACGCTTTGATAGAGCGTGAGCAGCAGCAGTAAGTCCCCGCGCAGGCTCCCCGTATCCTCGATTCTGTCGGTTAATTCACCGCCCAGCGCCATTGTCCATTTGTATACCCAGATTTCCCGGATTAGGTCAAAGGTTGTTGCCCAGCGGCGGTACAGCACTGTACGGCTGGTTTTAGCAACCTGTGCGATTTGTTGAAATGTGAGATTGGCATAGCCAACTTCTTTGATTATCTCTACCGTAGCGTTATAAAGACTATCGATTAGTGCATCACCACGTCTGCGCGTATTCCTCCCGTTTTCCTCCATAATATACATCTCCTGTCTATGATGCTCTCAGAAACATTATAGCATGTTTTCAAAAAATAATTAAGATACATATTGAATCTTATTTTGTTGTGGGGTATAATGAAATAAATTAAGGTACAAATTGTACCGTAAGGAGATGCTGATTTTGAAAAAACAAAAAGAAAAACTTCCAAAGGGTGTCATCGGCATTGCACTAATTTTGGTGCTGGGAGCACTTCCTCCCATGCTGGATGCCACCATTGTCAATATTGCGGTTAATGATTTAGCCCAATTATTCTCAACCACCTTTTCAGTCATGCAGTGGGTAGTGACCGGATATACCCTTGCCTTGGGCATCGCCGTTCCATTTTCCGGATGGTTAATCAAGAAATTCGATGGAAAGAAAATATTTATGAGCGCACTGGGGCTATTCTTGATAGCTTCTTTACTTTCCGGTATTGCGTGGAATATACAAAGCTTAATCGTATTTCGTATTCTACAGGGGTTTGCATCAGGACTCTTGATTCCCACATTGACCACCATGATCGTTCAACTGGCGGGAGCGGAAAATCTTGGCCGTCTAATGTCCATTGTAGGAATCCCGATTGTTTTCGGCCCGATTCTCGGCCCAATCATCGGCGGCTTAATTTTGAAGAATTTGACCTGGAACTGGCTGTTTTTCGTAAACCTTCCGATTGGGATTATAGCACTGCTCTTAATGCAGTGGAAGTTTCCAAAATTTGAAGCCGCGGACACTGACGCGAAAATGGATTGGTTTGGAATTCTGCTGCTGGCACTGACATCCGGAATGTTTATCTATGGTGTGACAAGAATCAAAGGGGCGAACGATAATGCAGCCGGCATTTTGTTTATTGTTATCGGTGCCGTTTCCATGTTGGCATACGTCCTTTACGCTTGGAGAATAAAAGAAAAGGCCTTGATCCCGCTGAAGCTGTTCTCGGCGAGAAATTTTAGCGCTTCGTTTATCTCCTTGTTTTTGGCCGGATTTGCCACCAATGGCCCCATGCTCCTGTTCCCGATGTTTTTCCAAAATGTGCGGGGATTGGATGTCATCACGTCGGCACTGTGGCTGATTCCCCAGGGAGTCGGTATGTTGGCGACAAGATCTCTTATCGGAAAGATGACCGACAGGATAGGCGCTCGTCTCGTGGTGCTGCCCTCGATTGTTGTTACGATCATTGGTACTCTTCCGTTTGTTTTCTTTGACATGGGCACAAACCAGTTGTTTATATGGATTGTCCTATTGTTGCGCGGTATGGGTGTCGGCGGGGTGACGATTCCTGTCATGAGTGATTCCTTTGTAGGGCTTGAAAAAACGCAGGTCCCACAGGCCAGTATCTCCACTCGAATCATCCAAAACATCGGTGCAGCATTTGGCTCTGCAATTCTGGCCACCGTTGTAAGCAACTCCATGGCCGGGAAAACGCTTACAGCTGCGAATATTTCCGGCGCCTATCATGCGGGATTTATTACAAGCTTAATTTTCATGGTGATTGGAATCATCCCGGCATTGTTCTTGACAAATAAACTGGGGAAATAGACAAGGGGACGGTTCTTCTGTCTGGCTAAAACCAGACAGAAGAACCGTCCCCTTGTCTACGCTGAATTCAACAGCTTTCGCAGAAGGAGTAACAGTACCTTTTTAGGGAACATAATATAGCATATATGAACATGCGGAAATGGTGAAATTTTTATGCTATATGATCTCAACAGGCAGTGTCCTCAAAACCAATATTCCTATATTATTAAACCGGGAGACACGTTATATAAAATTGCGTTAGCATACCATGTGAGTGTTGCAAGTATCCTGACAGCAAATCCTGGAATCAATCCAAATTATCTTTGGGTCGGCCAGCATATATGCGTACCTCTTGGCTGTCCCTCCGGGTATTCTACTTATACGGTCAAAAGCGGGGATTCTCTGTTTTCGATAGCCAATAGATCTTCTACAACAGTTCAAGAATTATTAGCTGCGAATCCTCAAATAACAAACCCCAATATCATACTTCTTGGACAAAAGCTCTGTGTACCGGTATATGACCCTATCGCAAAACTAGTCGGTGAAATGACGCTGGAAGAAAAAATCGGCCAGATGGTTATTGCCGGATTCGATGGCTATGAAGTTAATGATCAAGTCAGGTCATTGATTAGAAACTATCATGTGGGCGGCTTTATTTTATATGGATATAATGTGCAGAATACGAGCCAGCTTTTAGCTTTACTAAATTATATAAAAAGAACGAATTATGGAAATAAAATACCCCTATTTATATCGGTTGATGAAGAAGGCGGAAGGGTAAGCAGGATGCCCGCAGCCTTTAGAAGGTTTCCTACGAATGCAGTAATAGGGCGTGTGAATAATGGGGAGCTTTCCTATCGGATTGGGAACACGATTGCAGAAGAAATAAAAGCCTTTGGCTTTAACATGAATTTTGCACCTGTGCTGGATATAAACAGCAATCCCAATAATCCTGTAATCGGAGACAGGTCATTTGGCTCCAATGCCCAGATTGTAAGCAAGCTGGGTGTGCAGACCATGAAAGGCATCCAGGCTGGTGGAGTAATTCCGGTTGTCAAGCATTTCCCAGGCCATGGGGATACGTCCGTTGACTCTCACGTAGGACTGCCCTCTGTCAGTCACGATATGAACAGACTTAGAAGCTTTGAACTCATTCCTTTCCAGGAAGCAATTAACAACCAGGCAGATGCGGTGATGGTTGCTCATATTTTATTATATAAAATTGATCCCGCATATCCTGCTTCGCTATCAAAGACAATCATTACCGATGTTTTAAGAAATCAATTGGGCTTTAATGGTGTGGTTATTACCGATGATATGACCATGGGGGCCATTGTCAAATACTACGACATAAGCAATGCTGCAGTTAGATCGGTAAATGCCGGGAGCGACATTGTTTTGGTAGCCCGCGGCTATGATAATGAAGTAAAAGTAATCAATGCATTAACAAATGCGGCAAGAAACGGCACAATACCGATGGCAAGGATAAACGAGAGTGTATACAGGATATTGAGGTTAAAGCAAAAATACAATTTGGCGGATGCCATAATAAACACAATTGACGTTAATAAAATTAACAGTGATATTGAGGCTGTTCTGCAGCAAATATAGGGGTTAGTATTATGTTGAATTATCCATCGTCAGTATCTGCATTCAGTCAACAAGTGCTTTTGAAGGACTTTACTATCTGAGAAAACTTCAAAATAGCAAGGATGTGGGAAAATCAACTTTACTCCTCCACCTTAAAGCCTTGAATAAGAAGGCTCGCAGTAGTAGAATAAGATGTGTGCCATATCAGATTTTTGGGGGAGGAAAAAGTATGAGAACGATTAAAGCAAAACCTTTAACCATTGAAGCCTTTGCACAGTATGGAAGCTTTGTAAATGTACTGAATCCGGAGGGGCATTTTCTGGGGGGAGAAGAGTCCCGGTTCTACAATGACCCTGTTACGCTGGCTGTCGGTGGTATTTCATCCGTGGCATTTTCACCGTTGGTGATGATGAAGCCGAAGGATATGATTATAACAAAAGCCGAATACCACACAAGTACGGGAGAGGGCATATTGATTATGGATGACGACGCCATCGTCCATGTTGCTCCGCCAACGTCCCATACGCCCGTTCCGGAGAAAACCGAGGCCTTTGTCGTCCCGAAAGGAACCTTCCTCAAGCTCAATACCGCCGTATGGCACTTAGGGCCGCTGCCTGTAAACAATGAGGTGCTGCATGTGCTGATTGTGCTGCCTGAGCGCATTTATGCCAATGACTGCGTTGTTGTGGAGTACAAAGAGGAAGAATACATAAAGATCGAACTTTAAATAGGTATTACATTAATTGAGGTATTCCACGGTTGGGAACGGATGAGACCAAATATAGAGCTAAACCGAGAAAAGAGTAAGGTATGACACTTATACGTTTACTCTTTTTGTTTGCCTCAGTGTGCAGAATTCTTTAAAATAAATCCGCAAAATCGAATGCCGCTTATTCAAATATTGATGTGCTGATAAAATTAAGATATAATTATGATAATACATTAGGCGGAGTGGTGAACATGATTCAAATAAGACCAGTTTCGGATTTAAGAAATAAATTTCCCGAGATCGAAGAAATAGTGGTTAAAGAAGGTACTCCTGTTTTTCTTACAAAAAACGGTTATGGGTCGATGGTTGTAATGAGCCTAGAAAAGTATGCGGAATTGACGGACGAGGTAGAAATCAAACTCGACGAAGCCGACCGGGAGGCGGAAGCCACCGATGTCAGACATACGCATGAAGAAGTCTTTTCAAGGGTGAGGACAAGAATCAATGATGGAAGGTAGGTTTTCCCTGAGATACATTCCAAGATTTGAAGAAGACCTGAATGAAATTGTCGATTATATTGCATTCAAACTTCAAAACCAGGCGAGTGCAAAGAACTTGGTTGAGAAAATCGAAAATGCAATATTGGAAAGGCTTATTTGTCCGCTGGCATTTGAACCGTTTCAGTCAAGCAGGAGAAGAAAAAATCCATATTACCGGATTTACGTTGAGAATTTTGTAGTCTATTATGTTGTTATTGGCGATGTAATGGAAGTGAGAAGGGTCCTTTACAAAGGTAGAGATTCGGGCAGGATAATCAAGTAAGGCTGCGGATTCCAAAGCGATCTCTTGGGGAATTTGCTTTCCGTGAAGGGCTCGGTGGGAATTTTGAACGATAAACTTTGAGGAATGTTGAAACGACGGCATTCCTCTTTTTCTATGTAGAAAAACAGAACCCGCATATTTTCTCCTCCCACTTTTATTATATCACATGCAATTTTTAAACATAAGTCTTATATTTAACATTTATTGTGTGTATCATTAGAACGGATGTAGCCCTTTGAAAGTTAACTTCACCCCTTGAGACTTGATTTTGAGAAAATAAAAGAAGTAAAGGAGGAATGGGATGATTACAGACAAAAAAACATGGAATGATGAAAGGACCTATCTGGAGAGGGTTGGCCATGAAATAAAAATACAGCTTGATCATGGGACGAATGCCGTAAGTGATTACAAAAAGGAAGCCATCGGCCTGCAGAAGAAAATGTGGGAGGAGGTTAAATGCACTCCTACGAGTTTGTTTGATCTGGAGGATGCTACGCAGATATGGCAATATCAAGCAGCCATCTCGAATCAGGCCCGGAAATATAAAATTTCCTTTGATAAGGTAAGCCGTCTTGAACGGATGCTGGAAAGTCCCTATTTCGGAAGAATAGACTTTGTTGAAGCCGGAGAAGAAAAGGGGGAACAAATCTACATCGGCATACACAACTTAAGTACAAACAATACCATGGAGATTCTTGTCTATGACTGGAGAGCGCCAATTGCAGGCATGTTTTATGACTTCGAAATCGGGTCATGCAGTTATGACTGTCCTGCAGGTTCAATCACCGGACAAATGCTGCTTAAGAGACAATACAAAATCGAAAATTCGGATATTGTCTACATGTTTGACAGCAGCTTAAATATAAATGATGAAATGCTCCGGGAAATCCTGGGGAAAAGCACCGATAACCGGATGAAAACCATTGTGACCAGTATCCAGCGGGAGCAGAATGCCGTTATCAGGAATAATGAAAACAAAATATTAATCGTAGAAGGCCCTGCCGGCAGCGGAAAGACTTCCATTGCGCTTCACAGGGCAGCGTATCTCCTGTACAAATTCCGGGACAGCATAACGTCGGAAAACATCCTGGTTTTTTCTCCAAACCATGTGTTTGAAGATTATATTTCCAATGTGCTGCCTGAATTGGGAGAAGAAAATATTCAAAGAAGCACCTTTGCCGACTTTTTTGGAACTATGCCTGGGACGGAATACCGGATTGAAACGGTGAATCAGCAAATGGAATACATCTTGTCCGGCTATTCGGATGAGACAAGGCTGCGTTGCATTAAATTCAAAGCGTCATCACAGTTTCTCGCCATCTTGAAAAATTATGTACGGCATCTTAAAAACGGAATGAGTGAGGAATTTGAAAATTTAACATACCAGGGTGACCTTGTTATTTCTGCGGAGGATATTTATCAGCTTTTTCGGAAGGATTACAGCCTTTTTCCCTATGCCAAACGGTTGGAAAAGCTGCGTCAAAGACTCTTTTACCTCCTGGAGCAATGTGAGGAAAAGCGGGTTAGGGAATTGGCGGAAAATCTCTCGGTCACCGAAGAAGAGAAAACATTGGCAGATCGGAAAGCAAAGACGGAATATGAGTCTCTTAAAAATGATATCCTGCAAATGACATCCTTTGATATTTACCGGCTGTACAGGGAGCTGTTCCAGAATATCGAGTCCTTCGCCAAAGCGGATGACAACCAGGAAATAGAGGACTTCCGCAGTTTTGGCATTTATACAATCCGCCAATTGGAACAGGGCATCCTCAATTATGAGGATGTGGCTCCAACGGTATTTCTGAAAACCCTGCTGGATGCTGCAAATGATACAAACTCCGTAAAGCATGTCATCATTGATGAGGCTCAGGATTATACAGCGATTCAATATGAGATTTTCAAGAAAGCTTTTGAACACAGCAATATGACGATTCTTGGGGATGTGAACCAGTCTGTCAACGGATATATGAATATTGGGAGTTTTGATATCATTGCCGGGGTATTCAATAGAAAGGATACCCAAAGTATCACTTTAACAAAGAGCTACCGCTCCAGCAGAGAGATTGCGGATTTTTGCAAAGAAATCCTTGTGCCTCCGAGCAGCACGGAACAGTTGAACCGGCACGGCAGTAAACCTAAAATCATAAAGCTTGCGGAGAGAGAGCTATGCAGAAGGATTGCCGATGACATCCTCGAACTGAAAAACAGGAACCATAAGCTCATCGCCGTTATCTGTAAAACGGCGGGCCAGTGTGAAGCTGTGTATAAAGCGGTTCATTCCTATGTGGACATAAGCCTTATATCAAACCAAAATGAAGTATACCAGGGTGGGGTAGTGGTAATTCCTTCTTACCTTGCAAAAGGACTTGAATTTGATGCTGTTTTAGTGAATTCCATTGAGGATAGGGATTATTCCCAGGCGGAGGACAGAAGGCTGCTATACACCGTATGTACAAGAGCTTTACATGAACTGTATCTATACTATTTTGACCATATGTCCGGGTTTGTAAAAAAAATCGGTGAGGAATTGTATACGCAATATGCGGACAAAGCGGTTTGAAGATGCGCTGCGTATTATTTCCAATTATCCTACGAGTGGATTGCAGAAATGAAACTCTAAATATCTGTTAAAGGAAATTTATTGCGAAAGCTTCTTGACGCAATAATTTCCTTATGCTACCATATGAATGAATAAAAAAATATTCATTCATATGTGTGGATGTGTTTGGAAGAACTGAGGATGGATGAAAAAATTAAACGCTGCGGAGGATGAAATGGAGAATAAGAAAGAGGAACTATTTGCCTGCGGAAAGGAGCTGTTCAGCACCAAAGGCTTCAAGGATACGAATGTGGCCGATATTACCCAAAAAGCCGGTGTGAGCGTAGGCACATTTTACAATTATTACGCCTCCAAAGAGAAGCTGTTCATGGAGATCTTCCTTGAGGGAAATGTCAGGTTAAAAGAGAGCATCATGGAGTCCGTTAATCCGGAGGAGGATCCTGCAGCACTGGTAAAACACATGCTGGAACGGAATATGGCAGGAATAAAAGCCGACCCCATCCTGAGTCAGTGGTATAACCGGGAGGTATTTGCCAAAATTGAGCGGCTTTACCGGGAAGAAAACGGGATTGGTTTCATGGACTTTTTATACAGCGACTCCCTGAAAATGGTTCAAAAATGGCAGGCTGAGGGAAAAATGAGAGACGACATTGATTGCAGGCTGGTGATGGCTATTTTCGCAGCGCTTATCAACATCGACACTCACAAGGAGGAAATCGGCCTTGAATACTTTCCGCAGATTCTGGATTATATGACGGAGTTCGTCATGAAGGGACTGACTGTCCGTGACAGCCAGTGAGTCCGGTGCGGCAGATGGCGGAAACCCTTGCTTTTTATAAAGGGAGTAAGAGCATGGATAGAACAGGCATGGAAACAGTGCATTCCGGTATGGGTACGCAAATGATGCATAAAGCCTTTGGCAGTTACGCCAGGGAAGCGCTGCGCGCCGCAGCGGGCGAGGCCAAAAGGCTGGAAGGCCTGCTCAGCCGTTTTCTCCCGGAAAGTGATGTGGGCAGGCTCAATAGGTCTGCCGGTATCAAGGGTGAGGAGGTAAGTCCCGAAACTTATCAGGTGCTGGAGCAGGCCATGGGATACTCGAAAATCTTTCAGGGACTATTCGATGTCACTGTCGCCCCGCTGGTAGACCTGTGGGACTATAAGCATGCGTCGGAGTCCCCAGGGGAAGTGCGGATAGGGCAGGTCCTCTCTCTGGTCAATTACCGCGACCTGGCATTGGATTCCGGCAAGAAGAGGGCGGGATTGAAAAAGGCGGGCCAGGCCATTGATCTGGGCGGTATCGGAAAGGGTTTTGCCAGCGACCGCTTCATGGAAATATTCAAAGCGTATGGCGTTGCTTCGGCTTTTTCCAATATCGGAGGAAATGTGTCCACCCTGGGAAATAAGCCGGACGGCTCTCCCTGGCGCGTGGGCATCCGGCACCCGCGGCAGGAAGGCATCCTTGGCGCGGTAGCAGTAACCGAAAAGGCGGTGGTCACTTCCGGGGACTATGAGCGGTATTTTATCGACAGGCAGGACAGACGGCGGCATCATATTTTAAACCCGGTCACCGGCTATCCTGCGGAATCCGGGCTTGTCAGCGTGACCGTGGTTTCGGACAGTGCCATGGCTGCGGACGCACTGTCCACCGCCATATTTGTGGCCGGTCTGGAAAAGGGGATTGCGCTTCTGGAAAGGGTTCCGCGGACTGAAGCGGTTCTTGTGGACGGGAGGCTGCGGGTCTATGTCACGCCGGGGCTGCGGCAGCGTTTTGCAGCCGCTGGGGGAATTGAGGCAAAGGTTCTGTAGAAAGGAATGAAATAGTATGAAAACTGCTGTGAAGCGAAAGGGGAAGATCAGAATGGGAATCGTATTGTTGGTGATCGCAGGAGTGATTGCGGCAGCCATGGGAGGCGGGATTCTTTTTACCGCACCGGGGCGCAATGAAATCAAAAACCTTACCTTTACCGGGTTGGATTTCAAAAAGCTGCGCGACGGCAACTATGTTGGAGAATACAAAGGCACAAAGGACAGCTTCAGAAATGCCAGGGTCCGGGTAACCGTGTCGGCGGGCAAGGTTTCAGACATCAAAGTGCTGCAGGGTGCGCTGGATAAAGGGGGAAAGCCCGTGGAAATCAGAAACGGCCTGACCATTGACGATTTGCTCGGCAGGGTCATTGAGTCCCAGTCACTGGAGGTAGATGTCATCAGCGGTGCAACCCTCACCTCCAAGGCACACCTTAAAGCGGTGGAAAATGCGCTGGAACAGGCCCAATAGCGGAAAGAAAAGTTTTCATTGACATTTTTGGACTATAGTAGTAGTCTGTAAATACAAACTATTGAGATAGTCTGAATTTGTCAAAGGGAGATGGGGAAGATGAAGAGGAGATACGGGGCAATTTTAACAGCGGTAATGCTTTTTTTAGGAATGCTTGCGTTTACAGCCACGTGTTTTGCAGAGGGCACCGACAGTCAAGGTGCCGCGTCCAATCCGTCAGGCAGAGGCTTGTCGGTGACGGGATCGGCGGAGATTATGGTAATTCCGGATGAAGCGGTTTTTACGCTGGCCGTGGAAACCACCCATATGGACATGATGAAGGCAAAAGCAGAGAACGATGCCAGCATCAAGAAAATTAGAGGCATTGCGGAAGAACTGAAAATCGAAGCACGGTATATAGAAACGGATTATATCAGTGTAAATCCCAAATATAGCTACGATAATGGAGAAAGCATTTTCAAAGGCTATACCATCCACCGGGGACTGGTGATTACACTAAAAGATTTGTCGAAATTTGACGAGCTTTTCACAAAAATACTGGATTCCGGAGCCAATTATGTCCGGAATGTTCAATTCAAAACCACAAAACTGAGGGACTATAAGGATGAGGCGAGAGCCCTTGCGGTGAAAGCGGCAAAGGAAAAAGCCGTTGCGATGGCCAAAGAGCTGGGACAAACCGTGGGGAAAGCAAATGTTGTCCAGGAATTGCAGGAAGATATCTACTCCTATTACAGCCCCTGGAGTTCCAGCGCTTATCCCGGAGCTAACCTGGCAAGCAATGTTACCCTGTCCAATTCCATCCTGAATGCTCCGGGAAACGGTTTGCAGAATGCAAACAACGGGGATTTCTCACCGGGACAAATCAAGATAAGCGCCAGGATTGCGGTAACTTTTGATTTGAATTGACCGGTGGTATTCGTGCATACTATAATAACAATATGAAAAATAACATTTACAAGAGAATTGTTGGTCCTTTTTCAGACTTTTTTAAAGCTGAATCTGCAAGCGGATTAATGCTTTTATTTTGTGCACTTATTGCAATGGTCATCGCAAACTCCAGGCTTGCCGGGGCCTATGACCACATACTCCATACCAACATAACTGTCGGATATAAGGAATTTTCCCTGTCGCTGTCGATTCTCCATTGGATTAATGACGGATTGATGGCGGTCTTTTTTCTTGTGGTGGGTATGGAAATAAAACGGGAAATGGCAATCGGAGAACTTAAATCCGTAAAGAAAACCCTGTTGCCCATCACTGCCGCCATCGGCGGTATGCTTGTACCGGCGGTTATTTATGCGTTATTCAATTACAGGGAGCCCACCATTACAGGATGGGGCATCCCCATGGCCACGGACATTGCATTTGCGCTGGGGGTCCTGTCTCTGGCAGCAAAAAGGGCCCCGAAAGGAATCGTGGTATTTCTCACGGCCCTTGCCATTGTTGACGACCTGGGGGCCATCGTTGTAATCGCCCTTTTCTATACCCACCGGATCTCATGGCTTGCCCTGGCGGCAGGTGCCGTTGTTTTTGCCGGCCTTTTACTGGCGAACCGGTTGAAGGTCAAATACCTGGCCGTCTTTGTTATGGGAGGTGTTTTATTATGGGTTTGCCTGCAGAAGTCGGGCGTACATGCGACCATTGCAGGCGTGCTGCTTGGAATGGCGCTGCCTGCCGGTAAAAACGAGGATGAACACAAGACTTCCATGCTGCATAAGCTGGAACATGCCCTGGCACCCTGGTCCGCTTTTGTGATCATGCCTGTATTCGCCCTGGCGAATTCCGGTGTGGCCATTGATATGGGCAATTTGACGGCGCTCATACTGACGCCCGTGAGCCTGGGAATCATTTTCGGCCTTTTTGCGGGTAAGCAGTTGGGGATATTCGGGTTCTCGTACCTTTTGATAAAATTGAAAATTGCCAGCCTTCCCTCCCGGGTGACAAAAAGGCATCTGTATGGAGCCAGTGTTCTTGGGGGGATTGGGTTTACCATGTCCTTGTTCATTTCCTCCCTGTCCTTTTCAGATGCAATTTCCTTATCTACGGCGAAAATCGCCATTATGACTGCTTCAGTTCTGGCGGCTGTCGCCGGTACCCTGATCTTTAAATTTATAAATTCTTAAGGTTTTATTCAGAGATAAGCAATAACTTGATAATATAATGGGATGTGAAGCGTGCAATAAATTCTTGAAGGTATGTTCAACTATTTTGCGTCTAAACCGTTGAAAACATTTTGACACGCTTCAGGAGTGATCACATTGGGAATTATAATCAAGTTTTTGATAAAAAGCATCTATGAAAAAAAACTGCGCACATTTCTTATCCTGCTGGCAATTGTGCTTTCTTCGGGAGTATTTTTTGCCTCCGTCGCCATTTCGGGAAGCCTCGAGCAGATGATCATCAAAGGGATTGTTGATTCATACGGGAATGCGGATATCGTTATAAGTCCCGTTCAGAAATCCCCCTCACCCTATTTCTACACCAACAGGGCCGAGGCATACAGGGACCGGACGGAATACATCATCGGAGAAATGCAGGCCAGTGCGGTATATATGGCCGGAAGAAAGGACGAGGTCAATATCAACCTTGTGGGTGCACCCATTGAGGATATTCAGAAAATGAACCCTTTTACCCTCGAACAGCAGTCCGGTACATATCCCTTTGAAGGCAGAAAGATCATCATCGACAGGCTCTTTGCCCAAAAGTATGGCCTGAAGGCCGGGGACAGCCTGGAGCTTCAAATGGCCAGCGGCTCTCTGACCTCAAAACAAAGATTTATTATATGTGCAATTGCCTCTCCCGCGGGATTCTTTAAAAACCAGCCAAAATCAGCGGCGGCCCTGGTTCCCAGGGATTTTTTAAGTGCTTTCCACAATGCCCGGGGAAAGGTTGGGGCGGTTTATATAAAGCTGCTTGAACCTGAGGACAAGCAGGAAATGATCAAGCTCCTGTCGGAGGAATATAAAAACTACAAGGTCTTTGAGCTCCTTCCCCTGGAGGAAATAAAACAGGAGAGCACCATGATCTCCGCAGTATTTCTTATGCTGTCCTCCATTGTATTTTTTATGAGCATCTTTATCATCTATTCTTCCTTCAAGGTGATTACCGCAGAAAAACTGCCCGTCATAGGTACCTTCAGAAGCATCGGGGCTACAAAGAAAATGACGAATTTACTCCTGCTGGGTGAAAGCCTGCTCTATGGGGTTGTGGGCGGGATCCTGGGCTGTGGCGTGGGGGTGGGCATCTTGTATCTCATGTCCTTTGCCTTGAGCAAAATGGCTCACGGCGGCGATGGAATGGAATTCAAAGCGGTAATCCAGTTCTCGGGGATAAATTTTGTACTTGCATTTGTGGGGGCTGTTGTCCTTTGTTTTGTGAGCTCAATTATACCCATCGTAAGAGTCTCCCGGATCCCGGTGAAGGATATCGTTCTAAATTCCATAGAGGCCAATAGGAGAAGGAAAAAAATCAGGCTGATCCTGGGGATGGCATTCATGGCGGTGGCTTTTGCCTGTTCTCTGGTAGACTCCGATGACCTGAGGCCCATCCTGGGCAGCGTGGGGATGCTCCTTTCCCTTACCTCCGTGATAATGCTGGTTCCCTATATTACTTCTGTTTTTATCCGGATATTTGAGAAACTGTATATTTTCGTTTTCGGCAATATTGGGATTCTCTCGGCAAAAAATCTGAGAGAGAACGGCAACATCATAAACAATATTTCCATGCTGGCCATCGGAATATCAAGCCTCCTTCTCTTCAACACCGCAAGCTATGACAATGTGGCCAGCATAACGGACATGCACAGGGATGCCCTCTATGATATCGAAATGTACGCGGCAAATGCCGACAGGAACATGGAAAACCGGCTTCTCAACATCGAGGGGGTAAAGGGCGTCTACGGTGACTATGAAACATACAATGTGGAAATTGCGGGCAGAAATGAAAGAATATCCGCCATAAAGGGCGTTGATAAGACCAAGCTTACGGACTTCTGGAGGGTTTCAACGGAGGGCGGGCCCGCAGATATCTTCGATAGGCTGGACGAAGGCAGGAATATCCTGTTGACCGAGACTCTCCGGAAAAAGTTCAATGTGAAGGCAGGAGATTTTTTGAAGCTAAAAATGGCCGGTGGGGAGAAGGAATACAGGGTCATCGGCTTTTTTGACAACTTCATGAAAAGGGAGAATTTTGCCTTTGTGTCCCAGCGGTTTTTGAAATCGGATATGCAGCTTAAATACTATAACGGTATTTTCATAAAGACCTACGGGGATTATGACAGGGTGAAAGAAAGGATTGAACAGGAGTTTGTGAGGCAAAAACCGTACGTGGAGACCAAGTATAAGCAGCAGGAAGAATATCTTGAGTCCAATAAACAGGTCATGCTGCTCATGAACGGCTTTTCGGTGCTGTCTATCATCATTGGGGTGTTTGGGGTGTTGAACAATCTCTTGATAAGCTTCATCAGCCGCAAGCGTTCCCTTGCGGTATTCAGGTCCATGGGCATGAGCAAGGTCCAGATCGTGAAGATGATTTTTCTGGAGGCCTTCACAGGGGGGATTATCGGCGGACTGTTCGGTGTTGCCACGGGAACGCTTATGATTGTGGTGCTGGCGGGGGCAAGTAATTCCGGGGAAATACATTATCCGGTAAGTTCCTACATACTCTATGTTATTGCCGGCGCCGCCGTAATGCTGGCCGCTTCCATAAGTCCGGCCCTCAAGTCCTCAAGGCTTGACATTATTTCGGCGGTAAAATTTGAGTAAAGTATGTGGTATACTATAAAGAGCGCAGATTGGCATTGATATGGGAGCCTTATCGTATAAATAAACGGGGAGGACTTTAGATTGGGTGATTTACCGCAGCAGCGGCCGGGGGTGAATAAAGAGTCGGTTTCCTACGATTCTTATGAACAAATGGCGGATTACTATTTTAAGGATGTGGATACGAAGCCTTTTAATGCCTACTATGAAAGGCCGGCGACGGTATCCCTCCTTCCAGAGAATCTGAAAGGCTTGAGCATTCTGGACGCCGGATGTGCGGCAGGCTGGTATACCAACTGGCTGCTGGACAGAGGTGCGTGCGTGACGGCTCTGGATTTCAGCCCCGGGATGATTGAGATGACGAAAAAAAGAGTTGGAAATAAGGCCAGGGTCCTAAGAGCTGATTTGAATGAGCCCCTGGATTTCATTCCTGACAGGTCCATGGATATGGTTCTATCCTCTCTGACCCTTCACTATATTAAAGACTGGAAGCCCGTCATGGGGGAGTTTAGCCGGGTGCTGAAAAATGAAGGAAGCCTCGTTTTTTCCGTGCACCACCCTTTCATGGATTTTACCGTCTTTGAAAGAGAAAATTACTTTGTCACGGAATTGCTGGAGGACGAATGGGATACCCCTGAGGGAAAAGTAAAGGTACGGTTTTACCGCAGGCCTTTGAACAGTATCCTGTCCTCTGTGATTGACGCAGGTTTTATTGTGGAAAAATTACTGGAACCCATGCCGACGGAACTGTTTAAAAAGGAGCAGCCGGAGGTATATGAGGGACTGACAAATCATCCGCACTTTCTGTTTATAAAAGCGAGAAAAGCGGGGAAGTAAGCGGATATGAGGCTTAATACTGTAATTGACATACGTTGAGAGGGGAAGAGTACATGGAATGGATGGAAATAATAAAAGCGATTATTCTGGGCATCATTGAGGGCATTACCGAGTGGCTGCCCATCAGCAGCACGGGGCACATGATTCTGGCGGATGAATTCATCCGGCTGAATATGAGCGAGGCCTTTAAAGAGATGTTTTTTGTAGTGATCCAGCTTGGGGCCATCCTGGCCGTGGTTATTTTATTTTTTCACAAGCTTAATCCCTTTTCACCCCGCAAGTCGGTCGTAGAAAAGAAAGAGACCTTTACCCTGTGGTTCAAAGTGGCGGTGGCCTGTATTCCGGGGGTCATCGGATTTGTGGTGGATGATAAAATCGATGAATTGTTTTATAACTATAAAACCGTGGCAATCACCCTTATTCTGTACGGTATTTTATTCATTCTTATTGAAAGCCGGAACGGGACACGCAGATTTAAAATCAATGAGGTTTCCGGGATGACCTACAGTACCGCCTTTCTCATCGGCGTATTTCAGATACTGGCCTTTATCCCCGGCACTTCACGGTCCGGTGCAACCATCATAGGGGCCATGCTCCTGGGTACCTCAAGGTTTGTGGCCGCGGAATTTTCCTTCTTTCTGGCCATTCCCGCCATGTTTGCCGCCAGCGCTTACAAGATTGCAAAATTTGGGCTGAATTTTACCGGTACGGAGTTTGCCATCCTGCTGGTAGGAATGGTCACCGCGTTTATCGTTTCCGTCCTGGCCATTAAATTCCTTATGACCTACATTAAAAAACACGATTTCAAAGCCTTTGGCTACTACCGGATCGTTTTGGGCCTCATTGTCCTCCTGTACTTTTTATTTTAGCGCGAATATTGAAAAATAATGATTTATGACGGGGCAAAAGTGGATAAAAATATATATGATTTCGTATCGTGGAGGCTAAAATGGAAAAAGTACAAAATTTGTCCTGCGTCATGGTTATTTTCGGAGCAACGGGAGATCTCACCCAAAGGAAGCTTTTACCCGCTTTATACAATCTCTGGCATGAGGGGCTGCTGCCGGAAAGCTTTGCCGTAGTAGCCGTAGGCAGGAGAGAGAAAACCAGTGAAGAGTTCCGTGAGGAAGCATATAAATCCGTCCGGAAATTCGCAAGGTTTGAGCCCCAGGAGGACAAATGGCAGGGGCTCAAAAGCAGGATATACTATAGCAAGGTTGAATTTTTCGATGAGAAAGCCTACAGGAATCTGAGCTTTTATTTATCGGAGATGGATGAGCTTTACAAGACCCAGGGCAACCGAATCTATTATCTGGCCACGGCGCCGGAATTTTTTGAGGTGATCGCCGATAACCTGAAGGCCAATGAAATGGCGCAAAACACCGGTGCCTGGCAGAGGCTTGTCATTGAAAAGCCCTTTGGGAGGAGCCTTGCCACGGCCAGGTACTTGAACAGTAAGATAACCGATGTTTTTTCCGAAAGGAACATTTACAGGATCGATCATTACCTGGGAAAAGAAATGGTTCAGAGCATCTCGGGAATCCGGTTCGCCAATACCCTGTTCGAGCCTGTGTGGAACAGCCGGTATATCGATAACATACAGATATCCTCAAGTGAAACCATCGGGGTTGAAAGCCGGGGAGCCTATTATGATAAGGCCGGAGCCCTGGGCGACATGGTACAGAACCACATGCTGCAGATATTGGCGCTGGTGGCCATGGAACCGCCTGCGGAATTGAGCCCTGAGTCCATCCGGGATGAAAAGGTGAAGCTGCTGAAATCCGTGGTGGCCTATGAAAATGAGAGGGTTATCGAGAACATTGTTTTTGGGCAGTATGGGGCAGCTTCAGGCAAAGATGCAGTTGTGAAGGCATACAGGCAGGAAAATATGGTTGCCGCCGATTCTTCCACGGAGACTTTTTTTGCCATGAAGCTGATGGTGGAGAATGAGCGGTGGAGAGGGATGCCCTTCTATATAAGAACGGGAAAAAGGCTTGCTTCCAAATCCACCGAAATTGTCATTCAATTCAAGCCGGGAGCCAATGCCCTGTTCCCCAATGCAAGCGGAGAACTGGAGCCCAACCTGCTTGTCATACGGGTGCAGCCCAGAGAGGAAATTTTCCTTCAGATCAACACCAAAAAACCCGGGATACAGGGCAAAATTTCTTCCGTCCGGATGAATTTCTGCCAGAACTGTGAAGACTGCGAGGCTTACGCCTGCTCCCCGGAGGCTTACGAAAAACTGATTTTTGACGTAATGCAGGGGGATTCCACGCTGTTTACCAGGTGGGACGAGGTAGAACAATCCTGGAAGCTGATTGACAACATTGCTTCCGTAAAAAACACAATGAAGCTGGAAGTCCCCGACTATCTGCCGGGAACCTGGGGGCCTTACGGCTCTGCGGAGCTTCTCGGGCGGGAGGGGAGACACTGGTGGATCGTTTGAAACATTATAAAGGAGGGAACAGCTTGAAAGTAATTGATATTTCCATGCCAATCGAACACGGGATGCCGGTATATAAAAACAAGCCTGAAAAAAGGCCCGTGGTGAGGAACACCCACAATTATGCCACAGGAAACATCTATGAATCGGAAGTTACCCTGGATATGCACACGGGGACCCACATCGACGCCCCCCTTCACGCCATGGAAGGCGGAAGCACCATGGAGATTTACAGCCTGGAAAGGTTTGTGACAAAGGCAAAGGTACTGGACCTGACAGGGGCCAAAGAGAGAATCTCGGCAGAGGACCTGGCAGACGAAGACATACGGAAGGGTGATTTCATCCTCCTTAAAACCCGGAATTCCTTCCACCAGGAGTTTGTGGAGGACTTTGTCTATGTGGATAAAAGTGCCGCGGAACACCTGCGCGATATCGGCATAGCAGGTGTAGGCATTGACTCCCTGGGCATTGAAAGGGCCCAGGCGGACCATGGTACCCATAAGGCCCTGCTGGGAAACGGCATTGTAATCCTTGAAGGTCTGAGGCTTAAGGAGGTATTCAAAGGGGAATACTTGCTGTGTACGGCCCCCCTCAATATAAAAGGGGTGGAAGCGGCTCCCTGCAGGGCATTCCTCATAGAATTGGAGGAGCTTAGGTTCATTTTGGATTGAGGGCGTGGGAGGTTTTTGTTGTACCCGGCTGCTTTTTTTATTAAAATAGGGTTATACAACAATACGCTATAATAAGGATAAAAAAATGACAAATGATAAAACCAACAAGAACTTTATCGGAGTATCCGTAACCATTCTTGCCTCAAAAGCCCTGGGTTTCGTACGGGACATGGTTATCGCGGCCAGTATAGGGACTTCCCGGCTGGCCGACGTGTATACGCAGGTTTTCGGAATTTCCAGCCTTTTATTCACAAGCATCGGGATGGCTATTTCTTCGGTAAATATTCCCAACCTCACGCACTACAGTTTAAACGAAAGTGCAGAAAAACGCAGGGAATATGCCGCCGGGCTATTTGCCCAGATAACCTTGCTGGCGGCGCTTGTATCGGTGCTGGGAATCCTGTTTGCACCGGTGGCGGCGAAGCTGATCCTGCCGGGGTTGGACAGCGGTACGGCGGGCGTTGCAGCTTCTTTGACCAGAATCATGTTCCCCACGCTTATCTTTATATGCCTGGCCTATATAACCTCAGGCATACTTCAGGTCCACAAGCATTTTCTGATTTCCTCCCTGATCAGCATACCTTTTAACCTGTTGATCATCACAGCCCTACTCATCTGGAAAAACGACATATTTGTGTTGGGCTATGTAACCACCATCGGGTGGCTGCTGCAATTCCTCGTGCAGCTTCCCGTGCTCCTTAAGGAAAAATACAGGTTCTCGCTGAAGCTTCATTTTGAAAACCCCCATACGAGGGAAGTATATATGAAGCTTTTGCCCATTCTCCTGGGCAACGCGGCGCTGCAGCTTTGCCTCATAACGGGGAGGGCTTTTGCGAGCCACCTGGATGAAGGCTCGGGGGCGGCCCTTTCCTTTGGAAGCACTCTCTTCACCACCATTACCAGTGTTTTTATTGTGGCCATGTCCACGGTGACCTTTCCCGACCTTTCGAAATATTGCCTGGAAAGGGATTTTGACAGGCTCAAGGGTCTTCTCAAATACATTTTTAAGGTACTGTTCCTGATATTGGTGCCATACATTCTCTTCGTAACCTTATACAGCCGGGACATTATCCAACTGGTATACCAAAGGGGAATATTTACGGACAGGTCTACGGATATGACCTCGGAAGCCTTTCTCTTCTACAGCTTTTGCATCGCGGGCTATGTGTCCCAGGAAATTTTCAACCGGGTATACTATGCCCTCAAGAAATACAACACCCCTATGAAGCTCAGCCTCATTTGCATAACCATAAACCTCGTGCTGGTAGCTTTGGTTTATAAAAGCTACGGGATTGCCGGCATCGCCGCTTCAACCGCCGTGTCCTTCCTTGTATATGCGGTTTTGATGGGAATCAGCATAAGAAAAGAGATAGGAAATTTTCTGGGCAGGGATTTTATCGGCTTTCTGGCAAGACTGGCCCTATGCTCCGCCGGAATCCTGGCGGTGAGTGTCTTGTTCGGGCTGCTGAAGCTGGGCGGGGTGGTTGGCTCCCTTCTGCTGCCGCTGGCTGTAGGGGCTGCTGTTTATCTGGTCCTGGCCTATCTGACGGGGATACTCAAGGAAACGATTTTGAGGAGGGGTGAACTGTGAAGCTGAAGATTGTCCTGTGCCTGTGTATTGCCCTGGGAATTTTTCTCGCACTTCCGGGCATTGCAATCCGTTTGGGAAATGAGGCCAATAACAAGTCGGTGGTAGCCGTGGCAGATTACATGGACTTTTATAAAGCTTCCCTGGCTGCTGGAATGAAAACGGAAGACCTGTTCAAAGGCTTGAAGGAAGCAAAGATCAAAACAGTTGCTTTAAGGGAAACCACCCTTGAAGACCTGCGGGATAGCGGGGAGGTATATGCTTCTTCCCTGGGAGAGTACCTGTCTTCCCTTCAAAAGGATTCAACTTCACGGTCGAAAGAGATACGGAGCTTCTTTGCGGGGGGAGACTACAGCACTTCGGGCTGTGTGGCCGTAACAGGAAATTCCGAAACGGCGGCGTTCCTGGAGAAGGGGTTAAAAAGCCGGATTCCGGAACCGGACATGGACAGGCTTGATTTTGACGGCACGGTCCTATTTTATTTCAAGGGTGGCCCCGGGGAAATTCTCCGGCAGGGTCTGGGCTTTGACGGAAAGGCACTGGAGGAGCTCAGGAACGGAGGCTTTGAAATCCTTTTAAGGCCTATGAATCCTCCCTTTTATGGTACGGGGCTTATGAGCGGGTATGAGGATACCATCCGGGATTATGGGGTCAAATATGTCATTTTCCAGGGGGATGAGGCTTTAGGCTATCCGGAGCACCTGGAGAAAACCGGCGAAATGATAAGAAAATACAGTCTGATAACGGGCATCCTTGAAGCGCCTTCCCAGGTGCGGTACGTGGAGCAGAAGGGGCTGGACAGTCTGATCGCAGGCTCCGGCTATGCCATAAACAGGGTCTATATTACGCCTCAAAAGGACCTGGCGCGTTTGACCGGGGATGATATCTTCCACCGCTGGGTAAGGGGCGTGGTGGACAGAAACATACGGTTTATCTATGTGCAGCCGCTCAGCAATCCGGCGCACAGGGCCATTGACAATGTTTCCGACACCCTGCAGGCAGCCGGAAGGCTTACGGGTTTTATCGCTCCCAGAGGGTATTCCATGGAGGCTCCTTTGATGAAACTGTCACCGGCCATGCCGTCCCCAATACACTATGGAGCTGTGGCTCTGAGCCTGCTGGCAGCGCTGGCGCTCTATCTCCTCTGCCTGTTCAGGGGCCGGTTTGTTCTGGCGGCAGCAGCCTTGCTTCTGTCGGCGGCGGGAGGAGTCCTGTTCATTAAAGTGTTTCACTTTAACCTGGAGCAATTGCTTGCCATGGTTGCGTCGATAGTATATCCTTCCTTTTCAAGCCTGCTGGTTCTATTGTATTTAAAGAAGAACAGGGAAAAGCCTTTGCTCAAACAATGGGCTGTGGTGCTGGGCATTGTCCTGGGACTCTGTGCCATGGGAGCATATACCGTTCCTGCCACTCTTTCGGATATACGGTACACCATGAATACAGAGGCTTATAGAGGAGTCCTTGTGTCCTTTGCGGCTCCGTTACTGCTTTTTGCCGCAAACTACCTGAGTTGCTTTGTGGAATTCAAAGGACTTCCGGGCAGGATTGCAAAGGCGGTGACAGCCAAAGTGTCTTATCTGGCGGCCATTTTGGCCGTGATAGCTCTGGCGGCCGTCACCCTTTATCTGGCGCGCAGCGGCAATGATTCAGGCATTGCCGCAACTTCACTGGAGCTTAGGGTAAGGGAGTTTCTTGAGTCTGCATTGATGGCCAGGCCCAGGTTTAAAGAATTTCTCATCGGCTACCCGGCCCTGTTCCTTATGGTATACCTGTATGCGAGATACAAAAAGGAAATATTGCTGCTGCCCCTGGGGCTGGCAGCCATTATGGGGGGCGTATCCATTGTAAACAGCTTCTGCCACGTATTTACGGCCGTAGAGATATCGGTGCAGCGGACGGTAAACGGCTTTGTGCTGGGACTGTTTTTTTCCGCTCTGGCAATATTGGCAGTAAAACTTATCCTGTGGATTTACGATAAATATAGGGTAAGGGAGTTTAACGGATACCCGAAGTAATCCGATTTCAAAATAAGTGAGGGGGGCCTTCCCATGTTTCAGTTTTTCAAACGTCCGGAGAAAAAGGATAAATTCGATAGAAAAGTGCTGAGGAAAAACGATATTTCCCTGCTCATCCTGGATGAACGTTGGAACAGCCTCTTTGTGAGTGCCGACCGATCTCCTGAAATACTCAAATCCGAGGAAAGGCTGAAAGAGTTGTTGAAAGAGCAATCCAGGCTTTTGGCGGAATCCAAGGAAATAGCCCACCGCAAAAAGGTCTGTATGGATAAAATAATAAAGCTTACGACAGAAGCCTATGAAAACAACAATGAACAGGCCAAGGACGAAATGCAGAGCCATGAGAAGGAAATAAAGAAGATCAATGAGCGGCTGGAAGTGATCGAGAAGGAGCTGGACAACATTCCCGACACCATAAAGGAAGCCAATCTGGAGCTGCTGGAGAACACCGTAAAGCATGTGTACATCGGGATGAGGACAAGGCAAAAAAGGGTGGAGGAACTGGAAAAACTCATTGAAGACACAAAAAACAGGCTGAAGGACTATATCGATGAAAAAGAATCCCTCTCCCAGGACAATACCGATGTCTACTCCTACTTTCATGACCTCCTGGGGGGCGAAGAACTGGAAAAGCTGGACAATGAGTACTTTGGCTGAGAACTGGAGGTGACGGCGGGTGAAGCTGGTTACACCGAAACAAATGAATGAACTGGACAATATCACCATAAACAAATTCCGCATACCCGGCATTGTGTTGATGGAAAATGCCGCTCTCAAAGTGGTCGAAGAGATTTTCAAGACGCTGGGGCAGCTAGAGGATAAAAATATACTGGTTTTTGCCGGGAAAGGAAACAACGGAGGAGATGCCTTTGCCGTGGCAAGACATCTGTATAACGGTGGGGCAAGGGTGACCGTCTATGTCCTTGCGGAACAGCAATCCATCAAAGGCGACGCAAAAATAAATTATGATGTCCTCCTGCAGATGGGTGTGAAAATGACAGAGGTTGGCGCCGGTTATCAGGTGGAGCTGCCGGAAAAAGAGCTCCAGGGAGCCGACCTGGTAATTGACGGTCTCCTGGGAACGGGCCTGAAAGGGGAAGTTGCCGGAATCTACCGGGAGATAATAGAGGTCATCAACAGGTCCGGTAAAAAGGTCATCGCCATCGATATCCCTTCCGGCATCGACGGGGAAAGGGGAAAAGTTTGCGGAGCAGGCGTCAGGGCATACAAAACCGTGACTTTTCAGCTGCCCAAGACCGGACAGGTCATTCACCCAGGCTGCGAATATACAGGAGAGCTGGTGGTGGCGGGCATCGGTATTCCGGATAAGGCTGTGGAGGAAATTGAAATCAAGGGGCACGTGATTACGGGACAAATGGCCGGGAGGCTTGTGCCCCCAAGATATGGCAACAGCAATAAGGGAGACTACGGGAGGATAATGGTACTGAGCGGGTCCAGGGGGATGACGGGGGCAGGATGCCTTTGTGCGGAGGCCGCTTTGCGCACCGGTGCCGGACTGGTTTATTTGTGTGTGCCGTCAACCTTGTCCTCCATCTATGAGGTTTCCCAGAAGGAGGCCGTTACCATAGGTCTGGAAGACGGAAATGCCGGCGTTCTCACAAAAGCTGCAATTCCGGGCATTTTAAAACGCATGGAAAAGATGAAGGCCGCCGTTGTGGGCCCCGGCCTGTCAACCGAAGGGGATGCCGCCGAGATAATAGGTTCTATTCTTGAAAACAGTGGTATACCATTAATATTGGATGCAGATGCATTGAATGCGGTGAGCAAAGATGTAAATTTGTTGAAAGCCTTGAAGACTACGGCGGTTTTAACGCCGCATCCCGGTGAAATGGCCAGGCTGGCAGGTATAAGTATTGAAGAGGTGCAAGATAATAGAATAGAATTGGCGTCGGAATTTGCCGCAAAATACGGCGTGGTTCTGGTTTTGAAGGGCTCAAGGACGGTGGTTGCCATGCCCGACGGAACAATATGGATCAATACCACAGGGAATTCAGGGATGGCGACAGCCGGGGCGGGAGATGCGCTGGCAGGTATCATTGCAGGCCTTGCAGGACAGGGAGCGGCCCCACAGGATGCGGCCGTTGCCGGAGTATACCTTCATGGAGCTGCGGGAGACCTTGCTGCGCGGGACAAGGGGGAATACGGTATGATTGCAGGGGATATCGTAAAGAATATTCCTTATGCCGTGAAAAATCTGACAGGGAGGAATTTATAATGGAAGCCAGAGAAATTATGTCCTCAGATGTGATATCCGTTAAGCGGAATACTACGATTGAAGAAATTGCACATTTGCTTGCAGACAACAACATCAGCGGAGTGCCGGTAGTCGATGATGACGGCAGGGTCATCGGCATGGTAACGCAAAAAGACCTGCTTTACAAGGATGTAGAACCCAGATTCCCGGCTGTTGTCCAACTGCTTGGGGGAACGATTTTCTTAAAGGGCGTAAAGCACTATAATGAAGAGCTCAAGAAACTTGTTGCCACCAAAGCGGAAGATATCATGACAAAGCAGATTGTCACCGTAAATGCCAATGCCAAAGTGGAGAGAATTGCCCAACTGATGGTTGATAAGGATATAAACAGGATTCCCGTGGTGGATGACGGAAAATTGGTAGGAATCGTCGGTAGAGCGGATATTGTACGGTATATAGCAAAAATGTTAGAATAGCGTAAGAGACGATTGAATTTTTGGGGGTCCTATGGATTACTTGCTTAACAGGGCATGGGCGGAGATAAGCCTTGACAATATTGCCCATAATGTGCGTGAGATAAGGCGTATAACAAATAAAAATGCAGAGATTTTGGGGGTAGTGAAAGCCGACGGCTATGGACATGGAGTAATGGAGGTTTCCAGAACGCTTCTGGACAGCGGTGTTACCCGGTTGGCCGTGTCCATGCTGGATGAGGCAATTCAACTGAGAAAAAACGGAATCGGCGTACCCATCCTCATATTGGGCTATACCGACCCCAGGAGGGCGGAGGAAATCATAACCAATGAGGTTACCCAGACGGTTTTCAGCCATGACCTGGCGGAAGCCCTTTCCTCGGCAGCCGTAAAACTGGGGAAGAATGTAAAAATCCACATAAAGATCGATACCGGAATGACCAGGATCGGTTTCATGCCGGGATACAGCGCCGTGAAAAATGTAGTCCAGATCAGCAAGCTGCCGGGTATAATCATTGAGGGGCTCTTCACCCATTTTGCTTCCGCCGACGAGAAGGACAGGAGCTATACCTGCATGCAGTTTGAGCGGTTCATGAGCATCTGCAGCGAGCTTAACCGCATCGGGGTATATATACCTGTGAAGCATGCGGCAAACAGTGCAGGCACCATTGAGTTTCCCGAGATGCACCTCAATATGGTACGCCCCGGCATCGCCTTGTTCGGGCTGTATCCGTCGGAAGACGTGGACAAATCCAAAATTGATTTGAAACCCGCAATGACCTTAAAGGCGAATGTGACGCTGGTAAAAACCGTGGAACCGGGAACCTGTGTAAGCTATGGAAGGATTTTTACGACGGGGAGAGAGAGCCGGATAGCCACGATTCCTATCGGTTATGCCGATGGCTTTTCAAGGCTGCTGGCCACAAAGGCCAAAGTGCTGATCAATGGAGAAGCCGTTCCGGTGATCGGCAAAATCTGCATGGACCAGTGTATGTTGGATGTCACGGATCTTAAGGAAGAGGTCCGCGTGGGCGACGAAGTGGTCATTTTTGGAAAGCAGGGGGATAGGGAAATCACCATTGAAGAAGTGGCGGCAGGGATCGGCACGATAAACTATGAGGTCATATGCATCATCGGGAAGAGGATTCCGAGGGTGTATATCCAGGATGGAAAAGTATCCAGAGTTTTAAATTATTTGATATAAACAGGTCTTCTGTTTATATGATTGAATATTGTACCAGGGCAGGAAATATGTAATAAGTGGAAACCCTTATCAGGGCACAAAGTCCGCCGATAGCTGGAAAACCTCTGGAATAAACCGTTATAGCGGCTTGAGCCGCATTGTTTCAGGCCTTTGAGCGGGATGCGTAATAAAATTTTAATTTGACCCATGCATATACAGCCCAGTATAATTATATATATACTATAAGTCCGTTTATCCGTTCATGAAGCGTTTATCACGGTTTGAGGAGCTCTTGATTCCCTCTTGATACACCTGTGCTGTTAAAATTATGTCTATTAATAATTTTAGCTGCAGGCGCATTTTTTGGGTAAATTAAGTAAAACCTAAATCTTAGCTTCTCTTTGCAGTATCTGACAAGTAGTCTTAAAGAAATTGGAGATAAGTATGAAGTGGGGGTTTTATTTTGGCTGAATTACGCAAAATACTAATAAGTCTTCCGGACAATTTGCTGAAGGAAGTGGATTCGATTGTGTCTGTAGAGAAGACAAACAGGAGCGAGTTTGTCAGGGAAGCCATGAAGCTGTATATCCGTGAAAGACGAAAGATCGAAATGAGGGATCGAATGAAAAAGGGCTACCAGGAAATGGCTGAGATTAATATTAAACTGGCTGAGTTGTTTTTCGACGTTGATAATGAGCAGCAACATAAATACGAGGAACGCCTTGGGGAGTTGGAATAAAAGTGCTAATAAAAAGAGGAGATATCTTCTACGCTGATTTAAGCCCGGTCATAGGCTCCGAGCAAGGAGGAGTGAGACCGGTTCTGATCGTACAAAATGATGTGGGAAACAAATACAGCCCTACAGTAATCGCAGCCGCAATAACATCCCAGATAAATAAGGCAAAACTTCCGACCCATATAGAAATCAGTGCACAGGAGTATGGGCTGGCAAAGGATTCGGTCATACTTCTTGAGCAAATCAGGACGATCGATAAAAAGAGGCTGAGAGAGAAAATCGGCCATCTTGACGATGAACTTATGGAAAAGGTGAATGAAGCTCTAAGCATCAGCTTTGGCTTGCTGGATATATAAATCCCGGACATAACACTGCTATATTCATAATTTAATAAAGGGGGTACAAAAGAAGATGAGCAGGGTAAAGTACATAAAGAAAAGTTATATCGTAGTAATTTTGGTTTTGATGTTCAGCTTTGTAATGGTACATATGGTCCAGGCGGGAACAGCCGAACCTGGAACCGATGCAAACCCGCTGGTGGGCCAGGATTATGTGGACTCAAAAATCGGTGAGCTTGCGGCCTCGGTGGACAACCTGAACAAGCTGGTGATTTCCCTCCAGAAAGTCCAGAGTCCGAAATTCGAAGTCATAGAACTGGAGCCGGGCAAACAGATGTTTCTGGGAGACAGCACGGAAATCGTCCTGAGGGGTGGCAAAGCTACCGCCATTTCAGGAGAGCTGGGAGGACTGTCGGATCTGACCTCGGGTACGGGAGCCGATATCATAACCGGCCAGACGGTGCCCCTGAACCATCTCCTGCTGGCTTCAAGAAACGATGGGCGGGGAATCAAGATCACCGTCAAAGCATGGGTTTTGGTAAAAGGTGACTACAGCATACAATAAGCAGGATAAAAGGGAAGAGACCTCCACAGGAAGGTCTCTTTTTTGCGTTAAGGTCAATTTAAACTTTCAGCCGTTCTTTCAGAGCTTCCTGAAGCACCTGGGAAAAATTAATTCCCGCTTTTTCTGCGACCTCATTTAACCAACTGGGGAGCGATACATTCTTGCGGACAGTACGAAGGTCGGTGGCCCTGCGATAAGCATCAAAGTCAATATCCACAAGGGTTACAATCTCATTATGCTCATGGTTTATCTGCTCTATCAATATTGTTGTGGGCTCTGGAATCTTCCGCCCACAATCTTCTTCCGTTATTCCCCATAAACCTATTGCATCACGGGCCATGTCGATTGCATCAGCCACATCGGTACCTTCGGTATTTATTTGTAAATCGGGTACATACACCACATAGCCGTGTTCTGCGGGGGTAAGGACAATAGGATATACTTTTTTCATGATTCTTTATACCTCCATTTTATGAATGGCAATAGAAGATTTATTTCAAGCCCTGACGCTTGATAATACTTTTTGCCAGCAATTCGTTAATTTCTGTATGCCGGGGTATTGGTTCACTTTTTAGACCATTTGTATATATGTCATGGTTTGTGCCTTCGCGGAGCTTCCACCAGCCGTTAGTTTCAAGCTTTTTTATCAAGTCTCTCCGCTTCATCTAGTATACCTCCAACATGTTGTTCTTAATAAATATTATACACATTTAATGCGCATAAAACAATAGAGGCTTTTGTGGTAGATATTTGTTCTCACGTGATGCTTGCGAAAGAACATTGTAGTATTCCGGCTTCAAGAAAAGGTGACTACAGCATACAATAAGCAGGAGAAAAGAGACCTCAACAGGGAGATCTCTTTTTCGAGTCAGAAGCTGTTCTCTGAGGCCTTTAGGTCAGTTCGCCTATTTCCTCATCAGATGCTTCCCCGATTTTCAGCCAAAAGCACGGTGGCATTTTGTTGTTCTGCTGCTGGCTCTGAAGTGCTATAAAAATATATTTTGCCTTAAAGAGTTTAAATCAACAATTTTTATTTCCTTGCCTGAAATGAGATCCAATCCTCTCGTACCCTTAACATTGAGCAGCAAATGAATTACCTCTGAAAGCTCTTTCCACATCTCGGGACAAACATTTTTTGACGGGATTGACACAGCCAGGGAAGAATTTTCTCCCAAACCGACACTTTTTTCTATGGGGATAAACTCTAAGTATTTTATCTCCTGGATGGAGAGTTTTTGGTGCAAAGAGGTCCAGTCGATTTTTTCATTAAAGGTAAAAAGCAAATTATAAGACATTTAGACACCGTCCCTTTTAAATTGCATATGGACACCATATTTTGCCAGTCCGTATTTTATATGTTCATAGGTGCTATTTTTAATCGTTTGTCCTCGGGTATCGAAGATCAAAATTTGTTTGCAGCCTTTCGGAAGATGCCTGCCGTACCAATCAAATCTTGATTTTGCAAACAGGATATTCATAGGAATCACCGCATCTTCTTCCAGAGAATGATTGAAAACATGAATAGCAATATTGTCTTTTCCGTTATATAATTCCGGAGTAACATTACCCCAGGCTAATCCTTCAAAACTCATAAGGCTACTCCCCTCTTATAAAATTTTACCATGTTTATTGAATATATCAATAAAGTACAAAAAAATCGCCTGACAAAAAGGAGTAGCAATTTGTCAGGCGATTGCAATGAATAACATTTACCTTTTTCAACGGTTTTTTTATCGAACCAAAGGCTGTCCTCAAAAGCCTTTAAAATCAGCGATCCTATTTTCCCATCAGATGCCGAAAGCGGTATGGTTGGAGCCGCGTCATTATTTCGGAAACCATCCTGCCGCACACCTAATCTAATACCATCTCCAATACTTTGCCCCCTGGGCGACAATCAGTCTGTCCAGCCATTTCTTGAAGCCACCTTTAATGTAATCCCAATCATTGGTTTGATAGCCTTCGTCGCCGTCAATCAAATAATTGGCATCTCCGTTTTTATATTTTTCCAAATCAATTAAAACCACATCTCCGTCTCCAAGCCATTTTGCAATGATTATCCATGAATCCATTAATTGATAGCCCCTTTTGAGATGTTTTTGCGTCTCATCCCAAATATTTTCTGTTTTCAGCATGTTGCATCCCCACTGTCCATAAGCGAGATCTTTGAACAAAGTTGCACCGTTGGATATTTTCAGAAAGTTCTTGTAGTCCTCAGGCAGCAGGTGACCGGTTTGGTTCTCCAGATTGATGATGTCGCCTTCGGCTGCCGGATTATTCCATTCAAAGCCTACCGATGAAACAAAGCCGCCTTCATTTTGTATCTCCAGCTTGTTGTCATTCAGTCTTTTAATCAAGGAGCTTATGCAATCCATGTTCAACATTCCTCCAAACTTTTGAGCCTTTAAGAATAATCTGGAATTCACTTCTTTATTAATAATTTAACCAAAATGAATTAAATTCAGTTTGATGCGTATCCCTTATGACAGGAACCAGATTTTCAAATGAATTATTTCCACCGTATTCGCGAGGTTTTATATGATGAATATCATACATGTCCCATCCGCCTTCCGGAGTTTGATATCCCCTGTCATACCACTCTTTTATATACTCTCCTCTTGTCTGACTATTCCATTCAACTCGCTGTTCTTTGGGAACCTTTTGCAAGTTACCCTCCGGGAAATCAATATTCCTTCCTGTTCTCGGATCAACTACCTGTGGGTATGCTTTTCCTGCTTTATTTACCGGAAGTCCTGTACCGAAATCTCTCGGGCAGGTATTGTGGACGACCACCTGCTGCCCGGATACGCAGTATGTATGATAATCCTCAACCTCGAAGTTGTATACCTTTATAGGTTCCTCTAATTCTACAACCTCAGTCGCTTTTACTTCTACTACCTCATTATTATATCGCACCAGTTCATCCCCGGCAACAATAGCTCCCGCCGCTATCCAGCCTTTGCCTTTAGAGAGGAAGGAATGGGATGGCGTGACTTTAATGACCGTATCCCCGACGGAAAGATTGATAAGCTTTCGGGTTTCATTCACAAAAACTTCTTGAACCTTTTTGATTCCTTTTTCCGAATTAAATGCGCTATAGGAATAAACCTCGTCTCCCGGCTGGATATCTTTAATCCTCTTCAGCCCTTGACTTGAATAAACCAGAGTGTCTTCCGTGAAGCATAAATCTTCCAGGCCTTTTAGACGCTGGGCCAGGCCTTTTAGTCCCGATAATGCCCCAAAGGACACCAGGCCTATGATGGCGTCTGTGATAAGGGCACCGGCAGCCGCATCATTCCCGTTTATGTAATAGTCGTATAATTGCATCATAAGTGAAACCAGTTGGAATATTGCAAGGGCAAGGAATGCAACAGCAATCAGTCCTCCTATGCCTGTCAAGCCTGTGCATGCCAACAGCATTGCTGCTTCGACGATATCGGCGATGGCAAGGGCCAGATTGGCAATTGATGCCAGAGCCACGACCGCCTCCGTTGAGCCTCCGGCAATTCCGCCGCTTATCATGTATCCTGCGGCGCCGGTCTCAGGGTCCAGTACGATATATCCCACGCCATTCCACTGGCCTAATGTCATGTTGTTCTTGGGTATTGTAACTATCCTACCTCCATTGACGGCATTGCGGATATCGGTTTTAACGGCTTCCGATACCTGCAACTGCTGCATAACCTGCCCGATGTTTTTCTTTGTGACGGTATAGATAGGTATTCCCGCTGCATTTGCTTCTTCTAAAACTTTAATTGTAGATACCGATTGCACCCCGAGAATTTCTTCATAGATGCCATGCTCCATGGCAGAGCCTATGACACCTGATGAAATCATATAGGCTTTTTCAGAGGAAGTATCACTGTTTCTTGATACCACTGAACGGACATCCCTGTCCACATCAATATAAAGGCTGCCTTCGCTCAGCTCCACAGGCGACATAAACATATAACTGACCCTGGCATTGTATCCTGTCATGGCCTCACTTATAAATCTTCCTGTGTTAACCTTATACTGCTCCTTAATGAGCCTGTCTGCGATGTCAAGCTGCATAAAATAAGCTTTTGCCACACCATGAAGAATTTCTCCCATTCCTTCATCAGAATAAATATTATTTTCTGAAAGAGTTGGCTGAAGGTTTCTTATTCTCTCGGCTATTTCAGTTAAATCAACAGTGGAGATGCTTTGATAATCCAAGCCCACACAGTAAAAAGAACCCACCGTCACCGGATTTTCTATTGTTTCCGCCTGCTGCCCGGCGGATTTGAAGCTCATTGTAAATTGCTGCCGGTATCCCAGGTTTACGGCTTTTCCCTCAGCCTCTACCTTGCCGTCAATCTTCAATTGCGGCTTCATTTGCACCAAATAGGCAGGAACATTGAAAATACCGCCGTATTGATTTATGATTGCTGCGTCTTCCTCTGATGCCGGGGTCCAGGATAAGGTGATTTTCTTACCGTATAAATCACTTGAATTCTTTACGATTGAGAAATCCTTTTCACCATAGAAATTTAGATTGAAAGGATCGGCCCCCCTTATGGAAAAACCTATAAAATCTTTTATATCCTCCGGCAAGCTGGAATATTCTTTCAATACCGCAACAGTTTTATAAGGGAGTGTCAACGGGAGCAGCCCAAGGTGCTCCGGCACAACTGCCATACCGCCCAAAACGGTCTCTGGCTTAGCCTTTTCAAGATTATTCTCTTTAATGTACGTTTCAAGTTTATCTACTGCTAAAGACAGCTCATTTTTTACAGCTTCAACATCAACATTTGTAACTGAAAGCTTGTCCTCTGAAAGGGTACCCGCATTTTTCACCGTGTCGGCAATGGCATTAAAATCCGTTCCGGTAATTGCTTTAAGATCAAGACCCTGCTGTTTGTGTATCTGCTTGAAACTTGGGTCCAGGGGCACCCAGGTTTTTTTGCCTTGCATATTTCCTGTGCCGCGATAATCCTCATATGGAACATAAGCTTCTACCCATACATGTTCAAAACGTGCTGCTGAAATCTGTCCTCCATTTACGATTGAGACGACAGGAATTCCGCCCGAGCCCAGGGTCCTCACCGCTGCTTCCGAAGTATCCGCATTTACCCAGCTTTTAACTTTATCAATAGGAATTTCTACTGTTCCGTATACATACCTGGCAGGAATATTTTTTGCTCTGAGTAAGGCTATTAGCAAAGACGCCTGGTCTGCATCGTTGCCGCTTTCTTCTCTTAAAGTTCCCGCAGCGCCTTTCCTTGAGCCGTAATACGGCTCAAATTTTATGGTGTTCCTGACATGCTCAAAAACTTCCACCGGGTTATCGGAAAGAAGATAGGCTAAAGATTCAATCTCATCTGAAATTCTGGTCTCATCGGTTTCTGCCAAGTCTTCCTCTGTCGGTGATTGGGAAAGGCTTGATGCTGACGCTCCAGCCGTACTTTCCATGTATGCCGCGGTTGTCCCTCCGCCGGTTGCAGGCGCTGGAGGCTGTATGTTTACGTTACTGTGGGGCAGTGCGCCCAGTGGCTGCTGGGGCTGTTCGGGCATAAGGATTTTTTCCAGTTCACCGATTTTATCTTTCAGTACCTTTGCTTCACCTTGATTTAAAGTCTTTGCCATGTCCGGCAGCTCATCCAGGCTCTGTACCATGGCCTCAAGGCTGTTAAGCTTGCTCTCAAGGTCTGCTTTGAATTTTTGCTGCCGCTCCTGTGCTGCCTTTGCGTTCAGGCTTTTCAAAGTTTGCTCATTCCTTGAAAATTCCTCGGTAATGTCTTTTCGCAGGGCTTTTATACTTTTAACCATGTTTTTGGCATCCGTTTTCAACCCGTTTAAATCTTCCGATTCGGAATGGGCCTTGAACTTTTCATGCCACTGTAGAAGCTCATGGGAAAGGCTTCCAAGCTTCGTTTGGGGCATTGGCTTTTTATAATCTGTATCCACTGTCTTTTGAGACAGTGAGATTTTTTCTATTTGACTGGCCGCTGCTATTTGCTGCGCCGGGAGTGCAAAGGTAACGATAAACGCCACCAGTACCACGGACGCAATATATTTTATCGCTCTCGTATGAATCATGTCGAATCCCCCTCATTATTTGATTAACGATATGTCCAGCAAATCCATGACACTTTGTGAGGAAGCAGTATCAAAGCTGGTGCAGTTTACAATGATTTTCTTTGCGATAATTTTCCCCACCAGTTTGAACGTGTTGGTATTAATCTGTACCGTTCCATTGGGTGCATAAATGATTCCCTTCAAATCAACACTTGTTGCACTAATCGAAATATCTCCGTTTGCCGAGCAGATGACAATTCCTTTTTCTGCAGAGCTGTTCATTTTGTTGAGGTTAAAGGAAATATTCCTATCGGCCACAATATATCCTTTGCTGATGAAGCTTGTACCGTTTACCTGGATGTTTCCGCTGCTGATCTCAGATTTTAAAAATTCGATTCCGTGCCCATAGTCCGTAACCGTCAGGCTCTTATCCCTTATATTTCCGTCCACGGAGGCAATCTGTTTTATTTCCTTTACCACATCCGGCATTTCTATGAGGGCAGCGCCTGTTTTCCTTTCACCGATGTTAATTGTCTGGCCCCAGGTATCGATTTTCCCATGACTGGAGCATACTCCGCTGATGGTCAGCCGGGTGCCCGAGAATTCAAAGGCTTTATTGGTGTGTACGTCCCCGGTGATGTTTCCCTGGTTCAGATACATGCGGAGAGCCTCGTCTTTGCTTCCGGAGAACAGGGTATACTTAAAGGCTTCGCTGAGTAATATGTCCGGCTTTTGGACTGTAAAATAGCCGCTTCCCAGGGCTGCTTCCTTTCCGTCCGGCAGCAGGGCGTCAAGGACAACCATATAGGTCCCCGTGCTCAATGCCTCATGTGTCCAGGTCTTTTCCGCCGTATAGCTTGCCGAGACCTTAATGTCCGCCCTGTCGCTTATCGTTCCCAGGATTTCTCCGGTATTGGGGTCCGCTATCCGGATTCTTGGCGCAATGCCGTTTAAATCCACATTGCCGGTATTGCTTACCGTATACCTGAAGCCCACGGCATCCCCGGGGTATATCTTTTTCTGCAATACCTCCAGGCTGCCGGATACCCCGATAATTCCTCCTGTTTCAGAGCCGGAGGTTATTTCAAAGATGGTTTTGCTTTGTGCAGACCCGGCGTCCTTGCCGTATACCTCCATGGTTACCGTGTACCGGCCGGGGAGATTTTTGGCTGTATTCCATGCATTTTTCAATTCTTTGTTTGTTCCGGGAAGCAATTCCGGAAGTGAGTTATATACAACACCGGTCACGGTGTCCAGTTCATCGGTGATTACCGTTTTTACGCTCAAATCCCTTTCGATGCTGTTGCTGCTGCTGTTTGTGACGACCTGGCTGATATGTACCTCCTGATCCGCTGTATACTGCTGCTTATCCACTGTTACCGTGCAGGAGAGGGATGAATCGGTTCTAATATCAAAGCCGGCTTCCGAAACGGAGATGACTTTGTCACCTTCGCTCCAGGTAACTTTTGCCCTATATGTACCTGCCATGGTACTGCCGGTATTCCAGAGGTAATCCATGGTTTTGCTTTCGCCGGGATTCCAGGTACCGGATACATTTTCCCTTACGGTTTCTACGACATGGCCGTCAGCATCTGTAATATCCACCCTTCCGATCAGCGCAGACGCATAGCTTGTGAGGTTCTTCACCGTGTTGGTGATGCCTACATTTTCATTGGCAGAATAGCCGGGCTTATCCGTTGTAACTTTTGAATCCAGCATGTACCTGTTTACCGGTATCTTCAATTCCGGAAGCTCAACGGTAACGGCGGTATCATTTCTGTCCTGATAGGTCAATTTCGTATTTTGGGTAAGAAGCACGGTTGTGTCGGAAGCAAGATTTGTCCCTTCATACTTTATCTCGAACAGCTTCTCCTGACCCATGACAAGCCTGTCCAGCGTCCAACGGAGAGTCTTGCTGCCGTCGGCATTGTTTGTAATACTTGCCGGTGCCGGTACGATCTTTGCGGCATCAACGGCCATTCCATTCACCGGGACCGTTGATTCCAGCACCACATTTTTACCTGCGGTATCGAATATTTCTCCTGCAAGCTCTGTCATCATCGCATTTAATTCTTGAGGTGTAGGACTGAATTTATAGGTGCCTCCGGTTTTGTTTGCAATATCCTGCATGAATGTTCCATTGACTCCATTTCCCAGGCCAAGAGTGAAAATCTTGATTTCCTTTTGTATGGCTGTTGTTACCTTCGTATAAACAGCACTCTGGCTATTCGGCTGGCCGTCGGATAAAAGCATAAATACCTTCTGCCTATCCTTTCCCACATCGGCAACGATGTCAAAGCCCTTCTGCAACCCTAAATCCATTGCGGTACCGCCATTATCAAAAGGCATGTTTGTTATGGATTGCTTTATCAGGGTTTTATCCGATGTCAGGCTTATCTGGGTCCATGCGGAAGAGCCAAAGCCGACAACAGCGCACCTGTCTTCCGGCTGAATCATATCGGCGATTATTTTAGCCGCTTCTTTTGTCTTGGTCCAGGGCGTTCCGGACATGCTTCCTGAACTGTCCAGAATTAATACAAGATCAATCGGAATCCTTTGAGGACCTTCCGGTGTACCTTCTCCAATCAGCCTGAATTGGGCTGTTACAGAATCTGTTCCAGGATATAGAACAGCCTTGTCCAGGCTCTGCGTCGCATCAATTCTTGTCGGAGGAGGGGGAGGAAGTACTTTGAATAGGGTTTCACCCTCCAAAATTATATTTTCGCCGTCAAAAGCCTGTACTTTGATTGAATAATCCCTGATTGAAGAGACCTCCGGCGTAAAAGAGCCGAATTTAAGTATATTTACCGGCTGGTCGGCTTTGGATGACATGACGGCGGTTTCTTTTTTGATTTCCGATGAGCCATCCGAGATGGAAAGCCTTAGTTCAAGTGATTTGTCAATGTTTGACTCTGTAACAACAGTCGCTTCCGTGCTTACCTCAACAGGATTGTCAACCCTTGTGCTTTTGGGAGCAGTTGACAACAAGAGTGTTCCTACTTTGAAGGATGGACTTATGGTAAACTGTTTTTCCATAGATGTAAGTATTTTCCCGCTTGCATTGTCTTTAGCCTGCACGATTATGGAATAATCTCCGGGGATGCTGCTGCCGGTATTCCATCCAGGCTGATTCTCTCTGTATGCGGAAACCACAGTTCCGTTATTTTGCTTTACAAAATAGAGAAGTTGTACATCAGGGTTGCTAAAGGTGCTGTCCACCTGTATCTCAAAGGTCTCATAGGCATTATAGCCGTAGCATTCTGTTTTTGTCCCGTCCACATCCTTATACAGCCTGATGGCATCGATTCTTGCATAAGGCATTTCCATGCGTTCCTTCATGGCCTTTATTGCAAGGGCAGTTATATATGGGCTTCCGTACCAGCTGCCATCGGCATTTTGAAGACTGATAATTGAAGCGTCGACGGTATCAATGGGGTCAACGCCCACGGTATTCAATACGGCACGGTAAGAAAGCAGCGTGCCGGTGACGGTGTCTTTGTCGGTTCCCCAGGTTTTATCTTCTTTCTGGACGGAAACAAGGTATTCTCCGGCCTTTTTCATCGCTGTCTGCAGCTCGCTTGACGTAAGGTTTGTTTTTGTCTGGAAGGCATTTAAGGCGATAGCAATCTGAGCGGTCAAGGAAACAACGGAATCTCCATTATTGCAAAATGACCACGATCCGTCCGGGAGTTGCTTGGCAATCAAATAAGAGACAGCTTTTTGGAATATTGATATTTCAATATTTTCTTCCCTGGTCAGAGTGCCGAGCGCAAGCGCCGTATCCAGCACATCGCTTCCGTAGCCTTTTGAAAGACCCCAGCCTCCGTCTTCATTCTGGCTGCCGGTGAGAATGGCTTTTACGGAGGCATGCTTGTCCGAAGCTTTGATAAAAGGTAAAAGTCTTGCGGCTGCATCGTTATTCAATACCACCGCATTTTCCATCCATGCCGTGGCTTTTTCCAGGTTGTCCGTAAAAATATCGTTCTTTGAAAGGTAGTCCGAGACTTCACTGGTGTCGAGAAAGGCCACATCGGAAGTCCCCCAGCTTCCGTCCTCCTTTTGATTTAAATCCAGCCAGTCAAGGGCTTTGACAATTGCATCTTCCTGCGGCGTTGCTTCCGCAAAGCATGTAGAAATGCTTATTGATGAAGTAAGCATGCCCAGGATGAGGACCAATGCAAAAAATCGTTGTTTTAATACCTGTTTACACTGCATTTTTTAACCCCCTTTATTTTTATCTGAATTTGTAATTGAGTTAGCCGTTTTAGAATCCATATTGTTCAAGGTTTGTAAGTGTATTGGAATTTAAATAAAAAACAAGAAATTATGTAATATACTTCCATAAAATATCATATTAAATCGAATATTTCAATATAATTGTTTATATTTGTAATAATATTTTGAAATAAATTCAAAAATAATGTAAAATCAGGAAAATGCTTTGCCGGTATTTTTGATCAATATCTCCGCTTTTGTTTATGCGATGCTTTCCAAAGGAACTTTTTCAAATTTAATCGGTCTATAGATGGTAGACAAGTCTGTGGAATGTATTGGGAAAAAGAAAGTTTAATGGAAAACCTAAAATAATGACGCGAAGAGGGCCTATGGCGAATCGATTCATCCCATTCCTGGCAGTGCCCATCGCACTGTCAATATTTATCTGCAGCTGCAGCAGCCAGACGGGCAGCGGGGCGGCCCAAGCTGCCAAGACAGATAATGCCGCTCCCGTAAATGCAATTGGGGATGCGGTACCGGCCATGCCTGGCAATTCAATAAAGCAAGTACCAAAAGAATTCTTCGATGAAAGGATCACCCGCCCATCTCCCAGGGAGAGCAGCGGAGTGGAATACGGGGGATATATCCTGGATTCTTATGATTTGCTGTACGGGGCATTGGGCCCTCCAAGCCTGGAGAAGGTATGCAAATCCCTGGATATCAAAATGACACCGGTGTATGCAGGGACAGGGCAGGAGGACAGCGGCAGCGGCAGCTTGTCACCTTCCATGGTCAATGTGGAAAGAGGCGGCGTCATGCTGACCTTTAAAGCTGCGGGCTCAAAGGATGACGATTACAAAAGCAAATCCTCCCCTGAGGGGAATGTAGCCTATAAAGTTTATAAAGCCGGCAAAGAAGTGAGCTTCAGGAGCGTCTATTCCCATCATGGCACCATTTACCTGAGCAGCCAGGAAGAGCTGCTGGCTGCCCTTGGAATAAAATATTATACCGATAATGCAAAGGGGATTACTTATGTGGGCTCCAATGGGCCCGTGGACATCGAAGGCAGGATCCTGGCAAGAACGGAAGCCGAACTGGTTCCCGGGAAAAAAAGTACACTTCAGCTTGTCTACAACTATGATCCCGCCCGGATGCCCAATTACAGGAACATCCAGCTTGAGATCCTGGGTCCCGGAAATTGCTTTGAAAAGGTGTTCAGCGTGTACGACTACGGCCGGTCACTTTACTATGAGTGGGGTACGGTACAGGTTTTCCATGTGAATGGGGATACACTCATACAGGTCTCCCTTTCGGAGACTCCCATGGATGGAAACGTGGATACGGTCATATACCGGTATTCCGGAGGAGGGTTGGCCACTGTGTTTTCAAAGGCCGACTATGAGCCCTACCTGGATGGGAAGCTTACCCTGGAGTCCGATGAGCTGGGAAACTGTGTCTTTTATGACCGGGTCAACGGAATCAACCGGCCTGTGGCTTTGAAAGCCGAAAGAAGCAGCGCAGCCTTTAATGTGGATATCCGGGACGAACGGCTTGAGATGGATTATTCCACCGGCGAGAATGTGCTTGCCGTAAGGGGAAGCGCGATCTATAAGACAAACTTTTTCTTTCTCACCATGCTCTATCACTATGATAAGGGCAGGTTCAGACCGGAAAAGGCGCTGCTGACCCGGTCCTACTTTTCCTTCGGACTTGGTAATCCTTTGCTGTTCGAATATCCCCTAAAGGATAGGGACGTGATTTCTCCTGGAATCATTCCAGTTGATGCACAGGTGCCGGACTACGAGCTCATAGAGGGGGTAAACGAAATCAGGGTATATAATTTGAATGATTCTGCCAATGCCTGGATCACAATGCCGCTGACCTCCGGCTGGCATGCAGAAGAGTATGTCCGGGACATCGCTTCCGGCTTTGAATTTCAGAGCGGGAAAAACAGGAATATCAAAAAAACCTATGAGTTTGAGATATACAAAGATACCATCGGCGCTCCTGATTACAACTTCTATATGAAAGGGCGGCTAGGGCAATTCAACATGTTGGGCTATTACCGCGACCAGACCGAAAGGGCCAGGTTCCCAAACCACTGTGAAGTAAAAGGCAAGGTGTTTGAAGGGAAGACCTGCTTAGGTCCGGGAGAAATTTTCATCCTTGACTGCGACCTTCCGAAGGATGAGAGGACGCAAAGGCACAGGACCTATGAGCAGGTGTATGCATGGATCCCCATCGACGGTGAAGCGCTGGCGTACAACCTCAGCCTGGATGTGCCTCTGGACGAAGACAGCGGCAAGTATGTGAGCATCATCAAAAAAATGCTGGCGGCAAAGTGACAAACCGGCTGGCATAGGAGAGGAAAGAATTGAAGGTGAAGAGATGAAAAGGTGCGCTTTTGTTTTAATTGTCCTTGGTTTTTTACTGTTGGTTTCCTGCTCCCAGAGCACCGGAACGGCTGTCGAAAAGCATCCGGAAGCCGCTGCAGCCTCGCCGTCTGCCGGCAGCCCGGCCGGAAGTGCTTCCGTGCTTCCTTCGCCGGAGGTAAGGTATATGCTTATAAAAACTGACGGGCGGCAGGAGGTGGAGCAAAGGAATCCCGGTCTGGTGAAGGAGTTTTTACAGCTTCTGAAAGCGCAGAAATATTCGACGCCCAGGGATCAATGGACCGATGAATATTTTGTGAAGCTGATAGGGCAGGAGGACAAGCCTCTGTTAGAAATGTCTTTCGGTGCAAACTCTGTGACCCTGGATAGAGACTTTGTTTTTGAAGGCACCGCCGTTGCGGGAGGTACTTATGAGGTGGAGGAATGGATCACCGAATATTTAAAAAGCTACTACGACGGACATGTGCTAAACCCTTATAGCCTCAGGCTGCCCGCCAGGCTGAGGATGGGTGCAGAGGTTTTGGGGGAAGAACTGATCGACAGGGACAGTAGGAAAATCAATCTTTATGAAGTTATCCCCCAATTAAAAGCTTTTACGGAGAAGCATGTTGCGGGAAAGTCTTATGAAATTCTTGACTCCAGGGCGGTACACAGCTACGGGGAGATGGAGGCGGAAGTGAAAGCGGCAAAAGCCCGGAGTAGATGTATTTCTTTTGATTCTTTCACCAGTGGAGGCTATCTGGAAATCGATTCGGAAAACGGTTTTTACAGCTTTGCGAAAGCTGCAGGCTTGACCATCGCGGAAGAGGAGGGCAAACCGTATATATACAAGGTTTTGACGGAGGGAATGAGCTTTACGGTAAAGATGGACGAACAATTCGACCGGCAGTTCAATGCGCTTTTTGATTTAAACGCTTCGGTTGCCCGCCAGGTGACGCCCGATGAGATAAAGTCCTTGTCCGGGGACAGGAAAGAGAACTTCATGGAATATATCAGCAAAAATCTGGGGCTTAACAGCCTGGAATTAAGACCGGACTATCAATTTGAAATGAAACCCCTGAAGACAGGCAGCGGACAGTCCTATCAATTGCTGGATTTTACCGACAGCTATACCACACGGCTCCTGATATTCAAGCAGAATGGGGGCAACCTCGAGGGCTATGTTGGAAATATCGATATAAAGGGCTGGGGAGACAACGTGGGGTATAAAATAAGAAGCACGGGAAACAAAACCTTCATCGTGGCGGGAAAAAATCTGCAGGGGCACGGTACGGGCTTTCTGGCATACTCCCAGGACTGGTACTCCGTGGAGAAGGATACCGTAAAAAAGGTACTCAGCATACCCAGTGTCTATGAAAAAGGCGAATCCTATGGCTTCGGCCTGGAACTAAAGGACCTTCAGGTAAAAAACACTCCGCAATTGAAGCTTACGGCAGACTACAGGCTTTCAAAATATTACGGAATCGGGCTTCCCATTGCCGACGAATACGGGAATGTATGGATCGCTGCGGACAAGCGGGCGGAGTTTATGTGGGATGAAAGCGAGGCCCGGTTTGTTTCAACATGCAAATTTGATGACCAGGGGATCGAGGACTTTGTATCCGATTCCCAACAGGTGAAGGACAAGTGCAGTGAAATACTGGAGAAATACTACGCCCTCCTGGACAAGGGCATTGCCGGTATTGCTTCAGAGCCCGAGAACAGAAGGTACTGGGCGGCCAGGCCCTATAGAGCATTTCTGGAGGATTGCAATCCGGGGGAGAGGGTGGAAAAGCTCAAAAGGAAGCTGCCGGAAACAAGCCCGGATGCCGGGAGCCGGTAAAGAGTGGGAAAGACTGGCGGAATCGGGAATTTATCAGGGACTATTGACATAGAGTGCACTATAGGGTCTATACTTAAAAAAGGGAAGAATCCGGTGGTAGGGTTAAATTAATGAAGAGAAAGAAGGATGGGTTATGAAAGTAATTGCAATTAACGGGAGTCCGCGCAAGCATGGGAATACGGGTAAAGCTCTGGAGTTAATGGCGGATGAACTGAAACTCGAAGGGATCGAAGTGGAAACGGTCCACGTAGGCCGGGAATTGATCCATGGCTGTATCGCCTGTGGCTACTGCGGCAGTTCCGAGCTTAACCAGTGTGTCTTCAAAGACGATATTGTAAATGAGACCGCAAAAAGGATGCGGGAGGCAGACGGCTTTATCCTGGCCTCACCCACGTATTATGCGGGTATTGCGGGGACAATGAAGGCTTTTCTGGACCGGGTGTTTTACACAAGCTCCGGCTATTTCAAATACAAGGTAGGAACTTCGATTACTGCCGTCAGGCGTGCCGGAGGGGTTGATACGGTGCATCAGCTGAACAATTACCTCAACCTGGCACAGACGGTAACACCTCCATCCCAGTACTGGACGGTGGGCTATGGCGCCAAAGAGGGAGAGATCCTGCAGGATGGCGAGGGAATACAAACCCTGCAAAAAAATGCGCGGGCAATGGCATGGCTGCTCAAGGTGATCGCTGCGGGTAAGGACAGCATTCCGCTGCCGAAAGAAGAGAGCCGGGTCAGGACGAATTTTATCCGCTGAGGATTAGAGGCTTACAGCCTCTAATTTTATGTCCGGTTTCTGCCGATAAACATACTATCACACTATCCGTAAACCCCGGAGGAACCATGAAGAAAGAGCTTGTTTTCAGGCTGGTGCTTGCCGTTTCGGTATTCCTGCTGGTATACCAGTTTGGTGTTAAACCCGTTATAAACAGGGAGTTTTATCTTGACCTGTATAAAAAGGATAATTGGGCTGCAGATAAACTTGTAAAAGAAAAAGGCCTCTACGATGTGATCGTCGTCGGTGAGGAGCCTGAAGGCGTCGCAGCGGCTGTTTCCGCCGCAAGGACGGGGGCCTCGGTTCTGCTGCTTTCCCAATCCGGTGATGTGGGTGGAATTGTTCCGGAAGCACTCTATACCGAATTCCGTCATATTTACGGAACCGGCGGGAACCTGCTGAGCAAGGGCTTTTTCTGGGAGCTTATGAATGCCATGGGGGCGGATTATTCTGTAGAAAACTACCGCAAGGTTCTCCGGAATATTATAAAAGCGGAGAAAAACCTTGAAACGGTATATGACGTAAAAAACCTGGAACCGGTGATGGAGAAGAACATCCTTACAGGGATTAAAGGCCGCATCAACGGGACGGAAAAAATTTTCCAGGGGAAGAGATTCATCGACGCCACGTGGAAGGGAGAGATCCTTGCGGCGTGCGGCGTACCATATTTCAATGGTTCGGAGGATCTGAACCTCAAAGGGGTATTCAGTCCCGTACGGCTCAATTTTGAGCTGGAGGGAGCGGACTATAAGAGTGTAAAAAATGTGATCGACCTGTACAACGTCAAATTCTATTCCATCATCGGCAAGTATAAGCCCTCCAGTGTTTTTGTCAAGGTAAGGAATTTCGGCGTGGCGGACAATGGGTCCGGCAGGATTATCGTAAAAGGCCTGGAGATTCTCAAGCTGGATCCGGAGGATGAAAAAGCCATGACCACCGCTTACAGAGAGGCTTCAGCGGAAGCAAAAGCTTTTGCGGAGTATCTGTCACGGGAACTGGAGGTTTTTAAAAACGCCAGGTTCTTGAAGGCGGCGGACCGGTTTGTAGTACCTGAAGACAGGCATTTCACCGGAGAGGTTCTTCTAACGGTGGAGGACATCCTGGAGAACAGGGATTTTGAGGGCAAAATCGCCATGGGGGCTTCTCGGGTAGAGGGAGGAAAATTTGTTGACAACGAAAGGGAGTATATTATCGGCAAGCCCAGCCAATACGGGATACCTCTGGGCTGCCTGATCCCCCACAAGGTTGAAAACCTTCTGATGGTGGGCGGCAAAATATCCTATTCTTCCCTTGCTTCTTCCAGCGCCGCAGAGCTGCCGGTCAATATTGCCACCGGGCAGGCTGCGGGAGTGGTGGCCGTCTATTCCATAACAAATGACGTCAGTGCCAGGGAGATGGTGCGGCAAAGCGACAGCAAGACGATGGGGGAACTGCAAAAGCTGCTGAAAAAACAGGGCGTCTATCTTCCACGGTTCAATATGGAAAATAAAAATGCCTCCAGTTGGTGCTATAGTGACATAAAGAAGCTTGCAACCCTGGGACTGATCACCGGAGGCGTGACCAACAACTACCGGCTGGACAAGGAAGCCAACATGGAGGACCTGGGGTATATCCTTCTGAACGGGGTTTACCGGCTGGATTCCGGCAAGTACAATTTTGACTTTGACGCAGGCATCCGGCCTTATATAAAAAAGGAAAAGCTGACAAAGGAAAAGGCGGCGCAAATGCTCCTGGCCTTCCACGGAGAGGTATCCAACCAGGGAGACCTCTATGACAGGGCGTGCAGGCTGGGGTACATTGACGAGCTGGCACAAATAAGGCTCAAGAACAAGGAAAGGGTGACCTTTGACCTTGTGTACCATTTGGGGGCATACAACATACGCATGTATACGGGGAAAGACATACCCTAGGCCCGCTTAAAACCTGGCCCGGATGTCCTCCATGCTGCCGCCCAGAACCTCGATGGCGTGCTTTATCTCATAAAAGGTTACCCTGTCAAGACTGTCCAGATTTCTTTCAACATAGCCCCTGAGAGCCGGTATCGCGCGGCCGTCGCCGTATTCTGCCAGATACAGCGCTCCGATGACCTTGTTTTCCATCCGGCTGAAAGTGTTCTTAAGGCAACGGTATATTTCATCGGACTTATTGCCGGAGCCCGCTTTGGCCAGCACCGACATAAGGTATTCCTCCCGGAGGCCGGGTTTTTCCGAGGCTTCAAGCCTGGAGGCTGCGGCTTTGGCGGCGGGCAGACCCACGTCCGTCAGGGCAAGGGATATATTCTCAAGAAAAAGCTCATTATCCTCATCTACTTGCTCCATCAATTCCATCAGAGGAGCCACAATTTTTTCAGAGCTCCATCCCCCAAGAACTTTTATGGCCCCCAGAGCGATATTCATGCTGCCATCGGGACTTTCCGTGCGGGGGCTGGAAACCGCCAGGGAAAGAAGCCTTTCTTCGACGGAATCAAATTCCTTCAGCCGGTTGATCAACGAATGGGGAAGAGTTTCATCACAAAGAAGGGCGCCTGTCTTAAACACCTCAAGCAGTTCCTCCAGCGTATCGATTGCCGCAAAAAATTCTGCGGGGCTTTTTCCGTCCAGCGCTTCAAGGCCTTCCGTTTCCCACGTTGAAATAATCTGCCCCAGTCCGGCCACGGACCGGGCAACATATTCCGCCAGGTCATTTTCCGTGCCGCTTTCGGCAATTTTCTCCATCTGCCTGCCGTGCTTTTTTTCGTAGTCGTCAAAATATTTTTCAATCACCAGGTTGTAGCTCTCAAATAAAGCCGTTATTTTTTTCAATGCTCAAGTTCCTCCTTGTATTCTCGCTTTAAGGGCAAGCAGGGTAAACCTGGGGAGATCCAGCATCCTCCTGTACCGCCAGGGCTCCTTGCAAAGCCTGTAAAACCATTCAAGACCGTTTTTCTGAAAGAATTCGGGAGCGCGTTTGACATTTCCGGCAAATACATCAAGGCTTCCACCCACCCCGATGCATATTTTGACCTTCAGTTTTTCCTTGTTCCTGTGGATCCAATGCTCCTGCTTGGGAGCGCCGAGGGCGGCCAAAAGGATATGGGCTCCGGAGGAATTGATCTGATCGATGATGGCGTTTTCGTCTTCCTGTTTAAAGTAACCGTCCCTGCACCCCATGATTTCCACGGAAGGGAATTCCTTCAGGATGTTTTCCCCCGCCAGTTCTGCAACGCCTGGCTTGCCGCCGAACAAAAAGAGCTTTATGGGAATTTTACCCGAGAGGGCCAGGACCTTCCGGGTGAGGTCAAAGCCTGCCACCCTTTCAGGCAGGTTGCGGCCCAGAATCTTTGAGGCCAGCACCACGCCCGCGCCGTCGGCCACCAGAAGGTCGGCTTGTCCCAGGATGGCCTTCAACTGGGCGTCCCTCTGGGAGGCCATCATGATTTCGGCATTTGGTGTATAGACGGTATGGAGGCCTTCCGATTCAAGAAATGATTCAACTTTTTCCAGGGCGCCCGACATTGTCACCTTGTCTACGGGGACCCCCAGAATGTCCACGGTATTGCGCATGTTTCACCTCTATTTTGATTCGATGAGTTCAATTGCGATTCTGGCATCCTCCATGGCTTTTTGCTTCAGCATGGGGGTTATGGAGTGTAAATGCTTTTTGATATCCTCTCGCTTTACCCAGACCTCATCCATCAGTTTCTTCAGGTTGTCAAATTCCAGGAAGCACACGTGGCCTGCGCAGTACTGCCCGGCAAGGCCGACATACTCAAGGAAGCCTTCCACCTTCTGGTCATAGGAAAGCCCGATGATGGGGACCTGGGTGCTGGCGCCGAAGATCAGCGCATGAAGCCTCATACCCACAAGCAGATCCATCCGGCTGATAATGCCCAGCATATAGCTTCCGTTGTACTTGTTGCGGATTACATGGCCCTTTCCCTTCATTTTTGACACGATCCTGTCAATGATCAGCAAATCCGAGGGGTACTGCATGGGAATGAACACCGGCTTGACGCCATAGCGGTCCAGAAGATAATCGGCGGCTCTGGCAATGGTATCTTCAAAGCTGATATGGTGTTTCCAGTTTCTCACTGAAAAGCCTGCATAGGGTCCTTCGGGGCTGATGCCCTCTTCCTCAAAAACCCGGTCGATTTCAGCCCTGGACGCAGGAGAAATTGTCATGGCGGAGTCTGCCGTAATCTTTATCATGGGTTTGTTTATCTGCAGGTCTGCAACCTCTTTGTTGGACATATCCTCCCGCAAGGTGATCACATCCACCTGGTCCATTACGGCCTTTGTCAGCCTGCGGTTGGACTTTCGGGTCAGGGGCCCGATCCCGTTGGCATAAATCATTACCTTCATACCCAGCTTTTTTGACAGCCAGATCATGCTGAGGTAGTACAGCAGCGACCGGGTACTTGTATTGTCCTGGATGAGGCTGCCCCCTCCGTTGATGAAGAGCTTCGAATTGCGCATGAGGGAGATGATGTGGAAAATATTGAACCGGTTGATGGAGTCCACCTTGTATTCGGAATGGGTCTCCATGGGGTTCTTTGAAAGCACCAGGATCTTTATATCCTTCTTATATTCCCTCATGTTGTTTATGATGGCCATAAGCATGGAGTCGTCGCCGATATTTCTGAACCCGTAATATCCCGAAATTATCGCGTCGTAGCTGTTTGAGCCTTTATCGACGGTACGGTACCTTTCGGCGATGGTTTTATAAATGTTGAGTTGCGTATTGCACATGTTCCTCAGTGAGAACTGGGCCTGGGCCTTGTCAAAAAGCCGGTCTCCCATGGCTGTCCGGAGGGAGCTGTCGTCAAGGAGGCAGATAATCTGTTCCGCCAGCTTTTTATAATCACCGGGGTTAAAAAGATACCCATTGCTGCCGCTGTCGATCAGATCGGAAATTCCGCCTACGTTGCTGCTTATGGTGGCCCTCTTAACCCTGGCGCCCTCGAGGATAACGTAGGGAAAGCTTTCACTCAGGGACGTGAGGAGGTTGATGTCAATACTGCTCATGAATTCGTAGGGCTCGTTGACAAAGCCCAGGAAATAAACGCTGTCGGATATTCCCAGGGTGGCGGCCTTCTTTTCCAGCGACCGCCTTTCCTTGCCGTCGCCACCGATGAGAAACTTGGTGCGGGGATACTTCTTCAGCACGATTTTGGCCGCCTGGAGAAAGATGTTGAGGCCCTTCACCGGGTCCAAACGGGCCAGGATGCCTATAAGGACATCCCCTTCATTTATACTGTCCAGCTTGTGTTTTTTCAGGAAGCCTTCCCGCGAATACGCAGGGATTTTCTTTTCGAAGTCGATGCCGTTGTATACGGTAAATATGAGCTCGGGGTCGAAATTTCTCTTAATGAGCATTTCCTTGAAGTTTTTGGAAACGCCGATATGATAGTCGATAAAACGGAGGGCAACAGTATTGATAAGCCCGAAGGACAGCCTTTTAAGCAGGCTCTGGAGATAGTCCAGCCTGTAGTCGCTGTGGACGGTGGTGACTGTGGGAGTCAGCAGGAACTTTTTGGCGATCACCGAGATCATATTGGCTTTAGCACCATGGGAGTGGACGATTTCATAACCTTCCTCCCTTATTATCTGGAGGACGCGTTTGACATCCGATATTATATTGCCGCTTTTTACAACTTCCACATTGATGCCCATGGCCCGTGCGTCGTCGGCAAAGGCTCCGGGACGGAAGCTCACGAGCTTCACATCGATATGCTTTCCCAATTCTCTTACCAGTGAAAGGACATGGGACTTTGCCCCACCTACGTCTCCCCCGCCAATCAGATGAAGTACCTTCATGAAAAATCTCCTTAAAATAAACTAAACTGTTGCCTGGATCAACCTGTAAGGTTAATTTATTAATCGCATAGTGGCCTCAATCATTATAGCATACCAAAGGTCAACCCCACTAGTATTATTGACTTGAAAAACAGCTTTTATATTATTGTTTCGGCGAACTTGTGCTGGTATAATGTAAATGTGCAAGCCGCAGGTACATGCCCTGCCGCATTTATCAAACCGGTAGCCGGCGGCAATACCGGGAAAAGGATTTTTGACATCCCACAGGCATATAGATAGAGTAGATCCGAAGTATGTCAGGAATGCCGGCAAACATTATTAAGGAGGGGCTTTATGATAAATGAATCGAATTTTATTGTAAGAATATCCGGGAGAAAAGAAAACAGCTATTACATTGATTACCAGGGTGTTTACAAGATTACGGAGATTTCCAAGGTCACGGGTGTGGAGGTTCCAAAGCTCAAAGAGATATATCTGGGAAATGGCGCTGCCTACGACGAATCCCTGGATGTGTACTATTTTGGAAGCCTTGACAAGGCCAAAAATGCCGTGTCCGAAATTTTAAGAGGGGCCAGGGCCGATCAAAAGGGCAGGATCATATTTCTCACGGAAGCCGAGATAGAGCACATCCGGAGGGCACTGATCAATGAAAACGCCAACACCCTGCACCTGAGCAATAAAATCAAGGACAGTATATTTAAAAAATTAAATTCATAATTATAAATATTTATAATTTGTGCAAAATTGAATCCTTTTGTGGGATTGAGGGCGCTACAACCTGAAAAACGTGGCTTAAAAGGTATTGTAAAATTGATATTTTTGATATAATATATCTTTAAATCTTAAAATTTATTCACATTTTCAATTTGTTTTGGAATATGTCGGTAAAAATGTGATATAGGGGGGAATTTTATGAAAACAGGAAAATTAAGGTCCTGTACATTGGTCGTTGTACTGGTGTTGCTTGTAGCGTTTACATTAAGCGCCTGTGGAGGTGCAAAATCTTCAAACGTACTTCGTGTAGGTGTGGATGACAGCTATCCTCCAATGGAATTTAAGGACAAAGACGGTAAGACCACCATCGGATTTGATGTGGATGTAGCCAAAGAAGTAGGAAAGAGGCTGGGCAAAACAGAAGTCAAGCATATTTCCAACGACTGGACAGGGATTTTTGAAGCCCTGGAAACGGACAAGTTTGATGTAATCATCTCATCTGTAAGTATCACCGACGAAAGAAAAGAAAAACATTCCCTTACAAATCCATACATAGCAAACAAACAGGTGATTGTAACCAAGGCGGCAAACGACAAGATTGCAAAGCCTGAGGATTTAAAAGAGGTCAATGTGGGCTGCCAGCAGGGAACAACTTCCGAGGATTTCTGCAAGGACGAACTCAAGCTGAGCCCGGACAAGTTCAAGACGTATCCTGTTGTTACACAGCCTTTCGAGGATTTGAACGCAGGCAGGCTTGACGCCGTTGTCGTTGACATCGTGGTTGCAAAATACTACCTGGCGAACAATAAAGACACCTTCAAGATCGCATGGGAAAGCGAAACGGCAGAACCCATGGCCATATGCTTCCAGAAGAAGGGCAGCGATTTGAGGGACAAGACAAATAAAATCCTCGAAGAAATGCAGGCAGACGGAACCATGAAGCAGATTTCCGAAAAATGGTTCGGCGAGGACATGACCAAGAACCTTAAATAATCGATAAATAGCATAAAATAAAATATAAGATAATAATGCAATGGTGCGTTGGAATGGTTCAGTTTAATTGTATCCCAGACCAACGCACCGCTATGTTTTAATTGTTTGAAGTATACAAAAGGGAGCGGTTAAAATTGAGCTGGGAGAAATTTTTAGGTTATTTGCCCGCATTACTTGAGGGTAGTGCAAATACCATAATGCTGACGATCATATCGGTAATTTTTGGAGCGATTCTGGGGCTTTTCCTGGCCCTTGGAAGGCTGTCCAAGAACAAGACCCTGGATAGGATATGCTGGTTCTATATCTGGGTATTCAGGGGAACTCCTCTTCTGATGCAATTATTCTTTATTTATTATGGGCTACCTAAAATCAGCCCAAGCTTGACTTTACCGGGTCAATGGCCTTCCGCCCTGCTTGCCTTGACGTTGAATTCTGCGGCATACCTTGCAGAAATTATAAGGGCGGCGATACAGTCCATTGACAAAGGACAGATGGAAGCGGCCAAAGCGCTTGGTATGAGTTACGGACAAGCCATGACCAAGGTAATCATACCACAGTCCTACCGCCGTTTGATTCCTCCGGTGGGCAACGAGCTCATTGCACTGCTGAAGGATTCCTCACTGGTTTCCATCATGGGAATGACGGAGCTCATGAAGATAACCCAGGGCATCAACTCAAGAGAATCCAGTGCCTTTATCTATCTGCCTGCGGCAGCGCTGTATCTGATGATGACGACAATATTTACTTATGTATTTGAAAAGCTGGAAAAGAAATATTCCGTTTACGAATAGGGGGGGTGTGTCGGATGAGTAATCACATGATTAAAATGGAAAAGGTTTGCAAGTCATTCGGACCCCTTGAGGTTCTAAAGAATGTGGATTTTGAGGTTACATCCGGTGAGGTGGTCTGCATCATCGGACCCAGCGGCTCCGGGAAAAGCACTCTTTTAAGATGCCTGAACCACCTTGAGAGAATTACCAGCGGCAGGGTATTTGTCGAAGGCGAGCTCATCGATGAAAGGGTGGACGGGAAGGACCAACTGAAGGTTTCCCACAAAAAGGTGGCGGAAGTCTGCGCGGAGCTGGGAATGGTGTTCCAAAGGTTTAACCTGTTCCCCCACATGACGGTGCTTCAAAATGTCATTGAGGCTCCCATGACGGTCAAAAAGGTTCCCAAAGAGGATGCTGTAAAATTCGCTCTCGACTTGTTAAAGAAAGTCGGACTTGAGGATAAGAAGGATGAATACCCTTCCAGGTTGTCAGGGGGGCAGCAGCAGAGGGTTGCCATTGCAAGGGCTCTCGCCATGAAGCCCAAAATAATGCTTTTTGACGAGCCTACATCTGCTCTTGACCCGGAACTGGTGGGTGAGGTTCTGGAAGTTATGAAGGAGCTGGCCAGGGAAGGCATGACCATGCTGGTGGTAACCCATGAAATGGGTTTTGCCAAAGAGGTGGCAGGAAGAGTTATTTTTATGGATAAGGGCGAGATCCTTGAGGAAGCTTCTCCCCAGGAGATATTCTCCAATCCGAAACACGAAAGAACAAAATCATTTTTGCAGAAAGTATTATAAGAAATGTCCAAACAAATAAAAGCAGATATTTTGCTCCTGTTGATCACCGTCATCTGGGGCACTTCCTTTCCCTTAATGAAAAATGTGCTGGACTATATACCGTCCTTTGCATATTTATCATTAAGGTTTATTATTGCTACGGTGGTTTTGCTGGTTGTATTTCATAAGAAATTAAAGCTGATGAACAAGGCAGCTTTGATCTATGGCTCACTGATCGGACTCATGCTCTTTGGCGCCATGGCGCTGCAGGTAAGCGGCCTTTACTTCACTACCGCATCCAATTCGGCATTCATTACGGGCCTGAACGTGGTAATGGTACCTGTCGTGTCTGCGGTGTTTTTACGGAAGAAACCGGGAGCAGCATCTACCATTGGTGTCCTGATGGCTTTCGGAGGACTGTTTTTTCTCTCCGGCGGACTGGACTTCAAATTCAACTTTGGAGACCTGCTGACACTGCTGTGTGCGGTGTGCGTAACCTTTCAGATCATACTCATCGATAAGTTCACCAATGACCAGGATGCAGCCCTGCTGTCCGTTATACAGGTAGGCTCGGTAGCGGTATTTTCTTTGATTACCTGGACCGGCGTAGGGTATAAATCCTTTGAGTTCAATTGGACAGTCGCAATAACCCTGTTTATTACGGGAGTACTTGGCACCGCTCTTGCTTTTGCGGGCCAGACCATTGTACAAAAGAACACGTCACCTACCCACACGGCTTTGATCTTCACGGCGGAGCCCGTATTCGGGGCGCTCTTTGCTTTGATCATCCCCAATTCTCAGGGCATGGTGGAAAGCTTAAAATTGAATACCGTTGCAGGCTGTGGACTGATCCTGGCGGGTATGCTCATTTCGGAGCTCAAGCTGGGAAAGCGGCAAGCAGAATATTTACAGTAATATGAACATATGTTAGCACGGAGTGCTATATGTTTGCTGTTGCATATTTAAACATTTCGGTGTATTATTATAAAATTGTGAGAGTCATATTAGAAGCGACTGTAAAGGGAGGAACATAGAATGAAAAACATTGTTTTTAAAAGATTGACGGCCTTTTTGCTGGTGGCATGCGTTGCTTTTGCATTTGCAGGCTGTGGACCCAAAGTGGAAAACGCAAGCCAGGAGCAGCCCAAGCAGGAAGAGAAAAAGGCGGAGGAACCAAAGGCGGAGGCCCCCAAGGAAGAAGCCCCAAAGCCGGAAACAAAGCTTGACAAGATTAAAAAGGCCGGCAAAATCGTTGTTGGAACAAGTGCCGATTACGCGCCTTATGAGTTCCACACCATCATTGACGGCAAAGATACCATTGTTGGGTTTGATATAAAAATCGCAGAGGAAATAGCGAAGGATCTGGGCGTAAAGCTTGAAATACAGGACCTCGGGTTTGACGGCCTGCTGCAGGCATTGAATGCGGATAAGGTGGATTTTGTCATCGCCGGCATGACCCCCGATGAAGAAAGAAAGAAGTCGGTGGACTTTACCAACATCTACTATTATGCAAAGCAGGGAGTAATGGTAAGGGCGGCAGACAAAGACAAATACAAGACTATCGCCGACCTGAAGGGCAAAAAGGTGGGCGCGCAGCTCACAACCATCCAGGAAGACATTGTGAAAGAACAGATGAAGGAAAGCAAGCTGGTCTCTCTCACAAAGATTCCCGATCTCGTCATGGAGCTGAAGAACAAAAAGGTGGAAGCGATTGTGGTAGAACTTCCCGTTGCCAACGGCTATGTTAAAAACAATGGGGACCTGGTGGTAGCGGATATCAAGGTGGAGGAAGACACAGGGGGATCCGCCGTGGCTGCCAAAAAGGGCAACAGCGAACTGGTGGAGGCCATGAACAAGACCCTGGACAGACTTATCAAGGATGGTTCCGTTGACAAGTTTGTTACGGAAGCCAATGAACTGAATGTAGTCGTAAAGAAATAAAATAGCATCAATGGCGGGTGGGCACCGGTTTGTGCCTATCCGCCTTTCATTTGCAAAAACGGTCTTTTGCGGATAGAATTAAAAGACTAAAAGGATGGTTTGGGGGGGAGCTGCGTTGGATTTTTCTTTTCTTAGCGAATATTATCCTTACTTTATAACCGGAGCGGTCAATACCGTTGTCCTTGCCTTTTTCACGGTGCTTTTCGGCGTGTTGATCGGTATCGTTGTCGCTTTGATGAGGATAACAAAGAACAGGCTGCTTCGGTTTATTGCTTCGGCCTATGTGGAATTTATCAGGGGAACGCCCTTGATCGTTCAAATTTTTATTGTGTATTACGGGTTGAACCTGGACCTGCCCCAGACGGATATGTTCGGTCTTGACATGTCGCGGTTCATACCCGGTATTATTGCCATGTCAATCAACAGCGGCGCCTATGTGGCCGAAATAATCCGTGCGGGGATCCAGGCGGTTGACAGGGGGCAGATGGAGGCGGCACGTTCCATCGGCTTTACCCATGCGGCGGGAATGCGGTATATTGTTTTGCCCCAGGCCTTGAGAAATATCCTGCCCGCCCTGGGAAACGAGTTTGTCGTTGTAATCAAGGAGTCCTCCATTGTTTCCGTCATCGGAATAGGCGAGCTGATGTACAATGCAACCATCGTCCGGGGATCTACGTTCAAGCCCTTTGAACCGCTTATTGTGGCGGCTGTGATATACTTCGTCCTGACCTTCACACTTTCTAAGTTCCTGGGGATCGCGGAGAGGAGGATGAGGAGCAGTGATTAAGGTAACCGGTGTTCATAAAAAATTCGGAAAACTTCATGTTTTAAAGGATATCAACGTTCAAATAAACAAAGGCGAGGTTGTGGTTGTAATCGGGCCCAGCGGCTCAGGTAAAAGTACCTTTCTGAGGTGCCTCAATCTTCTGGAGCATCCCAGCCAGGGGGAAATCGTCTTTGAAGGTGTGTCCATCACCAGCAAAAATAACAACATTAATGTCCAGCGGCAGAAAATGGGCATGGTGTTCCAGCAATTCAACCTTTTTCCCCATTTGACCGTAATGGACAACATTACCCTGGGACCCAGGAAGTTAAAAAGATTGTCTGCGGCGGAGGCCGAAAAGATTGCAATGGACCTGCTGAAAAGAGTGGGTCTTGAGGATAAGGCAAGAAGCTTTCCCGGGCAGCTTTCGGGAGGACAAAAGCAGAGAATCGCCATTGTAAGGGCACTGGCCATGTCGCCGGACGTCATGCTTTTTGATGAACCTACGTCGGCCCTTGACCCGGAAATGGTGGGGGAAGTTCTTGAGGTAATGAAAAAGCTGGCTTCCGAGGGTATGACAATGGTGGTGGTAACTCACGAAATGGGCTTTGCCAGGGAAGTGGGCACCCGGGTGCTTTTCATGGATGAAGGGAAAATCCTTGAGGAGAACACCCCGGAAAACCTGTTCGACAATCCTCAAAATCCAAGGACAAGGGAATTCTTAAGCAAGGTATTATAAAATACCCGGCAAATTCAAAAAAGCTGCTATTTTTCACGAATAGCAGTTTTTTTTTGCCACCGTTGGGAAATATAATATTATAGCATTATTTATTATACGAAGGTAGGATTTGATGACTTTAAAGAAGCGCTTTACCGAGGGTATTAAAATATATTTATGGATTATTGTAGGTTCGGTTTTGACTGCGGCCTCCATCAATGTATTTATGGTTCCCTATAAGATCGCCCCGGGAGGAGTAAGCGGCGTGGCCACCGTCGTATATTACCTGAGCGGAGGGCGGTTCTCCGTGGGTGTTACCATGCTTGTGCTCAATGTTCCCCTGTTTCTTCTGGGGGTACGCTTTATCGGCAGGAAATTCATCGTCAGAACCCTGTTCAGCACCCTCTTCCTATCCTTTGCCATCGATACCTCGGAGCCCTACACCAGGTATTTTGTGGAACGCTACCTGGTTAAGCTGGCGGAGTCGCCGTCAACGCCTGATTTGCTCCTGTATTCCATTTTCGGAGGGGTTATCATGGGGGTGGGCATGGGAATTGTTTTCAGGGCCAATGCCACCACGGGAGGGAGCGATCTGGCGGCGCGCATCGTCAATCACTTTATTCCCAACCTGACCATGGGGCAGTTGATCCTCTTCATCGACACGAGCATCATCATCTTTGCAGCGATAGCCTTCAACAGCTTCCTGCTGGCCCTTTATGCCATCGTCACCCTCTATATATCCACCATCGTCATTGACGCTGTCCTTGAAGGCGTCAATTTTGCAAAAGCCGTATTCATCATCTCCGATCACTCCGATGAAATCGCCGCCAGGGTCATGAGCGAGCTGGAGAGGGGAGTGACCGCCCTGAAGGGGACCGGCATGTATACGGGAAATGACAAGCGGGTACTGCTTTGCATCCTGCAAAGGGCTCAGATACAAGGACTGAAGGAGATCGTCAGGAGCGTGGACGAAAAAGCCTTTGTCATCCTGGCGGATGTGAGGGAAGTTCTGGGAGAGGGCTTTAAAACCTACGACTGATTCCGCTTCTTCTTTTTTTCCAGCAGCAGGTCCAGGTGTGTGGAATTGCTCTTTTCAACCTCGGGTTCTCTCTTTTTGCCCCCGGTGTCTTTCACTACATCGGCCTTGACCTCTGAAGCAGAAGGCGGGGTATCCTTTGAATCCGCCGGATTTTCTACAAAACTGGGTTTGGCAGGTTGGACGGCAGGTTTTCTGACGGTCGACAGGGCTTTGATTACCGGTATATACACCCTTGATCCGGCTGCAGTAATCTTCCCGGCCATGGGTCTAACCCATTCAAAGCTTATATTGAGCCTTCTCACAGCGATATCCAGCATAAACAGAAGGATGAGCAGCGAAAGCAGGAAGGGCGTCAGGTCCGTCATGCTGATGGTGGGCTTCAACTGGCCTGAAAAAACGTCCCTGCTGTCTTTAATGATCCTCCCTCCACCCTCAAAGGCCAACCGTTCAAGAAAGGCCGGGGCATCCTTTTGAGGGATGTCATACTCGGGAGAATAGGGAATATTGATGCCGGTGCTGATAGACTTCGATATCTCTGAACCGCCGCTGATCTGGATATTTGCAAGGTATACCCCTGTTTCCTCGGCGTTGAAGCTGCCCCTGTATATACCCGGTGAGACGGGAGAAAGCTCAATGGATTGCTCTTTGCCGGAAGGACTGATCATTACGGCTGCCGCTTTTTCATTTTCAAGTCTTTCATCGGGGGGCAGGGTCAATTCGATGCTGCCTGTACCTCCTGCCATACTGCCTTTCAAGCTGTACTGCTGGTCGGATTTTTTCTGGATAAGCCAGGACAACAGGTTTTTCCAGAAAGTGGAGGACTGGTCCCACTTCAGCCACTCGGAAGTCCACATGCCTTTTGCGTCGGAGGTCCATGCGGCGGTTCTGCCCAGGCCGTACTGCCAGGTAGCCAGTACCGGGTCTTCCGTATCGCTTGAGAAGATGACCCTGGCGGTACTTTTGGGTGTTGTGCCCACATAGCCGTCCAGGGAAGGTACGGAAGCAATATTTTTCAAAACATCGGAGGTTGCACTGAGGCCGGGATAAAAGGTCCGGTTGTTCAAATAGGTTTTGCCCGCAAGGAAGGTCTCCTTTACAAAAATTTTTGGAATGTCGGAGAAGGCGTCGGTGGCATAGTACCTGCCATTTCCGCCAATGGCAAGGGCTCTGAGCAGCGCAGTGTCGGCGCCTTCGCCCACAGCCACGGTGGACAGTGTGATGCCTGCCTCATTGATGCCCTCGATGACGGGCTCATAACCGCTTCTTTCGGCCTGGCCGTCGGTGAGGAGGATAATGTGCTTCAGCTTGGCGGAGGCATTCTTTAAAGAGAGATAGGCTTCTTCAAGAGGGTGGAGGATCTGGGTGCCGCCCCCTGGCCGGATGGTGCCGATGGAATTCTGTATGCTCTGTACATCGTCCAGTTTTTGGGTTCTTACCACCCATTGGACGGCATCGTCAAAGGCGATTACGCCGATCATGTCCTTGCTTTTAAGGGCTTCCACCGACCGGATGGCCGCTTCCTTGGCAAGCTCAAGCTTGGAAATTCCATACTCTCCCGAACTCATACTGCCGGATTTGTCGACCACCAGCACCAGACCCAGATTCGGCTGCTCTTCTTTCGGCTTTATATCCATATTCACCGGAAGAACCCTTTCAAGGGCGGTCTTGTAATATCCTCCGGGTGCATAGCTGTTTTCCCCTCCCGTCACCAGCAGGCCCTTGCCCTGGTGCTTGATGCAAAGCTCCAGGTTGTCCAGAAACCTGTCGTTCAACCTTTCGGCGGAAACATTCGAAAGGATGAAGGCATCATATTTCTGGAGCTCCGAAAGTGCCAGGGGAACGCTGTCAGGACTGGAAACATCAAGCCGCACATCTTTTTCAAGGATTTTTACAAGTTCGGAGGCCCCTTCATCCTTATCCTGTACCACCAGCACCCTGGAGGCATCCTCCACATAGGAAAAAGTTGAAATGGTGTTGTTGGCGGTAATGGTATCCTTTTCCGGTTCCAGTACGGCAGTATAGGTGATCATACCACCCTTTGCAGCTTTGTCGGAGAAAACGAAATTATTTTCACCCTCCTGAATTTCCACCGTCCTTTCGGCGGCCAATTCCCTCTCGGCGTACAATTTCAGATTTGCCCGGGTCTTTACGGTGCTGTTTACCTTTACGGCTACCTCGAATTTCTCATTCATCCGCAGGGCGTCGGGAATGGTGACTTCCTTGACCTGTACCTCCGAAGTGAGGGGGGATTCCACAGGGAATACGTCTAAAGTGATGTCCTGCTGCTTAAGCAGTCTGGCCTCTTTCAGGGCATTGCCGTCGTTCTCCATGCCGTCGCTGACCAGGATCACCCTCTTTCTGTCTCCCGAGGGAATGAGGGACTGGGTGAGCTTCAAGGCCTGTTCGATGTTGGTAAAATTCCCATTGATCTTGGTCTGGACCTCTTCAAAAAGGGGTTTCTCGGAGGGCAGCAAATCAACGGCGGAGTTGGCTCCGAAGGTGACCACGCCCACTTTGTCCCCGGATTTTTTCGACTTTATCGCGTCCTTTATGAATTCCGACGCTTTTGCCTTTGACATGGACATGCTGTCGGAACCGTCCACCAGAAAAATATTGGTGGTGCTGTTGGAGTAGGTCTTTAAACCGAAGCCGGCAATACACAGGATGAGAAGGGTAAAAATGCAAAGCCTCAGGGAGAGGATGGTTTTTCTTCTCCACTTTACAAGCTTTACCATGCTCTTTGACGTAAATAAAACGAAGACTACCGCCGCCGGTATCAAAAGCAGCAGCAGGGGATGGCTGAAATCAAACACCATTGGAGTATACCCACCATTCTATCAATAAAAGTAGTATTGCGGCCCACAGGATAAGCCCCTGCAGGTTGAAGCCCGTTGAAACCTTTCCGGCGGCTTTCCCGGGATCGCCGGCCTGATTTTGCACCGTATTCTCGCCCTTAAGGAGATTGGATTCCCTTTCTGCCGGGGCGTTTACGGTGAAGTAGTGATAGCTCCTGTCTTCCTTTACGGCTTGCTCCAGGGTATACAGGCCCACCTCGCCGGTGGCGTCAAAAAGCTCGGCAGGGAAGGGCGGAGCTATTTTGGACACCTTTCCCGAAGGAGAAATAACCTTCGCCTGTTCCGTTTTGGGGTCCAGATTGAATTCAATTCCCTGGCCGGGAAATGCGTTCTCCACGTTTTTGGTGCCGGAGGGTGCAAGGGAATTGATGATGCTGGTCATGAGGATGGGAAATACCGGCTTCAGGGGCATATCCGTGTTGTGAATGTCAAAACCGAAGACCAGGATACGTTTGTTGTCCAGCATTCCCGTAAAGGCCAGGGTGCCCTCGGAGGCTTCCAGAACAGGTTCTCCCCATTTCGGCACTGTAAGGAGCCTGGTTTTCCCGATGGAGAAGCTGTAATCTTCAATATAGTTAAAAAGCTCGTGCTTTAATTTTTCAATTTTGGGAAGCTCAACTTCGCTGCCTACGGTAAAAAACTTGTTCTCCGGAGGGTTGAACAGGACGATGTTGCCGTCGGAGGGAAGCGCCTCGGGTAGAAATCCGTCAAAAATGTACAGGCTGTAGCCTTTGAGCTCTTTAATATCAAGGGGTGTAGATTTATAAAGCTCCACATTGCCGGACAGGGACAGGGCTTTCTCAATAAACACATTTTTTTCCGACACCAGCATAACCTTTGCATTCAGCGAAGGATTCACCGTATTCCACGCCCTGTTGTCGGCGTCAAGAGAGTCCTTTGCGTCGATCCGGCACTCCAACTGCTGTGTGTTTTCAGGGATGCCGCTCCAGTAAACATTGGAGGTTTCACCGGGGGCCACCTCCACGTTCTTGGCATCCAGGACCTTGCCGTCCCCATACAGGCTTAAGGGAATGGAGGCGCCGCTGCCGCTGAAGTTGGAGATACGGCTGAGAACGGTTATCCCGTTTCTGGTTCTGGTGTGGGAAAGCAGTGTTATGGCATAATTAAAGCCGTTTTGGGACACTCTGGAGAATTTTACCTCTACTCCGGGCACTTCCAGGGAGTTGTCTCCAAACAGGACCACTTCGGTGCCCTCCTGCTGCTTTGCCATGGACTGTACCAGGGTTGAGGCATCTTCGTAGTTGGAAACGCCGTTGGTGGCTTCCAGCTTTTTTATCTTATCAATCACCGCGTTGCGGTCCTTGTTCAGGTTTTCTTCAATGATCGGCCTGGTGCCCATGCTTACAAGAGACACCAGAGTTCCGGGCTGCAGGTTGTATACGTAATCCTCCGCCTGTTTTTTTGCCAGCTCAAGCCTGCTGGGTTTTACGTCGGTAGCCTGCATGCTCAGGGAATTGTCAAGGATGACAATGGTACTGCCCGCTTTTCCCGAGGGAGTATTCAAAAAAGGCCTGGACAAGGCGAAAATCAACAGCAGCATGGCAAGCAGCTGCAATATCAGCAGGAGGTTCTTCTTGAGCTTTTGCCAGGGGGCATTGGCTTCCAGGTCTTTCAACACCTCTTCCCAGAGGTAGAGGCTCGACACCGTAAGGTCCTGGCTGCGCTGCTTGAGGAGATAAAGAAAAATGATGGCGGGGATGGTTATAAGAGATAAAAAGGCCATGGGACTGAAAAATGTCATTGCCTGCTCACCACCATCTTTATCATTTGCTCCACAGGCAGGGAGGATTCCATGAGCATATAGTTTGCTCCATACTTGAAGCAGGTCTCTTCCAGGCCTGCAATAAACCTGTCGTATACCTTTTTATAGGTTTTCATCAAAAGGGGTGTTGCCGTAACATCCTTGAATTCGCCGCTTTCGGAATCGATGAGCCGCAGGCTGGAGGTGATGTCCGGAGTTACCTCCTGGGGGGACAGCAGATGGCAGATATAGATTTCCTGCTTCCTGAACTGCAGGTATTTGATCACCTCAACCAGGGTACCCCCGGAAAAAAGGTCGGATATGATGACCGTTATGCCCCGGGCAGGCCTCAGGTTGAGAAGCTTGAGGGCCTCATACAAATGGGTGGGCCTCACAAACCGTACCTTTTCAAAAAAGTCCAGCACCTCCGCAAAAGAGTTTTTTCCCCGGAGAGAGGGCTTGAGCATGTCCACACTGTCGCTCAGGCATGCCAAAGTGAGCCTGTCGTAGTTGGACAGGCTGATGTATCCCAGCGCGGCGGCCAGACGCCTTGCGGCGATGCCTTTATTCGGTTCACCCCAATCCATGGAACGGCTGGCGTCGAGAAGGATGTTGACGGGAGCTTCCCGTTCTTCCATGAAAAGCTTTATAAAGAGCCTCTCAAAGCGCCCATAAGCGTTCCAGTCGATTCTCCTGAAATCGTCTCCCGCCGTATATTCCCTGTAATCGGAGAACTCAACGGAGCTGCCTTTGCTCCGGGACTTCCTGTTTCCGCCCGCTCCGTCTGCCAGTATCATTTTTGATGTGATGACCAGCTGTTGGAGTTTTTTTAAAAATTCACTGTCGAAAAGGTCACTCATACGATTTATGCTTTCTGTTTTTCTTCCAATTGTTTGATGATTTCACGGATCACACTGTCGGGGGTGATGCCCTCGGACAGGCCTTCAAAATTCAGGAATATCCTGTGCCTCAGGGCAGGGAAGGCAACGTACTTTATGTCTTCATAGGCCACGTTATACCTTCCGTCAAGGATGGCTCGGATCCTGGCGGCGTTGATAACCGCCTGAGCGCCTCTGGGACTGGAGCCGAAACGGATGTATTTTTTGGTGATTTGCGGCGCATCGGCATTTTCGGGATGGGTTGCAAGCACCAGCTTTAGTGCAAATTCCAGCACCGGACGGGCTACGGGAATCTCCCTGGCGATGCCCCGCATGGAGAGAATTTCGCCGCTGCCGGACACTCCTTCAAGGGAAGCTTCCTCATTCCCCGTGGTCATGGTTACAATGCCCATGAGCTCTTCAAGGGAAGGGAAGGGCACGTCCAGCTTGAAAAGGAACCGGTCCAGCTGCGCCTCCGGCAGGGGATAGGTGCCTTCCATCTCGATGGGGTTCTGGGTGGCCAGGACAAAGAAGGGCTGGGGGAGCTGGTAGGTATTGCTGCCCACCGTTACGGTCTGTTCCTGCATGGCTTCCAGCAGGGCGCTTTGCGTCTTTGGCGTAGCCCTGTTTATTTCATCTGCCAGGACGATGTTGCTGAAGATGGGGCCGGCCTGGAATTTAAAGGCGCCGTTCCCCTCTTCGGATTTTGTGATGATGTTTGTCCCCACCACATCGGCAGGCATCAGATCCGGTGTGAACTGAATCCTGGAGAAGCTTAACCCCAGGGTCTTGCCGAGGGTTTTGACAAGCCTTGTCTTTCCAAGGCCGGGGACACCTTCCAGAAGGACGTTGCCTCCGCAGAGGATGCAAATGATCACCTGCCGGATCAGATCTTTCTGACCCACCATGTGTTTGGAAATCTCATTTTCTATCTTTGAAACCGTATCCATTACCTGTTTTACATCGGAACCGCTGATCTCCATGACTGACCTTCCTCCTAATATCTATTCCAGAGAACTGAAGTAATCCCTTACAATGTCCTTCATGACGGGCGGAATTGAAGAATTGTCCACCGAGGACATGGCCTCACTCCTGTAGTCTCCCAGAACCCTGTCATAAGGGAGCGCTGAGCCTTTTTCCACCGGTGAGTTCTGGGACTGGGCCCAGCTGCTTTCACCGGAGTTCCCCTTGGTGCCTTTCACCTGGGACTCATTGCCGTTTCCACCCAGACGCTCCGGAACATAAATGCTTTCATAATCCTTGACTTCCTTCTTCCCGGGAGTCCTTCCGCCCCCACTGCTTTCTTCACCGCCGTAGCCCATATCCTTATTGGTAGTTCCCATTCCTGCCCCGCCGGCGCCCTTGTTTCCCTGAGAACCGCCATTGCCCTGGCCATTGCCTTCACCATTGCCGCCCGAATTGCCCTGGCCTGGCGGGGAATTCTGCTGACCGCCTTCACCTTGCTGATTTCCACCCTGGGAAGGTGTATTGCCTTGCTGCTGGTTCTGCGCCTGCTGGGAACTGCCACCGCTTTGCCTGGAAATCTGACTGCGGGCATCGCTGATGGAATCCGTCAACTGGCTGATGACCTGGTTGTTCAACTGTTCCATTGCACTGGCAAGCTCCGGGTCGCTTGCGGCCAGACGGGAAAGGGTTTCATTCAATGCGGAGGCTTGACTGGCCAGGGAATTCAGATTCCCTGACGAAAGCGCGTTGCCAAGGTCAAGGAGGTTTTGTGCCAGCTGCTTGTCTTTTGCCACCTGCTCCGCCATCTTTTTAAAGGACTCTGCAAGGTCTTTCCTGCTTGCTTCATCCATCTTTTTCAGCTCATTGTTCATTTGCTCAAGTTTTTGCTTCATATCACTCATGCTGCCGTTTTTGATGGACTGCCCAATATCCTTTGTCACGGGGTTTTTCATCAAATTTTCCGCCAGCTTGCCAAGGTCGCTGCTTTCCGACTTTTGTTTCAGTTCCTCCAGTTCGTGCTTGGCCCTGGAAAGGGCCTTTACAGCCTCTCCTTCGGATTTGGACTTTTGAAGCTCCTTTAGCAGCTGGTCTATTTTGGCATTAATATCTTTAAGATTTTCGTCGGCCAGGCCGGTCTTTTTATTGGCCTCCTTGCGGTCTTTATCCAGCTTTTCCGCCTGCTTTTTTATCTCATCGAAGAGCTTTTCCAGCTGCCGGGCGGTTTCTCTGGACCTTGAGGGGATCATAAAGGAAAGACCCACCAGCAAAGCCAGGGCGATACAGGCAATTCCAAGAGCCGAAGGGAAGCGGAGGGGATAGGACCGTCTGAAATCGGTATTTGTCAAGGCCTTCAGGGTGTCATACCGCTGTATTCTGGAAATGGGGGAGGCATCCTCCTTAAATTGATATGCCGTGATGAGCCTCTCCTTCAGCCCAAGTGAATCCGCGGTCTTCATGACCTTAAGATTTTTAGGCCGGAGAAAAAGAGACACGAGCAGGGACACAAAAATGCAAGCGGCCAGGATGACTGCCAATATGCGGAGCAAATAGGGAACAGGAACAAAAAGAGCACCATAGGAGAGCAGCAGGGAAAGAGCCCCTGCCGTAGATATCCCTACCATGACACAGAAGATGGCGTTATTTATATGCATTCTGTCCTTTAAAGGCCGGACCAGCCTGTAAATATCCTTTATGTCCATGAGGACAACCACCTCTTAGCTTTACATTGTACTTGCCGGCTCCACCTTGCGGGAGGACCGGGACCTCTTTGGGAACCATGCCTTTTTGACGGGCTTGATCTTCCATGAGGCCAGCAGCATGAATATAACCGACGCAACAAGGTCGAAGACGATATTCACCATCCAGGGCTTTACCTCAAAGCTCCCCACACTCTGGGAGGGGGCATAGTTCTGCATTCCGAAAACCTGCATCAGAATGTTCCCCCTGGCAAGGCCGTCAATGGTGGACCCGAAACCGAATACGGGATTGGAGAACATAAAGGCCATGGCCTGGTTAATGTTGGGAGAGCCCTGGTTGTGCATGATGAAAACATACCATACCACCATCAGGATGGGGGTGCCGATGATGAGCCCAAAAACCGTAATATAGGATACAATCATGGAAACGGAACTTTTCCTGAACAGGGTGGAGTAGAATATCCCCAAGCTTCCAAGAAATAGCGCCGTTGCGAGATAAAAACCGAAGGTCAGCAAAAGGTCGGTCATCCGGATACCTCCGTACAGGAATACCGAAGCCATGATGGGGAGTGAAGCGGTTACCAGCAGGAGGACATGCGCAATGGAGACGAATATTTTTCCCGTTACGATGGAAATGGAGGATAAATTCGTACAAAGCAGCAGGTCCAGGGTTTGCCTTTCTCTTTCTCCGCTGATGGCACCTGCCGTCATGGCGGGAGTAATAAAAAGGATAAGCATCATTTGCACAAAAGCAAGGGTATTATAGGATTCAAGGGCTACCCTGGGGTTGAAAAAATCCGCCGAGTATCTTGAGGCCTCTCTGCTGGAAAGAAAGAAGAGAAGGACAATCAACCCAAGAAAGCCCAGATAGACGGAAATTAGTGCGGGGGATTTCCAGCCCCTCATTTTGGTTTTCAGTTCCTTGTCGATTACCGGATTAACCTGCATTTGCCACCCCTCCTACCGTAAGATGCATGAACACTGATTCAAGATTTTTCTCCAGCTCCGTAAAAGATATGACGGGAATGTCGTTCCTTACCAGTCCCTTCAGAAGCTCTGCCACTAAATTCGGATCTCCGTCATAATCCGCATCGATGAAATCATTTGCGATGGAGATGCTGCCCAGGTTGGGCTGTTCCTGCAGGTACCTGACGGCCGGGTCCAGGTCCCCCAGTACTTTTATCCGGATGGTTTTCCCATGGGAAACCTTTTTCATGATATCGTCAACGGTTCCGCCGATAACCATTTTTCCATGCTCAATGATGCCGATGGAGGTGCACAGCTCCGCCAGCTCGGGCAGGATATGGGAGCTGATAAGGATGGTCTTTCCCATATCCTTCAGTGCCTTCAGGATCTCCTTCATTTCCACCCTTGCCCTGGGGTCCAGCCCTGAGGCCGGTTCATCCAGGATCAGAAGCTGGGGATTGTGCAAAAGGCTCCTGGCAAGACAAAGCCTTTGCTTCATGCCCCTTGAAAGAGAATCTACATAAAAATCCTTTTTGTGGGACAGATTGACCAGTTCCAGCAAATCATCGATTATTTTACTTCTCTCCGGTTTCGGCAGACTGTATACACCGCAGTAGAAATCCATATACTCCGTCACTTTGAGATCGTCATAGACGCCGAAGAAGTCGGGCATGTAACCGATTTTTTTCTTGACACCCCGGGGATCGGAGGTGATGTCCACCCCGTCCACCGTTACTCTTCCGGAAGTGGGTTTTAAGAGCCCGGCGATGATTTTCATTGTGGTTGTCTTGCCGGCTCCGTTGGCTCCTACAAATCCATAGATGTGTCCTTCGCCGATTTCCAGGCAGAGATTGTCCACCGCTTTGAATTTACCGTATTTTTTAACCAGATTTTCTACGATCAGCATTATTTTACCACCCCGCTTATCTCCAGCTCGGGAACTCCAAGGAGCTCTCCCTCCATGCCGGACCTGTCGATTGTGACATTTGCCCTCACCTTGATTTCCTTTTTATCGTTGAGGTATTGGGACACATTGCCTTTGGCGTCATACTCGGCGCCCGCCTCCTCCCACTTGGAGGTAACGTTGTTATAGATGAAATACTTATAGGTATTTTGGGCGTAAGTTTGCTGGGAAGCTCCTTTCGGGGGTTTTGGCTGATACTTGATATACATTGGCATAAAAGAGGACCAGTGAAGTTTGAAATTCTCGACAGCGATATTTGCCGGAACGGTAAATAGGAAATCCACGTCTCCGTCCATATTCACCCTTACGCCGCCGTTTAAAGGATCATCGAAGAAGGCATTCTTCGTGTCTTCCCCAAGCGCCGGGCGGATAATACCGGTGGGTATGTCAAGCCGGCTGCCTTTTACCAGGTCCAGGTTTGAAACGGAATAGAGCACATTGGTGTTGTATATCTTGGGCTCCGCTCCGTTGACGGACACCGTATAACCGGGATCGTCGTAGTTTAGGGCCAGGAAGGTGATTTTTGCTTCACCCACGGAAGGCATGTATATATTGCGAAATACGTTGTCCAGCATATTGCGCTTGCGGTTGTCCGTCTTCCAGTTGGGAGGCATTTTTGCCCCCGGGGCAATGTAGGAAGGGCCATACCGGGCATCGATAAAATCGTCATACCGCTTTTTTACCGAAGGACTGCTAAGGGCCGTATCGATCTTTTTTTCCTCTCCGGGGAGCAGGTCTCCCACTTCAATGAAGTTATTGCCGACAGAAATAAAAGCTTCTCTGAAGGCCATGGACGTATTGTTTTTAACGGTGGCCTTGAGGGTCCCGTCCGTAATGGAAAAGTCTTCAATGACCTTGCCGCTGGTGGGGACACTTTTACTGGCAGTCATGTATTTGGGCGTCCACATGTATACATCGTAAAGCTCATACTTTGCCTTGTCCGACAGGGTGAGCTTACTGGTAATCCTTGCATTCTCATTTTGCATGTTTGGATAGTAGCGGTCATCGTAATAGTTCTGAGGGCTGTTGGCGTCAATATTAAGGGTTTTGTCATATTCGATGCTCATATTGCCGCGCTCGTTGTTGAACACTCCCATATAGGTGTAGATTTGCGAGTCCTGCCTTTCCGGGTTCAGTTCGATGAGCGAAAAATTGTTTAAAACGGCGGTGGTATACCTGGTTTTAAAGCCGGCAACATAGGTGATGCCCATGAACAGGATGGCAACGGCCGGTATGACAACCCAGCTCCAGTCCCGCTTGTCTTTTCTTTTAAGGAAAAGGTAGATGGCCGGGCCCACAAGCACAATATAAATCCCGATCATCACAAGCAGAAAATCAAAGGGTGGAGTCTGGCTCTCAGGCACATTGGAAGCCAGGTGCTGGTACCCGGGCATGGTGCCGGAGGAGGACTGGTAGAAAGTGTCGGTTTTGGTGGCTTTAAGTTCCGAAGCGGCCTTGGAGGATTCGGTAATCAGCTTCTGCCAGAACATCTGCAGGTTGTCCCAGGACACCAGGGGCTCCAGGGAGGGATCAAAGGCAAGCAGCGATACAAAGCCGTTCCCGTATTTGTAAACGGTTGCAAGGGGAGTTCCTTTTTCATCGATGGTCACTTTGCCGCTTCCGGCATTTCCTGTGACGACCGGGACCTTGCCGGAGGGTGCGGGCTTTTCAATGAAAGCCCCCAGGCTCTGGGGCGAGGAGAGAGAGGTGGAACCTGTGGGTGAAAAAGGTTTCAGGGCTTCGCTGAGGCCTCCGTATACCTTTTTGTAGTTTGGACCGGTACACAAAAACAGGGCTTTTCCCTGGGCAACCCATTGTTCCAGTGTGCTCCTCTGCTTGTCTGTGAACAGGGAGGTGTCGAAATTGCTTATGATAATAACGTCAAAAGTGTTCAAAACCTTTATGTCGTCCGGCATATTGTTCTTATTGAGCCCAATGAGCTCTACCGGTCTGTCGGCAAATGCCATTTTTTCTCCTGCCGCAGTCATTACCGCCGCCTTCATTTTTATTTCCGCAGCCAGCTGAGGGTCGGTATTTTCCGACAGCTTCATTCCATTCAGAACCCGGAAGCTTTCCTGATCGTCGGCCAGGATGCCTATTGTCGGATTCTGGGGAGAAAACAGCTTGATGAATTGATAATTTTCTTCCTTCAGCACCTTATCACCCTTTGCAAAACGGACGGTGAATTTTTTGTCCGCAGTGTAAATGGGAACAGTAATGGAAATATCCTTACTGGCTCCGGAAGGAAGGCTTACGGGTAACGCCAGGACCGTCCTGGAATTGGGATTGACATTGGATATCACTTGAAGCTCCCCATCCACGTTATCCCCCGTGTTTGTGACGGAAATTTTAAAGGGCGCTGAAGCACCTACCTTTGCCGATTCATCAAAACCTGCGCTTACCTTCAGCTCTATACTTGACGGAGCAGGAGCCGCAAAAACGGAGACTTGCTGCAGTACGGCCACCATGAATATAAGAGCAAGCGCGAGATAAGGGTTTTTTAAAGCTGTTTTCTTCACTAAGTCATCACCTCGGAATATAATTTGAATCTTATGTAAAATGCAGCCAGCAAAAAGGCCGCTGTGCATTGTATACAGGTATAGACTGAAACCCCCACGGAAAAGTTCCGGAAAATTCCCGAATATAGTGTTACTTTTTGGCAGATTTATTATATTATAGCCGGTTTTACAAAGCAATTACAGGGATATAATCGTTTTGTAAATTAATTGTAAACAGCCGGTACGAAATATAATACTCCCATTGTCGGAAAAGGTATGAAATTAAAAAAAATCAGGGGACATTTCGAAGCGGTGGGGATGTATTGACGGTTTTAAAATAATAAAGTATGATTTGGGAAGATTGGAATACAAAATATCCCAGCCCCGTTAAAGCTGTTATGGTATATAATTTCCCATGGGAAAAGGTAAAAATGCCGATATGAACAAATATGACATTCTCAAGCAATATTTCGGATATACGGAGTTCCGCCAGGGACAGGCCCAACTGATTGACAACCTTCTTGAAGGTGGGGATGTTGTGGGCATTATGCCCACCGGAGCCGGAAAGTCGGTGTGCTATCAGGTTCCCGCACTGATGCTGGAGGGAGTGACCCTGGTGATTTCTCCTCTCATATCCCTGATGAAGGATCAGGTTGCCTCCCTGGTGCAGTCCGGCATAAAAGCGGCATATATCAACAGTTCCATTACGCCGGCCCAGTGTGCCGAGGTGTTCCGCCACGGAATCGACGGCGCTTACAAAATCATATACATTGCCCCTGAACGGTTGGCGGCAGAGGATTTCCTCCGGTTTTCAGAACGCATCAAAATTTCCATGGTGGCTGTGGATGAGGCCCACTGCGTTTCCCAATGGGGGCAGGATTTCCGCCCCAACTATCTTAAAATCATCGATTTTATTCAGGGTCTTCCCGTAAGGCCTGTCATCGGCGCCTTCACTGCGACGGCGACGGCAGAGGTGCGCGAGGATATCATCAATATTTTAAGGCTGCAAACGCCTTTTGTAATCACAACGGGCTTTGACAGAAAAAATCTCTATTTTGGCGTGCAGAAGCCCGAGCATAAACTACCCGCACTGCTGGAAATTCTCAAGAGGAATAATGGAAAGAACGGAATTATATACTGTTCCACCCGCAAGACCGTAGAGGAACTGTGTGATACGCTGAACGGCAAGGGCGTTCCGGCCTGCCGCTACCATGCGGGTCTGGAGGACGGAGAACGCAGCGCCAACCAGGAGGATTTCATCTACGACAGGAAAAGCGTCATGGTGGCCACCAATGCCTTTGGCATGGGAATCGATAAATCCAATGTGTCCTTTGTTGTGCATTACAACATGCCCAAAAACCTGGAAAGCTATTATCAGGAGGCCGGGCGGGCGGGGCGCGACGGTGGGCCGGCGGAATGCATCCTGCTGTACAGCGGCCAGGATGTAAGGATAAACCAGTTCCTTATCGAAAACGGGCAGGAGATCAATGAGGACCTGACGGAGGAAATGCGGCAGGCAGTCAGGGAGAAGGACCGGGAGCGGCTCAAGGACATGACCTACTATTGCACCACCACCGATTGCCTCAGGCAATATATCCTGCGGTACTTTGGAGAAAGTGCGCCTGGTTTTTGCGGGGACTGCTCCAACTGCCGCACAAATTTTGAGACAGTGGATATCACCATTGAGGCGCAGAAGATTGTGTCCTGTGTGTTACGCATCGCTCAGAGAAACAGGAGTTTCGGAAAAATAATGATTGCGGATATCCTCCACGGCAGCAAGAACGAGAAGATAAAACGCCTGGGCCTGGACAGCCTGTCGACATACGGAATTATGGCTGAAATGCCTGTGAAGAGGATTCGCTCCATTATGGATTTTCTCATTGAAAACGGCTATTTGAGCCTGACAAATGACGAATATCCCGTGGCCGGGATTTCAAACCGTTCATCGGAAATCATCCGGGAGAAAAAGCAGTTGGAGATGAAGCTGCCGAGGGAAATCCAGCCGGAAAAGGCCGGTACGGCGAAAACCTATCACAATGTGGATGAAGAACTGCTGAAGGAACTCAAAGCCTTGCGGAGCCGGCTGGCGGCACAGGCCCATGTGCCTGCATACATCATTTTTCCCGATGCGGCGTTACAGGACATGTGCAGAAAGCTTCCCCGGACAGAGGCGGAATTTCTGGAGGTGTCCGGAGTGGGCAAAGCAAAGCTGGAGCGGTATGGACAGCAGTTTATTGCATTGATCGGGGAATACACGTCAAAGGGCACTCCGCTTTGAAGGCCGGGAAGGTATAAAGGTTTTATTAGTCAGTATTAAATTACTTTGTTAAAACGATACAGCCCACATTTATTCTTCTCAATCCGTAAAAGCAAAATCAAATCGATTAATATCCAATACCAAACTTACAAAAGCATGGCTCCAATGCGTTTTCTGAAAAATTATTTCATAATGGCGTATTATTTCATGAAATATTTACTTAAATTACTATTGCATGAAAAATTATTTCGTGATATTATAAATATAATGATAAAACCTTTAAAATATGCCTTAACATTTAGTAATAAGATTCCATAAACCTGCGAAATGTGAAAAAAAGTTTCAAACGCTGACGATTACCGGGAGGATACGGGGAATGTACGATTTGAATGGAAACGGAAAAAGCTGTATAGCACGGATTAAACAAAGCGAAAACGACTTTACTGATGCATATAAGAAAATTGCGGAGCAGATTTTATCGGTGCCTGAAACAATTATACATATGACGGTTGTTCAGGTGGCTGAACTGTGTGAGACCAGTGAGGCGAGCGTCGTACGTTTTTGCAAGCTCATCGGATATGAGGGCTTTAACGATATGAAAATTCATCTTGCCGGGGAGGTTTTTATCGGAAACCAGTCGATACAGGATGATGTTGTCGAGGGAGATGATGATGCAACGATCCTGCAGAAAGTATTTTCCTCCGAGATACAGGCATTGAAGACCACGATGGATATCGTTGAAAAGACGGCTTTTAAAAGTGCTGTCGATAGCATCATCGCGGCGAATAAAATAGAGTTCTATGCATACGGAAACTCATGCCCCCTGGCATACGATGCACATTACAGAATGCTTAAGATAGGAATCAACTCATACGTAGGCATTGATATCCTGGATTCCTTAATGCATGCGAATATGATGTCTCCGCTGGACGTGGCCATCGGTATATCTCATTCCGGCAGCACCAAGCATACGTGTGCGGCAATGGAATCGGCAAAGAATCACGGTGCGGTGACTATCTGTGTCACAAGCTTCGATAAATCCCCCATCGCTCAGATTTCAGATATTTGTTTGCTCGCTTCCTCAAAGGAAACATCTATTTTTAGAACGGTTGCGATGGAATCAAGACTCGCCCAGATGTCGATTCTTGATGCGCTGTATGTTGCCGTGGCTTTCAGAAAGCTGGAGAAATCAAAAAGATTCATCCATCTTACAGATAAATTACTTTCGGAAGAGAAATATTAAATTGGAGAATGCGCAATGAAAAGTGTTATCGTTATTGGCGAGGTTTGTGAAGATATTATAATGCATGATCCGGCAACGGTAGAAGTTATGGGCACAAAGATATGGGCCAGGGACATCGTCTCAACCATCGGCGGATCTGCCTCCATTGCAGCGACAGCCTTAGCCCATCTTGGAGAAAACACGAAGCTGTATTCCAGCATCGGCAAAGACCCGCAGGGACAAATGCTCTATGACAGGATCAGGCAATTTGGCGTGGATTGCAGTTCGCTGCTTGCAATCGAGGGTAAAAGGACCACCAGAAGCATGATAATATGTCACGGGTCAAAGAAACAATTTCTAGGGTGTTCGCCGATGCTCCCTATCAGGATGCCCGGCATGGATAGTCTGGACGATACAAAGTTTATACACATTGCCGGCTTTATGCTTTACCCTGAGCTGTGGACAGAAGAGGCGTTTGCATATTATGAAGAGGCCAACAGGCGCGGAATACCCATTGCAGTTGATGGACAGTGCCTGGATGCAGAGGGTGTGGACCCGTTTAAAGTGGCTCCCATGGAGAGAATGCTGGGCCTTTCGGACGTATTCTTTGCGGCAAAAAAAGAAGTGCGGCAGTTCGCTGGGTCAGACAACGATATGGAAGTCGGGAAAAAACTTCTTTCCCTCGGTACAAAAAATATCGTTCTTAAACACGGTCCGGATGGATGTATGGTGTTTGAACAAAATGGTCAAATCCACACGATTGAAGGATATAAAGTAGAGGTTTACGACACGGTCGGTTCAGGGGATTTGTTCGGAGCAAGCTTTGCCTACGGGATGATGAGCGGATTGAAGGCTGCGGAATGCGCGCGCTTCGCCTCGGTCTTCACTGCCTTGTCACTTGTAGAGTATGAAGAATATAAGAATTACCCCGTGAAAGAGGAGGTAATGAAGCTTATTACCCACTATTAATTAAGATAAGGAGATGTGGAAATGAGAGAGCTGAAAATTGCAATGATAGGTGCGGGCAGCACGTATAGCCCGGAACTCATTCATGGTTTTATCACTCGAGAGGGTAAGATGAAAGTCAGAGAATTTGCGCTTATGGATATCCATATGGAGCGGCTGGAGATTGTCGGAGGCCTTATTAAAAGGATGTGCGGCAATTTCGAGGAGAAACCCCTCATCACCATGACGGATAGTATAGAGGAAGCAATCACCGGGGCGGATTATGTGGTAACACAATTCCGTGTAGGTTTGTTGCCTGCAAGGGCAAAAGACGAAGCCATACCGCTGAGACATGGGATTATCGGTCAGGAAACCACAGGACCGGGCGGATTTGCGAAAGCTTTGAGAACAATTCCCGAGATGCTCAAAATTGCTCATTGCATTGAAAAAGTCGCTCCGGGTGCGACATTGATCAACTTTACAAATCCTTCGGGTATCATTACGGAAGCCATCTCCAAATATTCCGGCGTAAAAGTGATAGGACTCTGTAATACGCCTATCACGACTTACAAACGAATCAATTCGGTTATGGGGCTGAAGGAAGAGGAGGTGTTCTACGATTATTTCGGTCTTAACCATTTGGGATTCATCAAGGGTATCTATGTTAACGGCAGGGATATGACAGATGAGTTATTCCCCCAAATTATGAACCATCCCAAACTTAGCGAGATGCTTGGATACGAGTTCAATAAAAAGCAGGCACTTGCAATGAGAATATTGCCGGTAGCATATCTTCAGTACTACTATCACCAGAAGGAACTGACCAACAAGCTTTTAAAGCAGGAAAAGACCAGAGGCGAACTGCTGATTGACATTGACCGTGAGCTCCTTGTCCAGTACAGCGATCCCCAGCTCAAGATGAAACCGCCGGGTTTGGACCAGCGCGGAGGGGCATGGTATTCGGAGGCCGCCGTTTCACTTATGAATTCATTGGAAAACAGCGATGGGGAAATTCACGTGGTTAATGTTCAAAACAAAGGCACAATCGTGGACCTTGATCCTGAAGCGGTCATAGAAATTCCTGCCAGAATCGATGGAAGCAATATAAAAACATTTCATTTTGGAAAGCTGCCCATGGCGGTAAAAGGACTGGTGGAACACGTCAAGGCGTATGAATCGCTGACTGTCGATGCGGCTGCAAAGGGCTCGAAAGACCTGGCATTGCTGGCGCTTATCAATCATCCATTCGTGACATCTGCGGATGAGGCAGAGAGTATGCTCGAAGAAATCATTGCCGCACATCCCGATTATATTCATTTGAAATAAAACCGGAAAACCCCAAATAAGTACTGAACGGGAATAACGCCTTAAAATCATGCCGAAAAGGCTGTTATCACTATGTTCAAAAATACCGTGCCGGCAGCGGAGGATGGAGTAAAGTATGGCTGTAAAAATTCTTGATGATATTGGAAGAAAGTTGACCGAGGCTGGAAGGGAGGATATGGTTAATGCCATAAAAGCCGCCAGCGGACGGACGATCATTGGGGAGACCGTAACATTTAAGCAATCCCTGATCGATGGCGTGACAAATATAGAGCTCCTGAAAAGCTGGGGCGCCGACATGGTCACCATTAACCATTATAATGTCGATATGCCGATGATCCCGGGACTTCCTTCCACTCAAGCGGGAATTGAGTTGTGGGGCTCCTGCTGGAATACTGACGGTACAAAGGGCTGCATCCCGGATACACAGGTCGTCGAGCAGTCCTTTCTGGGCTCATATCTGCAGTTCGGGTTCGGAAGGACAATCAGTGAGGTAAAAAGACTTGCGGGCATCCCCGTCGGTATGACGCTGGAGCCGGTTTACGGAGATTCCGGATATCCGGCCGCACGGATTGCCAATAGAGTAAATGCTGAAAAAGGCGTAAAACAGGGCGCTAACTATGTGACAATCATCAATACTCCCTCCATGCCGGAAAGTGCCTTTGCACAGTGTGTTTCAGACGTCCGCGACGGAGTCGGGCGGAACGGTCTTGTAAAGGCCGGCAAGATGCCATGGGGGGGGGCATTCCCCACGGACCCCGACGATTTTTATACCGCCGAGGAAATAAAATCTCTGATCAGCGCTGGAGCGGATGTTATCGTGATTCCTTCTCCCGGCACCGTCTCCGGCCTTACGGTCGAGCTGGTGAGGAAGTGGGTGAACCTGGCCCATGAGTATGGTGCGCTTGCTGAAACGACAATAGGAACATCCCAGGAAGGAGCGGACGAAAATGTAATTTGCAGATTCGCCATTGACTCTAAAATGACCGGCGCAGATATATTCCAAATCGGAGACAGTGTTTACAGCGGCACTACGACCCCCGAGAATCTGATGTCCTTTTCAAAGTCTATTAAAGGTAGAAGGCATACCTTAAAAAGAATGGCGTTATCGCCGATGAGAGGAGATTTGTTATGAAAAAGAGAGGAACAGCATTATTACTTAGTTTTGTCCTGGTAACAGCACTGGCATTTTCCGGATGTGCCGGCAGCACGCAGCAGCCCTCTGAAACACCTTCTGGAAAAACCTCTGAGGCGCTTCCCGGAGAGGCTTCACCAGCACCCAAAGCTCCGGCTATCAGTGGAGAGGTTGTGGTATCCACCCTGGCAGGCGACCCGTTTCAATCCTCATGGCGCTCCTTATTTGACAAGTTTGAACAGAAGACGGGAGTCAAAGTTGTTCTGGATGCAGTTCCCTGGGAGAACCTGAGAGAAAAGCAGGCCCTTGAGCTTGCAAGCGGAAGCGGCGCTTATGACGTTGTGTATATACATCCGCTGTGGTTTGGCGAATTTACCGGAAACGATTACTTGCTTCCGGTTACGGATTACTGTGACCAAACGGTGCTGGACAAGTTCGTTCCAAGTCTTCTTGACCTTTACAATAAGGGCGGGAAGGTATATGGGCTGCCGGACTGGATTGCCACACAGGTTCTGGCCTACAGGACAGATTTGTTTGAAAAGGCCGGCATTGCAGTTCCAAAGACATGGCAGGATATCCTCAACGCCGCTGAAAAGCTGTCAAACGGCGATAGCATGTATGGGATCACTTTCCCCGGAAGAAAAGGCGGAGCACTGGCAGGCATATATTGTACGACACTTCTTAGCAACAATGGCTGGCTGAGGGACGCCGGCGGTAATCCTACAATAAATACAAAAGAGGCCGTTGAGACGGCGGAATTCCTGGCAAAGCTCAGCAAATATGCGCCTCCGGGCTACCAAAATTTCCATTGGGATGAGAATGCTGCGGTTGCAAACTCCAATAAAGCGGCAATGATTATGCTTATGACTACAAATACCGCATGGCTTAATGATCCGGGAAGAAGCCAGACGGTGGGGCTCTGGGATTTTGCCGCCATACAGAATAAGACCGGCGGCGGCATGGTCGACAGCTATTGCTGGTCTGTTGCAAAATCTGCAAAGAACAAGGATGCAGCAGCAGAGCTGGTTAAATATATGGCGGATACGGATTCTCAGATATTTTTGACGGAAAAGTGCGGGACTAGCGGTGCTACAAAAGCGTATTATGAAAATGAAAAGCTCGTTAAGGAAACTCCCGTATTGTCGGCGATGAATCAGGCGTTTGCAAACTCCAAGCCTAATCCAGCCTGGAACACATGGGCTGCGGAGCAGGAAGTACTGGAAACGAATCTTCAGGCTGTGTTTGACGGCAAAATGTCTGCCGCCGATGCAATGGCTGGAGTTCAGGCAAAAATGCTGGGCAAATAAATAATACGGTCAGTATCAGACCATATGCCGGAATCGGACAGGGGATCGGCTAAGCCAGCGATCCTGTCTGATCCGGTTTGTAACACCACAGGAGGTCTCGAGATGAAAGTAAAGAGGTTTGGCAGCACAGCAGAAGAAAGAACGATGGGATATGCCTTTGTTCTTCCCGGAATTCTCTTTTTAGGGCTTTTTATTTTTCTTCCCATAGCATATTCGGTTTATATGAGTTTGTTTGAATGGAAGCTTTTTGATCTGGGAAAGACGAAAACCTTTGTCGGCCTTGACAATTTTATAAAAATATTTTCAGATCGAGTGTTTTTAACCGCCCTTATAAACACCCTGTCGATTGTAGCTGTTTGCCTGGTTATAGAGCTTATCCTTGGCTTTATTATCTCGCTTTCATTATGGAACATCAAAAAAAGTACAAAATTTGCACAATCCCTGATACTTTTGCCGATGATAACCTCGCCCGTCATTGTTGGGCTTATCTGGAGATTTATATATGATCCCCAGTTCGGTATCGTCAATTTTGTGCTTAGAAATACCCTGGGCATCGGAAATATCGCATGGCTCGGGGATGCAAAAACGGCTTTGCCAAGTGTCATGTTGGTTGATATATGGCAAATGACGTCTTTTGTCATACTTGTGCTGTATGCAGGCATGACTTCAATATCATCCGAATATATTGAAGCCGCCCAGGTGGACGGAACTACCCTTTGGCAGACCGTAAGGTACATGATTATTCCATCCATATCCCATTACATTATGCTGGTAATGATGATGAGAACAATGGATCTGTTCAAGATTTTCGATACTGTATATGTATTGACCAGAGGCGGCCCGGGATATGCCACTGAAACACTGTCGGTGTACACTTATAAGACGAGCTTCCAATTCTACGACATGGGATATGCGATGGCGCTGTCTCTGGTTACACTGATTTGCATCCTTATAATAAGTATGGGATACATGAAACGAATGAATAAAGAGAGATGAGGTAGGAACGATGGTTGGAGGCAAAAGAAAGCATATAGGCTCAATTATCATTGTAGTACTTTTTGTGCTATGGACGGTTATTCCGCTCATTTTGCTTGCACAGCAGGCGTTTAAACCCCACGTGCTGATGTTCTCGGATCCGCCGACATTTATATTCAAGCCGATTGGCGATCATTTCGTTAAGATATTCAGCAAGCAAAATATTTTCCCCTTCATCATAAACAGTATTATTGTGGGGCTGTCTTCAACGCTGCTTTGCCTGATTATGGGCTCCATGAGTGCCTATGCAATAGCACGCCTCAATTTGCCGGGGAAAAACTTCTGGGCGATTTTCGTATTGATAACCCGAATGGTGCCTGTCGGCACACTTATGATTCCAATTTATGCGATGCTGCGGTACATCGGCCTTGGCAACACATACCTTGCCATTATTATTGCACATACCGCACTCAACCTGCCGCTGGCGATATGGATGCTGCGAAGCTTCTTTGAGGATATTCCCCTTGCATTGGAACAGGCGGCGTTGATCGATGGTTGCTCACGGCTGCGAAGCTTTTTTGCGGTAGCGCTGCCCATGGCATCCGCCGGGATAGCGGCCACAGGAATTTTAACAATGCTGAATTCCTGGAATGAATTTATGTTCGCCCTTGTATTATCGGGCAGAACCACCCGAACTCTCCCGGTCGGCATTTCATCCTTTGTCGGCTCGGTCTCAATCGACTGGGGGGGAAGCTCTGCGGCGGCACTGGTTGCATGCCTGCCCATATTCATTGCCGGCATATTTGTACAAAAATATCTTGTCCGCGGTATGACGATGGGGGCTGTCAAAGGGTGAGCGCAGTATACTTTGCGGGAGGAATGGCTGGGTAATCCGACTCATCCCGCGCGGCTAAGGAGAAAAGATGATTAAAGCTTTATTTTTTGATCTCGATGGCACACTTCTTAATTCCAAAGGCAGGATCGCTTATAGTTCCATAAAGGCTTTGAAAAAATGCAGAGAAAGCGGGATTATGGTATTTCCGGCAACCGGGAGGCCCCCATTACTTGAACATACACTTTCGTTAAGCGGTGAAGAGTTAGGCTTATTCAATGACGGCGGTATTTTTTACAATGGCGGCTGCGTATGCCAAGGATCCTGCAAACAATATGCCACCTTGGACGAAAACACTGTAACCGTGGTGGTGAAAACCGTTTTGGAATATCAGAATATTAACCTTGCCGTACAAATGATTGATGAAAGACATAGTTTCAATTTCAATGTTCCCGAAGAGCATTTGTCCTTGTGGGGAATTACGAAAGAATATGTATTGCCGTTCAAAGCATCTGGAAATGTTGATCCGGTTAAGCTGTTTATGTTTTCGCCCGATGACGGTACCGGCCTGCACGAATTGAGAGATGCTCTCGTACCGCTGATCCGTGATTCGGCAAACATATACCTTACAAGCAAAAATAAAAACCTGGAGATCGTAGGAAAGGATATCAGCAAAAAAAACGGGATTGAAAGAATGATCAAATGCTTGGGAATCAGCCCGTCGGAAATTGCCGTATTCGGAGATGATATGAATGATATTGAGATGCTGGCCGGTTTCCCCCATTCAATTGCAATGGGCAATGCCTGTGATGAGATAAAAGCTGCTGCCGGATATACTGCCCTGGATAACAACAGCGACGGCATTTATCATGCGCTCAGGGACTATCTCGGAATAACTTTATAATCCTTCTTTTTCATATAAGAACGCCAATCATTCACTTCCTGTAATCGCCGGGGGTTTTTCCCGTGGTTTTCTTAAAAACCTCATAGAAAAACTTAATGTCGTTGAAACCGCAGTGGAGGGCGATGTCCGTCACCTTCATGCCGGTGCTTTTCAGCAGGCTGCAGGCCTCATCCACCCGAAGACGCTGGATGTAATCGCTGAAGTTGATGCCGGTGACTTCCTTAAAAAGCTTGCTGAAATAGTTTTTGCTTATAAAAGACTTCATGGCCAGGTCTTCCAGCTTGATGTCGGTATTGTAGTTTTGCTTCATGTAGTCCACCGCTTTATTTACAAGCTCCCTGTTCTTTATGGAGGGAGTTCTGGCCGTGCCCTGTTCCATATACCTGAAGATCTTTACGACAAGCTCGATCAGATAGGCCCGGATGATGTCGCAGTAGCCCTTCTGCATGAGCTTGTATTCGTTGTGCATTTTGGAGAAGAGATCCCCGATTTCATTAAATTCGGTGCCGCTGAGCCTCAAATCCGGGGTGGACGTAAATTTGTCCGGGAAGAGGGATTTGAACAAAAAAGAAGAGGTGATGTCCTGGAAATGGATGCTGCTAAACAGCGAAGCATCCAGGAATTTGGGCATGAAAACGCAGTTGTATACCACGGGACCCTCATCCTTTTCCGCATTTGCAAAGAAGCCGTGGGGAACGTCATAATTTACAATGAACAGGTCGCCTTTGGACATGTTGTACTCCGTATCGCCCACCACATGCTTCCCGTAGCCCGAGATCACATAGACAATCTCGATGAAATCATGCCGGTGCATAAAATGCATGTATTCCTGAAACTCTTCATCCGATTTATTCACATATACAAGCTCATTCTTTCTGAAAACCGAATCGCCTTTTAACAGAGGATAGGCTTGCTTGTCCATATATTTCCCTTTCTTCTTTAATATACGTCCTTTGGGAACAGCTTCCCTTGTAAGCGCGGAAGGCCCGGGAAAACATAATAATAAAACCCAATAATAGAATAACATATACCAAAGAAATTCAAAAGCTTTCGTCTTATAATAGAAGATAGAATGGATATTCATAGGAGCGGTGATAAAGATGAAAAAACTATTGGCCTTTGACTATGGCGCCAGCAGCGGCAGAGCGATTCTGGGGCGGTTTGACGGCGACAGGCTCCAGTTGGATGAAGTACACAGGTTTTCCAACGAGCCGGTCCTGGTAAACGGAAGTTTTTACTGGGATATTTTGAGGCTCTACCACGAAATGAAGCAGGGGGTCCTCAAAGCCGTAAAAAATGGTGACGGGGATTTTGCGAGCATCGGTGTCGACACCTGGGGCGTGGATTTCGGACTTCTGGGCGCAAAAGGAGAGCTTCTGGGGATGCCGGTACATTACAGGGACAGCCGTACCGACGGCATGATGGAAAAAGCCTTCAGTCGGGTACCCAAAAGGGAAATTTACGAGCAGACCGGCATACAGTTTATGAAAATAAACACCCTGTACCAGCTCCTTTCGATGAAACTGGACAATTCTCCGATTTTGGAGAAGGCAGCGACCATGCTCTTTATACCCGATCTTTTAAATTATTTCCTCACCGGAGTAAAAGCAAGCGAGTACACAATCACAAGCACCTCCCAGATGTATGACCCCAGAAAGGGGGATTGGGCCAGGGACCTGCTGACCAGGCTGGGGATCCCCTGTGAAATATTGACGGAGGTGATCCATGCGGGTTCCGTGGTGGGAAAAGTGACCCGGGCGGTAGGGGATGAGCTGAACATAAAGGATGTGCCGGTCATCGCGGTCGCGGAGCATGACACCGGGAGCGCCGTCGTTTCCGTTCCCGTTCTGGAAGGCAAATACGCCTACCTCAGCAGCGGAACCTGGTCCTTGATGGGGATGGAGCTGGATACCCCCGTCATCAACGACACTACCTACAATCTGAATTACACCAACGAAGGCGGCATTTACAAAACCACAAGACTTCTGAAAAACATCATGGGGCTGTGGATATACCAGGAATGCAAGCGGGCATGGGACAAGACCGGAGAGGCGCTGAGCTTCGACGAACTAGAAGAGCAGGCACAGAAGGCGGAACCCTTTTTAGCCTTTATCGATCCGGACCACGATGTATTTTACGGGCCCGGCAAAATGCCCCAAAAGGTTCAGGAGTACTGCAGCAGGACAAACCAGAAGGTTCCTGAAAGCAAAGGAGCCATCGTCAGGTGCGTCATGGAGAGCCTGGCGCTCAAATACCGCATGATCTTTGAAGGACTGGAGGAAATCGCGGGCGATTCCATTCCCGTACTGCACATCGTGGGCGGGGGCACCAAGAATGTGATGCTGAACCAGTTTACGGCAAATTCCATCGGGAAACCGGTGGTTACGGGCCCCATCGAAGCTACGGCGGTGGGCAATCTCACCACACAACTGCTGGCCCTGGGAGAAGTAGCGGGGCTGGGTGAAGCCAGGGCGCTGGTGAAGCGGTCCTTCCCCACGGAGGAATATCTCCCGGCGGATGTGGAGGCCTGGAATGAGGCATACGGAAGATTCGAAAAGATTTTGTCCAACGATTGAATAGAGGAGGAAAGGGTATGAGCAATTTTAACGGAGAAAAGAGGATTAATGAAAGCTACCAGTACGCAAAAGAGGCATATGCAGCTTTCGGGATTGATACCGACGCGGTTCTGGAGAAAATGAAGCAAAGACAGGTTTCGATGCACTGCTGGCAGGGTGACGATGTAAACGGTTTCGAAGTCACCGCCGGGGGAACCGGAGGCGGGATCCTCAGTACGGGAAACTACCCGGGAAGAGCAAGAAACGGCGAGGAGCTCCGTGCCGATTATGAAAAGGCTTTTAGTCTTATTCCCGGAAAACACCGCATCAATCTCCATGCCATTTATGCGGAGACCGACGGTGAAATTGTAGAGCGGGACCAGATAAAGATCGAGCATTTCCGGAAATGGATCGACTGGGCAAAGAAACTGGGCGTGGGAGTCGATTTCAACCCCAGCTGCTTCGGCCATCCCATGGCTGCCTCTGGCTTCACCATCGGCAGCAAGGATGAGGAGATAAGGCAGTTCTGGATCCGCCACATAAAAGTGTGCCGTGAAATTGCGGCAGGGATCGGAAAAGAACTTGGAAGTCCCTGTGTCATGAACATATGGGCTCCCGACGGAATGAAGGATATTCCGGCCGACCGCCTGGGATACCGAATGCAGATGAAAAAGGCCCTGGACGAAATCCTGCAGGTCAAGTACGACCGGAAGTATCTGATTGATACGCTGGAGAGCAAACTCTTCGGTATCGGCGTCGAGTCCTATACCGTAGGTTCCCACGAATTTGTCATGGCTTATGGGTTGAAAAACAACGTGACCATTTGCTATGACATGGGACACTTCCACCTTACCGAGAGTGTTGCCGATAAATTATCCTCCACACTCCTTTTCGCAGAGGATATTTTATTGCATGTGAGCAGGCCGGTGCGCTGGGACAGCGACCATGTGGTCATTCTCAACGACGACCTCCTTGCGGTGGCCCAGGAAGTGAAACGGTGTGACGCCTTTGACAGGGTGTACTTCGGACTGGACTTCTTTGACGGAAGCATCAACAGGATTACGGCGTGGGTAACGGGCACCAGGGCTGCACTCAAAGCCATGATGATCGCCCTGCTGGAACCGACGGAGCATATCGTGGAGGAAGAGGACAAAGGAAATTACGGGAACAGGCTTGCCCTGATGGAGGAATTCAAAACCCTCCCCTTTGCCGCCGTATGGGATAAGTTCTGCCTGGACATGAAAGCGCCCGTGGGCGCCGACTGGCTGCAGGATGTGAAGGAATATGAAGAAAAGGTATTGAAGAACAGAAACTAAAATAACCGGGGGGACCTGTGTGTCAGAGAACCGTCCCCCTGACACGGAAAGAGGGCTGAACATGTACCAACAGGGATTGAAGGAACTTGAGATTATTTCAAAGGCGGCGGGAACCCGCATCGATTATGTCCAGGGCGGCGGGGGCAATACTTCCGTGAAGCTTAACGACGAGCTGATGGCCGTTAAGGCCTCGGGCTTCAAGCTCAACCAGATCACCCCCACCGAGGGCTTTGTCGTCGTCAATTACAAGGATATAAAGAACTATTATGAAAATGTTGATTTGAGCCAGGACGTGGACTTTGAAAAGGAAAGCGTGGAAAAGGCGAAAAAAAGCGTGGTGGCCATGGAGGGACTCAAGGTTTTAAGGCCTTCCGTCGAAGCGGGCTTTCATTCCATCCTCAAAAAGTATGTCATCCACACCCACGCGGTCTATGCCAACATCCTTTGCTGCAGCAAGGAAGGACCGGAAACCGTTGAAAAGCTGTTCAAAGGAAAAGAGTACGCCTTCCTCTGGATCCCTTATATAAATCCTGGCTTCTGCCTTACACTGAAGATCAAGGAGGAAATCGGAAAGTGCATTGCTGAAACGGGCAAATTCCCGGAAGTGGTTTTCATGGAAAACCACGGGCTCATCGTAACCTCCGATGACCATGAAAAAGCCATTGCCCTCCATGATGAAGTCAATGACATCATCAGGGCTCACTTCGGACTGACGGAAGAGTATCCTGGAATAGAGCTTGAAAAAACGGGAGAAGATGCTTTCAGGAGCAGGACCGGCTTCCTGGCGGATTTCTTCAACGGAAAGGCCATTGATTTTTCATTTTTTGAAAAATTTTCGTTGTATCCCGACCAATTGGTCTACCTCAACGGCAGCCTGTCGGTGGACGGACCGGAGAACAAGCTCAATATAAACACCAAAACCGGCGAACTGCTTTACAAGACCAACTATTCCGAGGCATTGACCATTGAAGAGACTCTCCTGGGGTATGTATATGTCATCAAAGGCATCGAAAAGTGCGGGCTCACCATCAAAACCATGAGCGAAAGAGACGTGGATTTCATCCGGAACTGGGAAAGTGAGGCTTACAGAAAGAGCCTTGTGAAGGATATTGCAAAATAGCAGGCGGCAAGATAGAGAAAGGCAGAGGCGAAAACTTCTGCCTTTTATTTTGGGCCGTTTGCAGGAAGGGCCGGATGGGGCATAAAATTTCCAGCAAATATTGAAAAGCAGGAGACAAAGAATTATAATGAAATAAAGTAACAAACAAATGTAATATAATATCAATATATTATAAATATATTACACTAGCCTCAAAATATGTGAACTGCAATAAAGCTCTCACTTATGGGAAAAAATAATGATTTCCACGGTGAGTTCCAATGGCATGGGAAAAGTGTTATTTTCTTTATAAAAGCTTTATTACCGCCAAGATCGATTGAAAAGGAGATGGGACCATGGACTTTGAGCTGCTGCACCCTGCAGACCAGATCGTGATGATCATGGAGAGGATATACGGCTACGGCATGACCACCACCTCGGGAGGAAACCTGTCCATTCTCGACGAGAACGGGGACATCTGGATTACTCCGGGAGGAGTGGACAAGGGAGCTCTCACCCGGAAAGACATCATGTGTGTAAAACCCGACGGGACAGTCATCGGCAATCACAAGCCGTCGATCGAACTGCCTTTTCACCAGACTGTCTACCAGCGCAGGCCTGACGTGAGGGCCGTGCTGCACGCCCATCCGCCGGCATTGGTGGCCTTCAGCATCGTCCGCAGGATTCCTGATACAAGGCTGATACCGAATGTCCATCAGACCTGCGGCGAGGTGGGTATGGCCCAGTACGACCTCCCGGGAAGCACAAAGCTCGGGGACAAGGTGGCGGCGGTATTTGAAAAAGGCTATAACACCGTAATCCTGGAGAACCACGGAGTCGTGGTGGCAAACCAGGATTTGTTCAGGGCCTTCATGGCCTTTGAGACGCTTGACTTCTGTGCCCGGCTGGAAATAAAGGCCTACAGGATAGGCAAGCCGGTGACCCTTCGGGACCAGTATATCGAGATATCCAAAAACAAACAGAATGTGCAGATGGATGAATTCATACCCCAAAAACACAGCAGTGCGGAAAACGATGCAAGGCGGGAAATGTGCGACCTGATCCACCGGGCATATAACCAGAAGCTTTTCACCAGTACCCAGGGGACCTTCTCCCAGAGGCTGGAGGACGGCTCCTTCCTGATTACTCCCTACATGGTGGACCGGAAATACATGAACGTATCCGACCTGGTCAGGATCGACCATGGAAGGAAGGAAGCGGGAAAAACGCCCAGCAGGTCGGTGCCGCTCCATCAATATATTTATGAGAAAAATTCCCACATCAACTCCGTTATTATAGCCCATCCACCCAATATCATGGCGTTTGCCGTTACGGAAGAAAGCTTTGACTCCAGGACCATTCCCGAAAGCTATATCATGCTCCGGAATATTCCCAAGCTGCCTTTCGGCTCAACCTTCATGCAGCCCCAGATGGCGGCCGATGTATTTAAAAAAGATACCCCTGTGGCAATTGCGGAAAACGACTGCGTCATTGTCACCGGAAATACTCTTTTAAATGCCTTTGACAGGCTGGAGGTGGCGGAGTACAGCGCCAAAGGAATTATTGCCTCCAGGGTCCTGGGTGAGATGGTGGCCATCAATGGAAGCCAGGTGGAAGAAATAAACGAGGCCTTCAAACTGAACCAGTAATACCCACATTATTTACGAACGCCCCAATTCCGCTTTGCAGTGAATTGAGGGCGTTTTTTGGATGCCTGAAAGGATTTTGATGTAACATTTTATGCTCTTTCATCGTCTTTACTATTGTATACATACTGGCCAGGAAAAAGGAGTTTGAGAATATGTTTGAGGAGGAAAAAGGCAGAAAGTGGGGACCGGAACGGATGGAAGAGATTTGCTCTTCCACCTGGGAGGCCCTGTACCGCTTTATCTATTACCGGGTCCAGAACCGGCAGGAGGCGGAAGACATCACGCAGGAGGCCTACACCAAGGCCCTTCCCCACTTTATGGAAAACAAGGTTAAAACAGATAAATACCTGGGCTTTTTAAAAGTGGTTTCATTGAATGTGCTGCGGGACCGGTGGCGTAAAAGAAAAAGGCAGGGAGTTGAAGTGGGCCTTGACAGAATAAATCCGGAGGAATCAGCCGTAGAAGACGGCCTGGAAGACAGTGTAAGGCGTGAAACCATTGAGAATGCCCTTGGCACACTTAACGAGGAACAGCGCAGGGTGATCCGGCTGAGGATATTGGAAGGATATCCTGTGGCGGAGACGGCAAAAATGATGAACAAGACGGAGGGTGCCGTCCGTGTGCTGCAGTACAGGGCATTGAAGGCCCTTGCTGAGCTCCTGCGCAGTGACGGCTGAGTGAAGGAGGATGAAACGATGAGCATAGAAAGAAAGTTGTCCGATTATATTGACCGGCTCAATATGGAAAAAAAGCCGGAGGAACATGAAAACCCGCCGGATTCACCGGAACTGGAGCAGCTTATGGGTGCCGTGAGGCAGGTAAAAAGCTTGAAGGAGCCTGCACTGCCCGGGGGCGATTATGCCCGGAAGCTGGTTGAAAATGCAGCCGCCCGCCCGTCCCGGAGACATGCCGCGAGAAATGCACGGCGCGGCTGGATGGTGGGTGCGGCGGCGGTTGCCGCGGTACTGGTGGCTTTGGTTGTGCTGAATTTCAATTCGATGTTTGGCAGAGGTAATATTGTCTATGCCATGGAGAAGGCCTTCCAGGGAATTAAGGCCTACCATGGAATACTTGAAATCGTGGAAACAAATGCGGAAGGAAAGGCCACCACCCAGGGGAAGCTGGAGATATGGGCCGAAAAGGGAGGAAGGTATCTGGTCAAGGAGCTTGAAGGACCGCAAAAAGGACTCATCACTGCAAATGACGGACAAAGGAAGTGGCAGCTGCGTCCCGACCAGATGGAGCTGCATGTGTTTCCTGCTTTTCCCGATCCCTACCGGTTTGTATTTGAGCTGGGAAAAGAAGTGGAAGGTGTCAAAAATGCCTTGAAGACCGAGATCATCGGGGAAGAGACCGTTTCGGGCAGAAATGCCTCCGTCATGGAGATTTCTCCCCAGGGGGGCGTTCCCTACAAACTGTGGATTGACAAAGAGACAAAGCTGCCGCTGCAGAAGCAGAGCGGGATGCAGAACGCCCTTCAATACAGGGCGGCATATGTAGAAATCGATTTTATGGACGAAATACCGGCGGAGCTCATGGCCTACAGCCTTCCCGGCGGTTATAAAGAGGTGGACACAAAGCCGGAACAGGTAGTTGCCAACGGGGAGGAAGCGGAAGGACTGTTGGACTTTACTCCCGGAACACCTCAAACCATACCTGAGGGCTACAGCGGCGATATGATAGGAGTGGAACCTCTGGACAAAGTTCTCAAGCTCTACTTCACTTCGAAAGAGGAGGGCAAGAAGGTGGTAATTCTAGAAAGGAAGGCGGAGGGGGAATTCAAACCTGCGCCGGGAGCAATTCTGGGCAAGGTGGGCAACAGTACGGCCGAAGTCCAGACGCCTTTGAAAGAGAGCCAGGGAATCCTGGGAGGCGGAGGGCCTTATGCCGGTGCGACAACGGTGAATTCCATCCGCTGGCAGCAGGATGGCCTGGAATACGCGGTGCTGGGAGAGGTTGCCCCTGAGGAATTGAATAAATTCATCCGGAGCCTGGGGTACGGAGAAGTACAAATTGCGGCAGAGGAAGAAAAATCCTCCGCAAAGCCCCGTATCGAGGTGGCGGTGGATTTGAAGATCGAAGAAGCGGAGCAAAAAAGTGCGGACGGGGGACATTCACCCTGGAAGCTGGACCCGGCCTTTGTGGCCCAGGTGTTTGCCAGCCTGAAAATTTCTCCCGAGGGCATCCAGGGAGAGTATCCCATCGGGGAGGAGGCCCTAAAGGTGGTGCGGAATACCGGTGAATCGGCAATCGTGGAAATCAGCGGAGATAAAACGCCTGTGAGGAGAGTGTACCTGAAAAGGCTTATCCGGCAGGACAGCACGGGCATATGGACGGTCGTGGGCTATGATCCGGCAGATGAAAAATAACCCGGAGGTTCATCGGGGACTCTGCCACTTGTTCCGGAAGGCCAGGGGCGTAATGCCCACACGGTCCCTGAACAGGCTGATAAAGTGGCTTACATTTTCAACCCCTGCCTTTTCAGCGATCTCAGCCACGGAGAGTTCCGAATATTTCAGCAGCTCCTTTGCATAGGTGATGCGGGTGTTGATGAGGTACTCGTTGGGAGACAGGCCGGTGTATTTTTTAAATTCCCTGGACAGGTGGAACTTGCTCATGGAAAGGCTGGAAGCCAACCGGTCCAGGGACAGCTTCTCACTGAAGTGCTTTTCCATAAAACCCATGGCGGCCTGGATATAATTGGGGAGTACGTAGCCTGCCGCATCCACGGCGTTTGCCGCAAACAGCAATTCCGTCAGCAGTTCCACCAGAAGCTTTGAGCTCAGCTGTTCCGTACGGATATCCTTTGTGCGGTGTGCGTCGATAAGCTGCCGGAGAATGGAAGGAATTGCAGGATTCTGACCCAGGGCGACGACCGGGGAGCCGTTTTTGGCAAACTGGTCATAATATCCCCGGCTTGTTGCCCCATTAAAATGTACCCACAAAATTTCCCACAGCTCTTCCTTATCCGTTTCATAATACTGGTATTCCATGCAGTCGATAAAAAAGACACTGCCGGGGAGGAGGGTATAGGTCTTGCCTTTATAATGCAGAACCCCTTTTCCGGCGGCAGTAAAAACTGCCAGATAGGAATTCAGGTGCTCCCTTTCGGTAAAGTAATGGGGCTGGGTTTTAAAATGGCCTGCTTCCTGTACATAAAAATATGCAGACCTGGCTGCCGCGCTGGGGGTCGCAATGAGGCGCACCGAATCTTCCGACCATCCCGGAGAGTACTTTTCCATATAGCCCGTCATAGGCATGCATCTCCCTTGAGCAAGATTCTATTATTTTTCAACAAGATTGTTGATTGTATGTAAAATTTTAAACCACTATAATAGAATTGTAAAGCCAATAACACAAAAACACAAAACTGTTATTTATTTTAATGGATGAGAAGGAGGCTGCCTGCATGAGCATGATCGGACAGATAAAACCCGTTAAAAAAGCCCGGATAGGCCTTTATTCCGTTGGCCTGAAAGCGTACTGGAGCCAGTTTGAAGGTCTCAGAGAGCGGTTGATCCACTATGGAAAATTTATTGAAGGGCGTCTGGAAGAATTCGGCGAAGTATACAACTTCGGACTTGTGGATGACGAGATTTCCGCCAGGGCAGCAGGGGAATGGATGAATTCAAAGAATGTCGACATCCTGTTCTGCCATTCCGCCACCTATGTCACCAGCTCTTCGGTTTTACCCGTACACCAGATATGCAAAGCTCCGGTGGTAATTTTAAACCTGCAGCCCACACCGCGGATGAACTACCTCAAAACCACCACCGGCGAGTGGCTGGCCCACTGCGGAGCGTGCCCCGTGCCTGAATATACAAACGCTTTTAACCGTGCGGGCATCAAATACAGGGTTGTGAACGGCCTCCTGGGTCTTGACAGGACACCTGAAATCTCTGTCACCGATGAAAATACGGCGGGAAGAAAAGAAGCAATCCGCGCGTGGAAGGAAATCGGAGAATGGGCAAGGGCGGCTTCGGTGAAACGGACACTCCAGCACAGCCGCTTCGGTTTCCTGGGCAACAACTACAGTGGCATGCTGGACATGTACAGTGATTTTACCATGGCGCAGGCCCAGATGGGCATCCATGTGGAACTTCTGGAAATGTGTGATCTGGACAGGAGCCTCAAAGCGGTCACCCCGGAGGATATAAAGCTGAAAATGGAGCAGGTGCAGGAATTTTTCCAGATCAGCGGGGATTCACCTTCCGACCCTATTGCAAGAAAGCCGTCCCGGGAACAGCTGGAGTGGTCCTGTACCGTTGCCGCCGCACAGGAACGGATGGTCAGGGAATATGACCTGGATGCTCTTGCATACTATTACCACGGTTCGGGAGGGAATGAATATGAGCAACTGCAAAGCGGCTTTATTGTGGGGCATTCCCTGCTGACGGCCGCGGGCATTCCCTGCGCGGGTGAAGGGGACTTGAAAACGGCCCTTGCCATGAAAATCTGTGATACCTTGGGTACCGGCGGGAGTTTTTCCGAGATCGTAGCCGTGGATTACGAAGAGGAGACCATTATTCTGGGACATGACGGTCCCTTCCATATTCTGATTTCCGACGGAAAGCCCGTTCTCAGGGGAATGGGAGTATACCACGGCAAGAAGGGCAGCGGAGTGTCGGTGGAGGCAAATGTAAAAGCCGGTGCCGTCACAACCCTGGGGGTATCCCAGACCGTTGACGGGAAAATGAAGATGATCATCAGTGAAGCAGAGGCGGTTAAAGCCCAGATACTGATGATCGGAAACACCCAGACCCACATAAAATTCGGCTGTCCCCCCGACCGGTACATGGACCGCTGGTTTATGGAGGCTCCCACCCATCACTGCTCCATGTCCATCGGGCACAATGCCCCGCTTTTTGAAAAAACTGCGGACCTGCTGGAAATCAACAGGGTCGTGGTGTGACGCGGAAAGGGAATCGAACAATAAAGAAAAGCTGCGGCAGCCCTTCGGGGATTGCCGCAGCTTTTTTTACTTCTTCCATTTACTCAAGTTTTCGGTAATGAATTCTACTACCTGTTTGTGCTCGACCTTACCTGCCCCGCTAATGGAAAAGGGTTCTCCGAAGGTCATGTACACCTGCTCCTTGCGGTGAACGGGGCCCACATCCTTCAGGAATCTGCCGTTGCCCCAGAAATCCGTCTTGATTGCAACGGGGACCGCCTGGACGCCTGCTTCCTTTGCCAGCTTTATGCCCAGGGAGTTGAAGTTTTCCGGTTTGAAATCAACGGTTCTTGTGCTCTGGGGGAATATGATCAGGGAGGTTCCCCCTTTCATCAGCTCTTTTCCGGCGGTCATGACCGTCACCAGGTCTTCACGGGCATTTGTCCTTGAGACTACAATGGGCTTTCTGGCTCTCATGACCGGGCCGAACAGGGGATGGGTTACAAGGCTTTCCTTCACAACATAGGTGACTTCCATCAAAGGCGCAATGATGGACGGGAACAAAAAGGTTTCGAGGGTACTCATGTGATTGCTGATAAAAACCACGGGTTCCTGAATGGAACGAAGGTTATCCATACCCCTTACGTGGATTTTTCCCCCGCAGTCCTCTACGGCTTTAAACGTATCGTAGGAGGAACGGGTCCAGGCCTCTGTGTCATAGCGTCCTTCAAGGGCCAGCTTCCTGGCGTCGGTTATGATTTTTACATAACGGGAGACAAAGTACCAGCGGGAATTCAGGAACAGCCTGTCCCAGATTATTCTCCGGGCGCTTTCCGGAGTATCATACGCATCTTTTGTAAAAAGTTGTACCGGCATAAAATCACATCCATTTAATCTTTTCAACTTTCTCATTATAAACGAAATCTTCCCCTTTTACCACATTGAATTATTTGAACACAAACGAACATAAATGTGATATAATAACCGCAGCAATGCTTGCTGCAGTTATTATATGGGAATTTATGCCCGTGCGAAATTTTCGGCTTAAGCCGAAACGCACATGGGCAATTATATCATGAAATTTTTCAAATTCATGATATAACCTTAATAAATTTTTTTAAATCCGTAGTCAACAATTTTCTACCTACAAGGGGTTATTAAATGTTTGCTATCGAAAGACAGAACAAAATCAAAGACATATTATTCAAGGAAAAGCGGGTAGACGTGTTTGAATTGAGTGAGTTGTTTTCCGTCACGGAGGTTACCATCCGGAGGGACCTGGACAAGCTCGAACAGGAGGGCTTTCTCATTAAGACTTACGGAGGAGCCGTCCTGAATGAGGAATTGATTCAAAGACCCGTCATAACCGTTTCTGAAGATAAGACGCTGGAAGATAAGAGGATGATCGGAAAAATTGCCGCCCAGATGATCGAAAACGGAGAGGCAATTTATTTGAGTCCGGGTACAACCTGTCTCGAAATAGCAAGGAACATAAAGGACAAGAGGATCACCGTCGTTACCAATGACCTGCTCATCGGCTACGAACTTAAGGACAGCATAGGAATAAAGGTCATCGTAACAGGCGGAGACCTGGTTCAATCTACTTCAACATTGGTGGGAGGCTTTGCACTCCAGGCACTTAACGGGATTTACATCAATAAGGCGTTTATTGGAGTGACCGGTGTCAATTTTGATTCGGGCTATACGGTGGATAGCTACGAGGAAGTAATGGTCATACAGGGCGTAAAAAGAATATCAAATGAAATTATAGCGGTTGCAGACTACTCCAAGTTCAAATGTACTGCCTTTGCCAGGCTTGGGGATTTGTCCATGGCGAAAAAGGTCATAACAAACAAGCAAATACCTTCGGAGTTCAAGAAATATTTCTTTGAGCAGGCAATAAAGCTATATACTACCTTTGAATTTGAATAAACCCTTCATTACAAGGAAACGAAACCAATTTGTTCCGAGAAAGAGGTAAGTGGATTGGGCAACTATTTGGAAATGAGAAACATCACGAAAATATTCAATGACAATGTTGTGTTGAACAAGGTGGATATGTGTGCCGGCAAGGGTCAGGTACATGCGCTTGTGGGAGAGAATGGGGCAGGAAAATCCACCCTGATGAAAATCCTGGCCGGATTGTATTTGCCGGATGCAGGAGAAATATATATCGACGGAAACCAGGTCGCCATAAACAATCCCAAGCAGGCGCAGGAACTGGGAGTGGCGATGATCTACCAGGAAATACGCCTGTTCCCGGACCTGAACATCACGGAGAATGTCTTTGTAAGAAGGGAACCCATAAAGAACATCAGGTGGGCCAGACTCATCGACTGGGAGAAGGCTTACAGCGAGACACGCAAATATCTGGACTATTTCAAATTGGACATAAATCCCCGGACGCTTATCAGCAAGCTGAGCCTGGGGCAGCAAAAGTTCATTGAGATCATAAAGGCCCTGTCCCAGAATGCCAGCATCATCGTTATGGACGAGCCCACGGCAGCTCTCACGGACCAGGAAATCGAAGTGCTCTTTGAGGTCATCAAGGACCTGAAAAAGCTTGGTGTGACCATCATCTATATATCCCACCGGCTGGAGGAAATCAAAAGGATTGCCGACCACGTGACGGTGCTCAGGGACGGTGAGATGATACAGAGTTGCAGCATCAGCGACGTTGAGATCAATGACATCGTAAGAGCCATGGCGGGCAAGGAATTGTCAGACAGGTACCCCAAGCTCAAGGTCAAAATAGGCAGAGAACAGCTGCGGGTGGACGGGCTCAGCTATAACAGGCGCATACGGGACATCAGCTTCGACGTGAAAAAAGGTGAAATTCTTGGCATCATCGGTCTGAGCGGGTCGGGCAGGCGGACCCTTGCAAAGGTCCTCTGCGGTATTGAAGGTCCTTATGAGGGCAATGTCTATATAAACGGCAGGGTCTTTAAGTCCATGACGCCCCACATAGCAAAAGCCAACGGACTGTGCTATGTGACGGGAAACGGTACCGAGGAAGGGTTGATCCCCAATTCCACCATCGCCGAAAATATCACCCTCGCAAATCTGGCGAGAATCTCAAGGTTCGGCTTCATAGACGGCTCCAGGGAAGCGGAGGCCGCTGCGGATCTGATCGAGAGGCTGGAAATAACGGCGGATGAAAAGGAAATCGTCAACAACCTGAGTGGGGGAAAACAAAAAAAGGTCATCTTCGCAAAGTGGCTGTTCAGTAACGCCAAAATACTCATTATCGACGAGCCCACGGCGGGGATCGACATCAGCTCCAAAGTCGACATATACAATATTATCAATGAACTGGTGCTGTCGGGTGCCTCCGTAATCATGATATCCTCCGACCTGTCGGAGGTTATGGGCATGTGCGACAGGATCATCGTCATGTTCAACGGGGAGATAAGAGGGATATTCAACAAAGATGAGTTCTCCCAGGAAAACATCCTGTACTTTGCCTCCGGTGTAAAGGAAGCCACAGAAAAAGAATAGCAAAAACTGTTTTTGCTATTTGAAATAAATTTTATCACCAAATATGACATGAAAATTCACAAAAGAACATTCTGTATCAAAAGCCTGTCAGATTGACTTCGTGACCTGCTTTGGGCGCTGTTTCAAGCGATGCGGGCCTCAGGGGATTTATTTCAAACAAAAGATAAAAACACACTTGCCTTGTTGCTGCAAATCGGAAGTTGAACCCGAAAGCCTTGAATATGACGGGGATCGCGGGCGGAGAAATATTTCCGATGTTTTTTTGAAAAAAAGTTTATAAAAAAGAAGGATTTTAAAAAAATGCAGCGAATATATTATAAAAAGAACACAAAAGAACATAAAAGAAAACGATAATACAAGTGGAATTCTAGCATTTATGATTGTTTTGAGAGGTTCTTTGGATAATAAACTAAGTTTAACCCCATAAAGGTTAAAGAAATAGACAGGAGTATGATTATGTCTGAGTATGTTCTCGAATTAAGAGGCATTACAAAAATATTTCCCGGCGTAAAAGCGCTGGACAATGTACACTTCAAACTGGGCCCCGGCGAGATACATGCCTTGATGGGTGAAAACGGTGCGGGAAAGTCTACCTTTATAAAAATCATTACCGGTGTGCACGCGCCGGATGAAGGCGAGATCTACCTGAATGGAAAAAAGGTTGACATAAAAAACCCAAAAGATGCACAGAAGATGGGCATCGCTGCTATTTACCAGCATGTTACCTGTTATCCCGACTTAAGTGTCACGGAAAATATTTTTATAGGCCATGAGAAAATCCAGAAGGGTACAAACCGGATCCTGTGGAATGAAATGCATGCGGAAGCACGGAAGCTGCTTGAAGCTCTTGGAGCCAATTTTGACCCCAAAACCCTGATGGGAGCCCTCAGTGTTGCCCAGCAGCAGATTGTGGAGATTGCCAAGGCTCTTTCAACCAATGCCAGGATTATTATCATGGACGAACCCACGGCCGCCCTTACCAAGAGGGAGAGTGAAGAACTCTACAGGATAACGGAGCAGCTTCGGGACAGCGGGGCCTCCATCATCTTCATATCCCACCGGTTTGAGGATATGTACAGGCTGGCCAGCAAAGTGACCGTATTCAGGGATGCCAAGTATATAGGCTCCTGGAACGTTGACGAAATCTCCAATGAAGATCTCATTGTTGCAATGGTGGGCAGGGAAATCACCCAGCTCTTCCCCAAGAAGGAAGCGGAAATAGGAAAAGAACTGCTGAGAGTGGAGGGGCTTGGAAAAACAGGCTACTTCGAGGACATTTCCTTTACCCTCCACAAGGGGGAAATCCTCGGCCTTACAGGCCTTGTAGGGGCAGGGAGAAGCGAGGTGTGCCAGTCGATTTTCGGAATCATGCCCAAGGATAAAGGCAAAATCTATCTGGAAGAAAAGGAAGTAAGGATAAAAGACCCTTTGACGGCCATGGACCTTGGCATCGGCTATCTGCCGGAGGACCGGCAGAAGCAGGGCCTGGTGCTGGAATGGGAAATCGGGAGGAATATCACCCTGGCTTCCATCAACAAATTTTCCCAAAAGGGCTGGCTGGACGAAGAAAAAGAAGCGGAGATTGCCAAAGTCCTGTCGGAAAAGATAAACGTAAAGGCAAACAGTATTTTTGACCTGGCCAGCTCCCTGTCGGGGGGCAACCAGCAAAAGGTGGTCGTAGCAAAGCTGCTTACCGCAGACCTGAAGGTTATCATCCTCGACGAACCCACCAAAGGTGTGGACGTGGGTGCAAAATCGGCAATCCATGAAATAATGAGCGATCTGGCATGCCAGGGCTACGGCGTTATCATGATTTCGTCGGAAATGCCCGAAGTGCTTGGAATGTGTGACAGGATAGCGGTTATGCGGGAAGGAAGGCTGACGGCGATCATCAACCGGGATGAAGCGACGCAGGAGGCAATCCTGGAAGCTGCAATGGCCAGCAGGCCGGTAGAAGACACCGCCGGAGCTGCATTGTAGAAGGTGACTAGTAAATGAGAAGGGGAACGAATATGGCTGAAAAGGCTCTAAGAAAAACATTCAACACCGTAAATATTGCAAAATTCAGAGAAATGGGATTGCTGGTGTTCATCGCAATACTCTCGATTCTGGTACAGTTCAGGAACCCAAGCTTCCTGACCCTTGAGAACATCAACGATATGCTCACAAATACCGCAATCCTGAGTATTCTTACCGTCGGGATGATGCTTGTCATCGTCACACGGGGGATCGACCTTTCCATCGGAGCCACCCTTGCCCTGTCAGGCATGATCTCGGCCCTGGCCGTTAAAGGAAATCCGGGGATGCCGGCGGTTGTTGCCATCCTCCTTGGAATACTGGTAGGTATTGCCTGTGGAGCTGTCCTCGGGCTGATTATCTCAAAAGCAGGAGTACCCCCCATCATCGCCACCCTCGGCATGATGAATGTCTTCAGAGGCCTGACCTTTATTATCAGCGGAGGCAAATGGGTCAGCGCCCACCAGATGCCCGTGAGCTTCAAGGGCATTGCCACAGGCTCCATCCTTGGAATCAACACCCTTATTTTTATCGCCATCATTATCTATATCGTATTCTACTATTTTATCAACCACACCAGGACAGGCAGGCAGATCTATGCCGTGGGAAGCAATCCAGAATCGGCAAAAATAAGCGGTATAAACAATGACAGGATTTTGTTCATGGTGTATTCCATCATGGGGGCCCTTGCCGGCCTGGCGGGGGTGCTCTGGGTCTCCAAATTCGCATCCGCCCAGGGAGATACGGCCATGGGCTATGAATTGAATGTCATTGCAGCCTGCGTCCTTGGCGGAGTCAATATCGCCGGCGGTTCGGGAAAAATATCCGGAATCCTTCTGGGAGCGCTGCTGCTTGGCATCCTGAACAACGCGCTGCCTCTGATCAATGTGTCCCCATTCTGGCAGAACGCCATACAGGGAATGATCATACTGATCGCCGTCATCACAAATGCCCTTGTAAAAAGAGGCGTTGACAGGAATAATCTCATGAGGAGGAAAATTTAAGCGATGAAGGAAAGAAATATTGTTTCTAAAAAGGAATTCAATTTAAAAAGCTTTTTCTTCCAGTGGGAATGGTTGCTGGTACTGATATTCATCCTGGTCAACATCATCAATACGTCTTTGTCCCCATACTATCTGGACGGCCAAAGGCTTCTGGACGCAACCATGACGTTTCTTGACAAGGCCTTTATCGTTCTGCCCATGGCTTTTGTAATCATTCTGGGGGACATCGACATTTCCGTTGCTTCGACGGTGGCCCTGTCGGCGGTGGTGATGGCTGTAACCTATAATGCGGGTGTTCCGATGGAAATGGCCATGGTCATCTGTCTTCTGGTAGGTACGCTCTGCGGATTGGTCAACGGTTTGCTGATCGTCAAATTTAAAGAACTGTCTGCTGTCATCGTCACCCTCTCCACCATGATCATCTACCGGGGAATTGCCTATATCATCCTTGAAGACCAGGCCTCCGGGAAGTTCCCTTCCTGGTACAAGTTCCTGGGCTGGGGCTATGTAGGGAAGATCCCGTTCATATTGATTGTCTTTGCGGTTTTCGCGGTAATTTTTGCCCTGCTTCTCCATAAAACCACCTTTGGAAGGCGTGTGTACGCCATGGGCAACAACATCACGGCCAGCAGGTTCTCGGGAGTGCAGGTGGATAAGATAAAAGTCGTCATTTTCACTCTTGCAGGCTTGATGTCCGCTGTGACCGCCCTGTTCCTCACCTCAAGGATGGGAAGCACAAGGCCCAACGTGGCCAACGGCTATGAGCTTGATGTCATTGCCATGGTTGTTCTGGGGGGCATCAGCACCTCCGGGGGAAAGGGAAGGATGACGGGGGCGATCATCTCCGTATTCCTCATCGGCTTGCTCCGGTACGGACTGGGACTTAAAAATGTGCCGGCACAGGCGCTGCTGATCATCATTGGCCTTCTGCTGATATTTGCAGTAATGATACCGAACCTGAAAATCAATATAAACAAGCTGCGCAAGGCCCAGTAAAGTCCCGAAAAGAACCCAGATAAAATTTTGATATAAGGCGGTTGAAAGCTGCTTTGTATATAACCCAAATTTAAAAAAAACAGGGAGGAAGAAAAATGAAAAGAGTATTGGCTGCAATTGTTTCACTCGTAATGATCATGTCCCTATTGGCCGGATGCGGCGGAAGCGCTCCACAGGAGCCCGCAAAGCAGGAACCTGCCAAGACGGAAGAACCGGCAAAAACAGAGGCTAAAACCGACACTGCAAAGCAAAAGTTTGCGTTTATCTTCAAGAATGCCGGGAACCCATACGGTGAAAAGCAGATGGAAGGCTTTAAAAATGCCATCGAAGAACTTGGCGGCGAAGCAATATTGAAAGCTCCCGATCAGCCCACGGCTGAAGCACAGATCCAGATGATCGAAGAGCTCATCGCCCAGAAAGTTTCCTGCATAGCGATTACCGGAAATGATCCCGATGCGCTTCAGCCTGCACTTAAGAAGGCCATGGATGCCGGCATTAAAGTTCTCTCGGCTGACTCCGCTGTAAATGCTCAAAGCCGTATGGTTCACGTGAACCAGGCTGACCCTGAAAGAATAGGCCGCGTAGAAGTTCAGGCCGCTGCGGAAATGATCGGGGGTGCAGGTGAGATCGCGGTTCTCAGTGCGACTTCACAGGCTACCAACCAGAACACCTGGATTGAGTGGATGAAGAAGGAACTGGAAGATCCCAAGTACAAGGACGTCAAACTGGTAAAAGTAGCTTATGGTGATGACCTCAGAGACAAGAGCGTATCTGAAACTGAAGCTTTACTCAAATCCTATCCCAACCTTAAAGCTATCATCGCTCCCACAACGGTAGGTATCGCTGCCGCAGGCAAAGTTGTAACGGATAAAGGCTTAAAGGGTAAGGTCCATGTAACAGGTCTCGGACTTCCCAGCGAAATGGCCGAATACATTGAAAGCGGAGTTTGCCAGTGGATGTACCTCTGGAACCCCATCGACGTTGGATACCTCACAGGCTATGCTGCTGATGCCCTTGTAAAGGGAACCATCACCGGCAAGGTGGGAGATAAGTTCAAGGCTGGAAAACTCGGCGACAAGGAAGTTGTTAAAGACGGCGACGGCACCCAGATCATGCTGGGAGACCCCTTCAAGTTTGACGCCAGCAACATCGGTGAATGGAAAAAAGTATACTAAGACGAATCCATGCAGTAAACAAATTCTCATAAACATGCTCCCTCAAGCATGAGGCTTGAGGGAGCTATTTAGACAAGTGCTTCAATACATATTTTTAACTATTTAATTTTTCGTAAGGGGGAGTATCATAACAAAAGAAAATTCTGCTATCTGTCGTCTATTTGCCATCTTGCAGCAGAAAAAAGTGTCATAAGGCCGAACCTCAACTTTGAAGGGAGAGAAAAGAATGTTAAAAAGAAGAAGCATTTTAAAATCCTTATCAATAATGGTTTGTATAGCTATGATATTAATCGTGTCAAACGTATTTGCAGCAGCACCGACACTAACAAAAACAGCAGATGTACAAATGACATATTCCGGTTTGACAGTGGTTTCCTATGGGGGCTACCTGAACGGTGAGTCCTTCCAGCAGGAGGGGATACTTACATACAATGGCTATCAGTATACTTGCTTTTACAACACAAACAGGCATATAATCCTTGCAAGAAGACAGCTGCCCAGCGGAGCCTGGAACAAGATCGAAATCAGCGATTACGTACAGTCGGTTGACGACGCCCACAATACCATTTCCTTAGGTATTGCTCCAACGGACGGCACGCTTCATATTGCTTTCGACCATCATGGCAGCGACCTCAAGTACATCCGATCGGTTAGCGGACTTGTAACCAATCCTACCGGTGTAGCCTGGGCAAAAGCCAGCTTCAATCCGGTGACACACTATATGGGAACCACCTATGTAACTCAGGTTACATATCCCAGATATGTAACAGAACCGAATGGAAAGATGCTTATGAGCTACCGTTATGGGACAAGCGGATCTGGCGATGAGTACCTTTGGGAATACAGCGGCAATGGTGCATGGACATTTATAGGAAAATACATAGACGGTATTGCAAACAGCAACAACGCATACCTGCACGGACTTGAATACAACGGCAACCGTTTGCATGCTTCATGGTGCGTCAGGGAAACGCCGGATGCCACGACAAATCATGATTTGTTCTATATTTACAGCGATGATAACGGACGCACATGGAAAAACAATTCCGGTTCAACGATCGCAACAACAGGAAGTTCGCCATTGTCTACCAATAATACCGGCGCAAGGGTTTGGACCATCAAACAGAACCGCGGCCTTATCAACCAGGAGCACATGACGGTGGACAATGCCGGACGCGTACACGTATTGCTGGGCCACATGCCCGATTCACAGGCGGATGACTCCAACTTTACAAACGCAAGAACAAAGAGTACTTACTGGCATTACTGGAGAAATACAAACGGGACCTGGTCCAGGAACTCAATCGCCAATTTGCCTGTAATATTGAACTTCAGAGGTAAGCTTGCGGTTTCTTCCACAAACAATCTGTATGCCATACTTCCGGACTTAAGAATAGCTTCTGCTTCTGCCGCGTCCAACTGGACAGACTGGACAATACAGCATACGGATTCCGGCAGGTTCTTCTCCGATCCCCTTATTGACAGGAGCAGGCTCAAGCTGGAAAATAAGCTTACGATCTACTATCCGCAGAAAAACTCGCCCAACATATACACGCTGGACTTTAACTTGAATTAGCAGATAGAAAAAAGTAAATTGTGCTGGTACCATAAAATAATTTATAATTTAGTATAGAATCAAAATTTATGTGGGGGTGTCTTGCACCAAAAGCAAGGCTTACCCCCTCATAACTTTATTATCAAGGAGGAAAAGACCATGTTGAGGGCAGCGTTTAAAATGAAGCTGAAGCCGGGATTTGAAGAGGAATACAAAAAGAGGCATGACGAAATCTGGCCCGAACTCGTAAAAGTTCTTGAAGAAGCGGGAGTGTCGGATTATTCCATTTATCTGGACAGTGAAACAAATACCCTTTTTGCCTTTCAGAAGCTGAAGGACCATAACCGGAGCGAAAGCCTGCCGCAGAATCCGGTAGTTAAAAAATGGTGGGCATATATGGCCGACATCATGGACACAAATCCCGACAATTCACCGGTATCCATAGACTTAAAAGAAGTTTTCCACATGGACTGAAAACTCCCGTTAAAAATGTACAGTGGCATACCTTCATCGGTGAGGATGCCACTGTACATTTTCTGTGAGAAATTGAGGGTTTTGTATATAAACGTAAATTTAATTTCCAAAGGACAGTTTTTGATCGGGTACTGCCGGCTCCTGGACTGTGCCTGTCGGAGAGCCGGGGAAAGTTATTTTCTTGATGGTATAATGCAGGGTCCCTGTAGGAATCTCCACATTTACTTTCTCGTTCAAGGTTTTAAAAAGCAAAGCGCTTCCCAGCGGAGATAAGCAGGAAGCGTAATCCACATCGCTTCCGCTCTGCCCGGAATAGGGGAGAACGATATGATACCGGTAGGAGTCGTTTTCGCAATGGTCGAATACCTCAACAATGCTGCCGATAATCACAAAGGGGCATTCATTTTTACCTTCCGGTCCAATGGCAACGCTGTCCAGGTAGGTGGTGAGGGCAAGCAGGTATGCCTTGAAAAAGGCTTCGAATTTTTTGCTTTCTTCGGTTTCCTCGTTGTAATATTCCTTGAACAGCATTTCTTTTTTACTTTCGATGTGGGTTACATGCCAGGATAAAGCATCATACATTTTCATGGATATTGACTTTTTACACATTTCCATCTCCCTTTTCAAATAAATGTAATTAAATGGTAAACATTTAAAAAATGAACAAGGCATCTTGCAAAAGGATTTGCAAAACGCCTGTCATATAGATGATAACATAAATGTAAATGTGTGTCAATGATGTATCGGATTACCAGTTTATTGAACACTGTGTATTTAATGGGGCCTATTGAAATTAATGGTGTTATATGGAATTAAATTGGCGGTTTGCAATAAAATGGATATGACATCCATGATTGAAAATGTATGTAAAAGATGATATGATTCTTCCAATAGGCATTTTGCGGCTACCGCAAAATGCCTATTGTGCTGATTGGGGCCCTTCCATTTAATGTATATCCGGAGGAGGCCCCGGGTTATTCGCAGTTAAAGGAGGATTGTATTTATGGATTCAAGGGTGGAGATGACACCGGCGGCATACAGGTCACTGCTGAGCCAGCTGGTTGAAGTGGAAGAAAGAAAAAATGAAATTGTGGATGGTTTTTATCCTGAGCCTTCCGAAAAGCGTGATGAATTCAACTTTTTTCTGGAAGGTTATATAAAAGAGCTGGAGGAACTGGTAAAAACGGTTCAAGTGGTTGAGCGGCCCGACCGGGAGAAGTTGAGAACCATCAATCGCATACCCTTTGCCATCATCGATAGCATGGTGGAGCTGGAAGAGTTGAGCCGGGGCGGTACACAGTTGTTCAGGATCGTTTCCCCCTACCGCATGAGCAAATCCCCCGAGGATGTTTCCTGCCTGTCGGCCCTGGGGAGAGCCCTGCTTCTCAAAAGGAAAGGGCAAAGAATAGAAGTCGATGCGGGGAAAGGCATTTGTATTTTTAAAATCAGCGGAATAAAGTATGATGTTTCCAACGCCTATTTTTTATATGAATAAACCAGACGCCCTACTGCACTGATTTTGTATGAATTGTGCTCAAATTACATAACCTATGCAGATAGAATGGCATTTGCTTTGTTCGGGTGATGGGATGATTTTTAAAAAGAAAAAGGAAACGGACCTGCTGGATGAAAAAAGCCGCATGCGGCTTGAAAATGAGACGTTAAGCGGGTCAATGGACATGAATACAGCGCTTTTTAAAAAGATCTTCAGCAATGACGATACTTTTATGACAAGAAATTTTGAAAACAAGGACAACAATCAAATAAAATGCTGTATTTTCTACATCGACGGCATGGTAAATGCGGAAATAATCAATGAAAACATTATCATGCCCATTACAAGGGCTGTCTCCGTCAGCCATGACAGTGGCCTCATAGACACTTTGAAAAATGAGATTGTTGTTTCGGATAATGTAGAGAAAAGCAGCCAGGTACACAAACTCGCCAAAGCGGTTATCGATGGAGACTCGGTGCTTTTTGCCGAGGGCTTTGCGGAAGCGCTGGTAATAAAAACCCGGGGCTGGCAAACAAGAGCAATTACGGAGCCGGAAGGGGAAAGAATCATACGGGGGCCGAGAGAGGGCTTCATAGAACCCATCCTGGTAAACCTTTCCCTGATCAGGAGGAGGCTGGCCACACCGGACTTGAAATTCAAGTATATGCAAATAGGCGTGCGGACGCAAACGCACATCTGTATCTGCTACATTGAAGGGATAGCAAACAAGGATATATTGGGGGAGCTCATGAGAAGGCTGAAAAGTATCGATGTGGATGGAATTCTGGATTCCGGGTACATACAGGAGCTGGTCAACGATTCTCCCTATTCCCCTTTCAAGACCATGGGGAGCACGGAAAGGCCCGACGTGGTAGCCGGAAAACTGCTGGAAGGGCGAATCGCCGTTGTGGTCGACGGAACTCCCGTGGTATTGACGCTGCCCCACCTGTTTATCGAAGACCTGCAGGCCAATGAGGATTACTATATTAATTTCTATTTTTCTTCCATGAGCAGAATATTGAGAATACTGGGTTTTATTATAACTGTCAGTGTTCCTGCCATTTATGTGGCGATGATGACCTTTCACCAGGAGATGATACCCACCCCCTTGCTTTTGAGCATATCTGCCGCAAGACAGGGAGTGCCTTTTCCCACCATTGTGGAAACGACACTGCTCCTTTTTGTTTTTGAAATATTGCGGGAGACGGGAACACGGATGCCCACAAATATAGGACAGGCCTTGAGCATCGTGGGTGCCCTGGTGCTGGGGCAGGCTTCGGTGGAAGCCCGGATTGTAAGTGCGCCTGTGGTGATTGTGGTGGCCCTTTCCGGCATCACGGGTTTGATGATACCCAGGATCAAAGGAGCAGCCATTATCCTCAGGGTGGGTTTTCTGCTTCTCTCGGCTTTCCTGGGTCTATACGGTCTTATTTTCGCAGTTACGGGAGTTATTCTCCACCTGTGCCAGATCCGGTCTTTTGGGGTGCCCTACTTGCTGAATCTGACGTCCCTTGACGCGGAAGATATAAAGGATACCATTATAAGAGCACCCCTATGGCAGATGAGGTACCGGCCCCAGTTTATTGCTGCCGGCAATCGGAAGCGACAGGCGGACGGAGGGAAAAAATCATGAGGAAAAAGTTGCTCCTCCTTGCCCTTTTATTGCTTCTCAACGCAATGATACTTCCGGGTTGCTGGAATTACAGGGAAATCGACAAGCTTTCCATCGTGGCGGGTATGGCCGTGGACAAAGACAGCGAGGGCAGATACCTGGTTACGGTGGAGATCGTGGATTTGCATGAAGGAGGGATGGAGCCGAAGATAAGGTCAAAAATATTGGAGCTCCACGGAGATACCATCTTCGACGCGGTGAGGAATTCCATAGAAATTACTGCGCCAAAACTTTATTGGGGACACACCGAGATTGTTATTTTAAGCCGGCAGGTGGCGAAGGAAGGAATCGTGGAAATCATCGACTGGCTTGACAGGGATGCAGAGCCCAGATTGAGCGTTGATGTTCTGGTTTCCAGGGGAGAGACAGCCAGGGAATTGCTCAGTGCAAGGAGTATTTCCACGGATATTCGCTCCTTTGAAATCAATAAAATGCTGGAGGCCCAGGCAAATCTGTCAAAAGCCCCCAGCGTAGAGGCTTATATGTTCATCGACATGTTGGCGAGCGGAGGAATATCCCCGGTTTTACCCTCCGTCAGTCTGACGGACAATGCGGGACAGCAGACATCCCAGGTGGCAGGAACGGCGGTATTCAAGGGCGACAGGCTTGTGGGCTTTCTGGATGGAGATGAAACCAAATATTTTCTTTTCGCCACGGGGAAAATAAAGGGGGGATTGCTTACGGCAAAAGAAAACCCTCAGGTTGGACATAAAAACATCACCCTGGAGGTTTTTGCCAATAAAACAACGGTAAGGCCGGTAATATCCGGCGGGAAGCTATCCATGAGCATTAAAGCAGAAGCGAAAGTATCCCTGGATGAGCACGGTACAAAAGAAAATTTTATGGATAAAAACGGGATCAAAATGCTTGAAGATGCGGCGGAACAGCAGCTGTCGGACAACATAAGAAAGGTGGTAAAGCGGGTGCAGAAGGATTTTGACGCGGACATTTTTGGGTTCGGAAGGACTGTAAAAGGTGAAATGCCTTCCCTGTGGAGGGCTGTAGAAAATGAGTGGGATGATATTTTCAGGAACATGGAAGTCAGTGTGGAGTCCCATATTGAAATTGACAATACGGGCTTGCTGTCAAAGCCTATTAAAGTGGGAGATTAGCTTAGAATGTTTATGGTGCTGCTGACCCTTGTTTGTGCCTTCTTCATATTTACAGACCTTGGACCTGCCTGGAGAAAGAAACAATGGCCCAGGTTCTGGATCTATTTGGGCATTCTTCTGCTGGCATATGTGCTGAACGTATTGCCGGATGCGGATGTAAAGATTCCCAGCCCCTCGGAACCTCTGAAAAAAATTGTTACTGCAATTTGGGGGATTACATCTTGATGGGGATTGGAGAAAGTTTTTATTTTGAAGGTGGAAAACTGTGAACAAGGAAATTATTACCCAAAAACAGGGTACCGCAATCATGATCACATTCATCCTGGGCAGCACTTTGGTTTTGGGGGCCGGAGGCGAAGCGAAGCAGGACGTCTGGATTGCGGTCCCAATGGCAATATTTGCGGCAGTGCCGGTTTTTTTCGTGTATGCAAGACTTCTTACACTCTTTCCGGGAAAGGATTTGTATGAAATATTAAACACTGTTTTCGGGAAAATCGTGGGGAAGCTTCTGTCACTGTTTATTATCTGGTTTGCCTTTCACCTGGGAGCTCTGGTCATCAGAAATTTCACGGAATTCATAAAAATCGTTTCCATCCCGGAAACACCGCAAAATATCATCGCGATTTTTATGACGGTTTTGTGTATCTGGGCGGTAAAAGCAGGCGTGGAAGTCATCGGAAGATGGACCTCCATGATACTCCCCATTATTATCGGAGCTATCATAGGGGTAACCCTTTTGTTCATTCCCCTGCTTGAATTTAAGAATTTAAAGCCTGTTTTGTACGAGGGCATGGGGCCTGTCTTGGACAGCGCCTTTTCGGTGCTCTCCTTTCCCTTTGCCGAAACGGTGATTTTTACAACGGTATTGAATAAATTGAGGAAACCCGCCAGTCCTTTTAAAGTATATTACTGGAGCCTGCTCATCGGAGGAATAACCATCGTGACGGTGGCCACCCGGAGTGTGCTGGTCCTGGGCGTGGAGAATATTTCAATGATGTATTTTCCCTCCTATGCATCGGTGCGGTTGATAAACATCGGAGACTTTTTACAGAGAATCGAGGTGCTGGTTTCCACCGTATTCCTGTTTGCGGGTTTTGTAAAAATCAGCATCTGCCTGTATGCCGCCAGCAGTGGAATGGCAAAGGTGCTCAATATGGACGACTACAGGTATGTAGTGACCCCTGTGGGGCTGCTGATGATGGCGCTGGCGGCATTCGTATACCCCAACGTGATGGAAATGTTCGAGTGGGCAAATAAGATTTATAAATTTTATGCCTTTCCTTTTGAAATAATCCTGCCCCTTATTGTATTCATTGGTGCGGAAATCAAAATCCGCACCGGAAGCAAAAAAAGGGGGGAAAGAGCAAAATAGAGAGCTTCCTTCTTCCAGGCCCTGTTGGCCTCCATTGAAAGAGTAGAGTAAAAGTGGTATTATCTTCACTAAAGGGAATACCCTTACATCTTAAAAACCAAAAGGATTTGACGTATGCAGAGGGAACAGGAGCTCTTCCGGGAAAACAGGTATAAGTTAAAAAAAATGCGATGGATTGCCACGGGGCTTTTACTGCTGATGGCACTCATCTATATTGTATTTAAAAGATTTGAAACCTATCACCTGAGCTTTTCCTTCATTGTGGCTTTTGCAGAGGCGGCGATGATCGGAGCCCTGGCGGACTGGTTCGCGGTGGTGGCGCTGTTCAAGCATCCGATGGGCATGAAATGGATACCCCATACGGCCATCATACCCAACAACAAAGAGCGGATCGGGGAGTCCATATCAAACTTTGTCGTCTCCAATTTTTTTACCGCGGAAGTTCTGGAGGAAAGGCTGAAAACCATCAATCCCGTGGATGAAGCTTTAAAACAGTTGAACAAGAGCAGGTCTGCCATAGCGGAAGCTGTCATCAACAATTTTTCTTCCATGGTAAAAGCCCTGTTTGAAAGCGGGGAAATGGCAGCGATTGCAGGAAGTACGCTGAAAAGCGGCTTGAGGGGCATAAAGCTCTACCCTTCGCTTGGTGGTATACTGGAGGCCCTTGTTACATCGGGAAGGCATTTTCCCCTGGCAAAAGAACTGCTTCTGCATCTATATAACTATATCAGCGAAAACCGGGATGCAACGCTGAAATTCCTGGAGAACATGCATAAAACCCTTGCGCTTCCCCTGATCGGGGACCTGATATTCAAAAACATTTTGAAGGTGCTGCAGCGGCAGATTGATGAGCTTGAAAATGAAAATACCGAGATAAATAAACTGTTGTCCTACAGCTTGCCGAAGCTGGCCGGAGAGCTAAAAACCTCCGAAGAGCTTATACAGAAGGGGGAGCAGTTCAAAAATGAAATGCTGGACTCTGAATTGCTGGGCAGTATCGTAAATAAAAGCATGAATGACATCAAAGAACAACTGCTTTTATACGGACAAAAACCCCGGCAGGAATTTGAAGAAAAAATCAATGGATTTATCGATATGCTTATCGAAAGGTTCCTGGGGGCGGAGGCCTTGAAGGGCACTGTGGACGCTGCCGTCAGGAAAGGAATCACAGGCGTCGTCTCTACCTACCGGGAGGAGATTGGCCGGTATATTTTCAATACCGTAAAGGCCTGGGAAACGGAAGACATGGTAGACAGGCTGGAAACCCATGTAGGGGCTGATTTGCAGTACATCAGAATCAACGGAACGGTAGTCGGAGGCCTGGCGGGACTCATCATACACACGCTGACACTGCTGTTTTGATTGTTTAACTGCCATTTCGGTATCGGTTGGGACTGCAGCCTTCATATTTTTTGAAAACCCGGCTGAAATGCTCCTGGTTATAGTAGCCCACCAGTTGGCTTATCTCATTGATCGTGAGATCGGAGCTCTTTAACAGGTCTTTTGCTTTTTCAATCCGCAAACGGGTCAGATAGTTAATAAAGGTTTCTCCGGTTTCTTTTGTAAACAGGCGGCTTAGGTAAGCCTCGCTGACCTGGAGGTTTCGACTTACCAGTGTCAGGCTTATATCTTCATTGAAGTGGGATTTGATATAGTCCGTTGCTCTCTTTAGTTTTTTAGATAGGCCTTTGTTTTTATCCTTCAATTCCGATATGATAAAGGATAACAGATTTTCCATAAAGTTTGAAATTTCCGAGAGGGTCTCAAAGGTATATATTTTTTCGTGGAAATTGACTTCCTTGCCGAAAATATCCTCGGGCTTGATATCCTTTGTATTGAGATAGCTGAAGATGATGTATATCAGCTCCAGGTAGAGATTGTATATCTGATGGATACCTGAAAGCTTCAGACCGATGATGATATCTGCAAGCTTTTTCAGCTCTTCTTTTACACTGCCTTCATCCTCGCTTTCAAGAGCGCTCAGCAGTGCTTTTTCCCTCCCATAGATATTGCTGTCATTCGTGTTGGAAAAACTCCGGATGTCCTGGTGACAGATGATTTTTCCTTTCCCGTAAATAAGCTTTAATTCCGTTGCATCTTCCGCCTGCTTAAATAAAGCGGGAATGTTTCCATATCCGTTTTGCATGCTGCTGAGCCCAACGGTGACGGAGATGTTCAAAAGCTCCGACAGGGTATACTTTATGTTGCTGACGAAACTGTTCAGGTTCTGTGTGATCTTCAGTCCGCTTTTTTCATTTTCGAAGCTGACGATAAACACATATTTATATCTTGACAGCCGTACAAATTCTCCCAGTTTGTATTCCAGGATCTTCTGTGCAAAAATATTGCATATGGAAGTGCTTATTTTTGACAATACGGCATCGTCATGCTTTTCCTCCAAAAGCTTGCAGTCATCCACGGAAAATACCGCGACAGCGATGTTAACAGGGGCAATGCCTATCGCATAGGTTTTAACCTTGGTATTGACATCTTCGGGGATATTTCCATGGAGAATATCTTCAAGCAGCTTGTGCTTCAAATAATTGTTCTTGCTGATGCTTTCGCTGTTGCTGCGCTGCATGTCCGAAATCATTTCTGCAGCTTTTTCCAATAACTTAAGCAGGGGATCAAAAGCCAGATCGGATTTTAGAATATAGTCCTGGATTCCGAGTTTAAAGGCCTCCCTGACAAACTGGTAGTCGTTATAAGCGCTCAAAACGATAATCGGCATATTTTTATCAAGCTCACGGATATTTTTAATCAGTTCGATGCCATTCATTTTCGGCATGCTGATATCCGTAAGGACGATATCAACGTTCCCCGGCAGCTTAAAACTTTCGAGGGCATCAACGCCGTCGGAAGCCTCATGGACGATTTCAAACCCATGGCTTTTCCAATCGCCAAGAGATCGGATGGTAAGCCTTACAATCGGTTCGTCATCAACCAGCAGTATCCTGAACATATTTATCCCCTCTTTCTTCATAGGCCTCCAGACTCTGTATAACCGGCAGTTCAAAGGTTACTTCGGTGCCTGAATCCACAGAACTTGCTATTTTGAGTCCAAAATCGCTTCCATGATTCAATTTGATGCGCTGGTTCACATTTTCTACGCCGATCCGGTTAAAGCCTCTTTTGGGACCGGAACCGCTTTCCAGGATTTTCTCCACCTGTTCCCCGGACATTCCGGTTCCGTTATCGGAAATGACAATCATTAGTCTATCTGAGGTTTTTTTAGCGTCAATGGTGATGACCAGCTTTTCGAACACGTCTTCCTTCATTCCGTGCAGGATTGCGTTTTCAACGATGGGCTGCAGCAGCAATTTGAGGATATAAAGATTGTCCACCTCGTCCCCGGACGAAAACTCTGCATCAAACCTGTCGCCATACCTGACTTTCATAAGGTGTACGTAGGACTTCAGCGTTTCAAATTCCTTCTCCACCGTAGTAAAAATTCCGCCCTTTTCAAGCGTGTTCATAAGTAGTCTTGTCAATGCTTCCGTCATTTTCTTGATGTTGTCCACACCATAGATTCCGGCCATCATGGTGATTGAATTTAAAGTATTAAACAGGAAATGAGGGTTTATCTGGTATTGCAGCGTCCGTATTTCCAGGTGCATTTTTTCGGTTTTCTCATCTTCAATGCGGTGGACAAGGTTCTGAATCTCCTTTACCATGTTGTTGAAGGAAGCATTCAAAAGCGCCAGCTCATCTTCTCCGCGGACCGGGATACCGGTTTTGAAGTTGCCCTCCTCCACTTTTTTCATGTTGGAGATCAAATGTTTTATAGGGAGGACGATGGTGCTCATGGTCGATGCAAAGAAAACAACCACAAACAATGCCAGAAGGGCCAGGAAAATACCGACCAAGATGGTCATAATCCTGTCCACGCCGGAGGTTAACTCTTTGTAGGAAGTTGTGTTTATGACCTTCCAACTGGTACTGGGGACGGTATAGTAGGTAATGAGCAGATCCTGCCGCCCTTCCGCATACCGGAACCACCCGTAATCATTGTCCATGATGTTTTGCTCTTTTAGAATTTGGGAGATGTTGTTGTCCCCCGAAGTGATCAGGTTTCCCTCCTGGTCGATAATGTCGATTCTGCCTACGTTACTCAATTTCAAGCCGGAATACAGTTTGTCGAAGGTGTTTTCCCTGAAAGTAAAGTATGCCGTCTCGACTTCATTCAAAGGGTAGCTGTCGACGGCTTGCGTGCTTGCTGCGATGGAAATGGAGTAATCTCCATTGTTGTTGATCTGGGTAAACTGTGAGTTTTTTACTCTTCCCAGCACCTTGATCTGTTCACCCTTTGCTTTCATTTCCTTATACCACCGCATGTTTTTAAGCTCGGAAATTTCGTTGGTAAGAGGGCTTTTAAACTTGTAGCAGTCGCTGTTTTTAAAGATGAAGTAGGCGCCGTTAATATCCGTTGTATAGTTGAAATAATAGTTCAGCTTTTTATCAATCTCGTTGGACAGTTCATATTTTTCTCCATCATCCGCCAACGTATTCCAGTGATTGATGGAGGGGATGATATCATTGTCATTCATGATGCTGGATACCGACAGGATGAATTTCAGGGTATTGTCGTCAATTTTTTTTGCAATTTGCTCGGTTAATTGAAGATTCTTCTTCTGGTTGTTTTCAATAAGGATATTGGAAAAAGAGTTTGATAAAATAAGGCCCGCAATGGCAATGGGAAGCGGGATGAAAATTACAAAAATGAGAATAAGTTTAATGATAATACTTTTCCTTGTAAACGCCATACTTTTCCCCACCCTGGATTTTTTAGACCTGCTGTATTCTGCAAACTTATTATAATATTCGCTTTAAAATGATTTAATCCTTTCGAAAATCAAAAATCTATATTATTCCTGCCCATGTCAAAAAATATCAAATTTGTACATGACATATCATTAAAATCACAAGGGACCCCAAGTATAATCAAAGCTGTAGAAGACATGAGAAATATGGCTCATACAAAATTTACAGGGAGGATCAATTATGGAAAAGTCAGTATTAAGCAGAGTTTTAAGTTTAATGCTCATTCTGGTATTTACCGTAACAACCGCTGGTCTGGCGGGGTGCGGTGCTCAACAGGCAGCCCCGGATACTTCAAAGGCCAATCAGGAAGCTCAAACAGCCCAGGAACCGGCAAAAGCACAGGAAGAGAAAGCCGGGCCGGTTACACTTTCCGTGGGATTGCTGGCAGAGGATCTGGATTTCTTCCAGGCGAAAACCAAGGAAGACTCTTTTAAAAATGCACTTCCAAACGTAACCATCGACTTTCAGCAATACAAAGATACCG